>CAJXMR010000175.1 GCA_913056305.1 uncultured Ralstonia sp.
TCGTTCAGGCCGCTGCCGTATTCGAAGAAGAAGCGCGCCACGACCGGGTCTGCACTGCCGGGTTCGGGCATGACGAAGACATAGGCGTTGCGCCCATCGTTGCGGCTGCGCGGCCATGCGTCGAAGGCCAACGGGTCCGGGCGGGCACGCTCGACATCGGCACGGCGCTTGACCGGCACCATGAGCTGCTCGATGCCGGCATCGACCCACAGCGGCGGACCGGCGAGCGCATCGGCATCCAGGCCCAGCATGCCGGCGATGGCCGGGTCGGCCTCGCGCGTGCTCAACGCACCGGAGCGCGGCGGGATCAGCGACCAGCCGTGATCATTCGCGGCCAGGCGGACCACGCCGGATTGGCAGCGCAGCGTCAGCTCGTTGCCGGGGCCGTACAGCTCGCGCACCACCTGCGCGGTGCCCAGCGACGGGTGGCCGGCAAACGGCATCTCGTAGTCGGGCGTGAAGATGCGGAAGCGTGCGGTGGCGCCGTCGGTCTCGTCGGGAAAGAGGAAGGTGATCTCGGACAGATTGAACTGGCGTCCGATCGCCTGCATGGTGGCGTCGTCCAGGCCGCGCCCGTCTTCGAAGACGGCGAGCTGGTTGCCGCCGAAGGTAGATTCGGCAAAGACGTTGAGCAGGCGGAAGGCGTAGCGCGGCATGGCAAGGTCCGGTGGGTAAAAGAAAGGGTGCGGCGATGCGTCATCTTCGACGCAACGTGACGCACCCTCCATGCACACTTGCAGACACTTCTGCTGAATCCGGCCGGACAGTTGCCGGACAGCCCGGCTTACTTGCGGTAGTCGTACACGCCGCGGCCGGTCTTGCGGCCCAGGTAGCCGGCGGCCACCATCTCGCGCATCAGCATGGCCGGGCGGTACTTCGGGTCGGCAAACTCGGTGTACAGCACTTCCATCACGGCCAGCATGGTGTCCAGGCCGATCATGTCGGCCAGCGCCAGCGGCCCGATCGGGTGGTTGCAGCCGAGCTTCATGCCTTCGTCGATCTCTTCCGGCGAGGCCAGCCCCTCGCCCAGCACGCAGAACGCCTCGTTGATCATCGGGCACAGGATGCGGTTGACCACGAAGCCCGGGCTGTTCTTGACCGTGATCGGCGTCTTGCCCAGCGTGTGCGCCAGCGCCTCGACGTCAGCATGCGTGGCGTCGCTGGTCTGCAGGCCACGGATGATCTCCACCAGCGCCATCATCGGCACCGGGTTGAAGAAGTGCATGCCGATGAAGCGGCTCGCGTCCTGCAGCACGGCGGCCAGCTTCGTGATCGAGATCGACGACGTGTTGGACGCCACGATCGCGTGCGGCGCGGCCACGGCTTCGAGCTGCTTGAGGATCTTCACCTTCAGCTCGAGGTTCTCGGTGGCGGCCTCGATCACGAGGTCGGCGCGCTTGAGGTCGTCGTACGAGGTCGAACCCTGGATGCGCGCGAGCGCGCTGGCCTTGTCGGCTTCGGTCAGCTTGTCCTTCTTGATCAGGCGGTCCAGGCTGCCCGCCACGGTGGCGATGCCCTTCTGCACGGCGGCATCGCTGATGTCCACCATCACCACATCCAACCCGACCACGGCGCACGCTTGCGCAATGCCGTTGCCCATCGTTCCGGCACCGACGATGCCGACCGTTTGAATTGCCATGACGCGATCCCTTTGAAACATGTTGGTACGAAACGCGCAGCATAAACGAGCGCGCGCGAGCCGCAAAGCCTTACCAGCACTAGGTTTGTTGAATTTGTCTCTGCAATAGAAACAATCGGCGTATACCCGCAAACGCGTTGAACCCAGCACCGCCGGACTTTTAAGATGGTTCTCCACCGGAAACACTGTTTCCAATTGAGAAACATTATGACGCTCAAGACCCTCGACACCTCGCTGACGCTGCTGCGCTTCTTCACGGCCCAATCGCCGGTGTGGGGCGTGCGCGAGCTGGCCAAGGCGTCGGGTGTCCATCACTCGGTGGTGCAGCGTGTGCTTGCCACCTGCGCCGAGCACAACTTTGTCGTGCAGCGCGACCGCTCGCGCAAGTACGCGCTGGGCATGGCGTTCCTGGAGTTGGCGGGGTCGCTGCGCGAAAGCCTGCAGGTGTCGGACCTGATCCTGCCGGCCATGCAGCGCGTCTGCGACGCCACGGGCGAAACCGCCTACCTCGCCATGCTCGACCGGCATGAAGCGGTGTACCTGGAGATCGTCGAGCCCGAGCAGAGCATCAAGTACACCGTGCGCCCCGGCACGCGCGTGCCGCTGCACGCGGGCGCCTCGGCCAAGGTGATGCTGGCCTTCCTGCCCGAGGCTGAGCGTGATGCCGTGCTCGATGCGGACCTCGCCCGCAAGACCGTGCACACGGTGGTCGACCGCGCTGCGCTGCGTGCAGAACTGGAGCAGATCCGCGCGCAAGGCTGGGCGCGCTCCGTCGGTGAATTCGCCGAGGGCGTGTTCGGCCTCGGCCTGCCGCTGTTCGATGAGCGCGAGCGCGTGATCGGCTCGCTCGGCGTGTCCGGCCCGGCGTTCCGCTTCGATGACACCAAGGCCACCGCCATGCTCGCCGCCATCCGCGCCGAGCGCGACGGCATCGAATCGCACATCCAGCGCTTCTACTGAGCGGCTGGTCCAGCCCAACAAATCCTCCGAGGAGACCCATTCCATGCATGCCAGCTCGCCGCCCGTCACCCACGACGCGGCCCCGCCCACCGGGCACCCCACCGACATGCGGCACCCCAAGGCCTTCGAGCCGCTCAGCTTCATCATCCTGGTGCTCGTCTCGATCGTGGGTGCGGTGGTGGGCATGCAGCTGATCGTCACGCTCGGCATCTCGGCACACACGGCCATCATCGGCGCGCTGCTGGCGATGCTGCTGGCGCGTGTACCGCTGGCGGCGCTGCGGCGCTTCCGCTCGGTGCACCGGCAAAACCTGGTGCAGACGGCCATCTCGTCAGCCACCTTCGGCGCGGCCAACAGCCTGATGATTCCGGTGGCGGTGCCGTTTTCCATGGGCCGGCATGACCTGATCGTGCCGATGCTGGCGGGCGCCATCCTGGCGCTGCTGATCGACGGCACGCTGCTGTACCGCGTGTTCGGCTCCAAGGCGTTTCCGGCCACCGGCACGTGGCCGGCGGGCATCGCCACGGCGGAGTCGATCCAGGCCGGCGACCAGGGCGGCAAGAAGGCCGGCCTGTTGCTGCTGGGCGTGGCCGGTGGCGTGGGCGGCGCCATGGCGGGCGTGCCGATGTCGGCGCTGGGCGTGGCCTTCATCGGCAATGCGTGGGCGCTGCTGATGTTCGGCATCGGCCTGCTCATCAAGGGGTATTCGCTGCCCAAGTTCGGTATCGACCTCAACAAGCTCTATCTGCCGCACGGCTTCATGATCGGTGCGGGCGTGGTGGCGCTGGTGCAGGTGGCGCTGCTGGTGGTGCGCAACAAGGCGCGTCCGACGCCGGGCCAGCCTGATGAGCCCGCCGTGCTGACCGTGTCGGAAAAGCGCACCGTCGGCTGGCTGAGTGCCGGTTTTGTCGGCTACATGGGCGTCGCCCTGCTGATTGCCGCGATGGCCGGGCTGGCCACGCACATGTCGACGCCGATGCTGATCGGCTTCCTGCTGTTCGCTGCGTTTGCCGCCTTCGTGCACGAGGTGATCGTCGGCATTGCGGCGATGCACTCGGGGTGGTTCCCGGCATTTGCGGTGGCGCTCATCACACTCTTGATCGGCATGATGATCGGCTTCCCGGCGCCGGCCCTTGGCTTGCTGGTGGGCCTGTCGGCCGCCACCGGCCCGGCCTTTGCCGACATGGGCTACGACCTCAAGGCCGGCTACATCCTGCGCGGCAACGGCGCCAACCCTCAGCTTGAATTGGAAGGCCGCCGCCAGCAGTACATCGCGGGGATGATCGGCTTCATCGTCTCGGCCATCACCGTGGTGCTGGCGTATCCGTACTTCTTCTCGCACAACCTGTTCCCGCCGGTGGCCAAGGTGTACGTGGCCACCATCGAGGCCGGCGTGTCGGCCGACGTGGCGCTCAAGCTGGCGATGTGGGCCGTGCCCGGCGCGCTGCTGCAGTGGGTGGGCGGCACGCGCAAGCAGCTCGGCGTGCTGATGGCGACCGGCTTGCTGCTGGGCTTCCCGGCGGCGGGCTGGGCGGTGCTCACGGGTCTGGCGATCCGCTTTGCGGTACGCAAGCGCTACGGCGCGGCGGGTGAATCGACCTGCGCCACCATGGCTGCGGGCTTCATCGCCGGCGACACGCTCTACAGCTTCTTCAAGCCGATCGTCACCGGCCGGCTGTTCATCAAATAAGGACTTGGCATGACGTCTTCCAATGACGCCCTCTGGGCACGCACGCGCGGCGACCTGCTGCTGGTGCCGAACCTCGCCTACCTCGACCACGCCGCGGCCTCCGTGCCGCCGCGCCAGGTGATCGACGCGATGACGGATTACCTGAGCCGCACCGCGCAGGTCGGTCCGTACCTGCCCGCCTTCCGCAAGGAAACCTACGCACGCGTGGAAGCCGTGCGTGCCGCGGCTGCCGCGTTCATCGGCGCGCAGGCGGAGGAAATCGCCTTCACCAAGAACGGCACCGAGGCCATCAGCCTGATCGCGCGCGGCCTCCGCTGGCAACCCGGTGACGAGGTCATCATCACCAACGCCGAGATCATGAGCAACCAGGCACCATGGCTGCGCCTGCAGGAAGCCGGCCTCGTCAACGTGCGCGTGGTACCGGTCGATGACGGCGGCATGATCCCGCTCGACGTGCTGGCCGCCATGCTCACGCCGCGCACGCGCCTGATCTCGGTCTCGCACCTGCCCAACGCCACCGGCGCGCTGCAGCCCATCGAGGCCATCTGCACGCTGGCGCGCGCGCGCGGCATCCTCACGCTGATCAATGCATCGCAATCGCTCGGGCTGGTGCCGATCGACGTGCGCGCGCTGGGCTGCGATTTCCTGGCGGCATGCGGGCGCAAGGCACTGCGTGGGCCGGAGGGCAGCGGCCTCCTGTTCGCGCGCGCGGAGCTGATCCCGCAGATGGAACCGGCGCTGGTGGGCTGGTGGAACGCGGGCTTCGACATTGCCACGCAGGCCGTGACGCTGCAGACCACGGCCAAGCGCTTCGAGGCGGGTTGCCCGATCGTGCCGTCCATCCTGGGCCTGGGCGCAGCCATCGAATATGCCAACGGCATCGGCATCTCGGCCATCCACCAGCGCGTACGCGCGCTGACCGACTACACCGTCGCGCAGCTGCGCACGCTCGACGGCATCGAGCTCTATGGCCCGGCGCGCGATGCCGACCGCCTGATGATCGTGCCCTTCAACGTGCGCGGCGTAGGGGCGGACGCCATCGTGGCACGCCTGGAGGCTGAGGGCGTGATCATCGAGGCCGGGCACTTCATGGCGCTGCCGATCCTGCAGCGCCACGGCATCGACAAGATGGTGCGCATCTCGCCGCTGTACTTCAACACCGAGGCGGAAATCGACCGCGCCGTGGCGGGCATCCGCGCGCTGGCGGCCGAGACGGCCTCCGCCTGACCGATCTCTCATCACAAGGAACCCGATATGGAATTACTCCTCCTCTCCAACTCGCGCAACCCGGGCGGCGAATACCTGCAGCACGCGCTGCCCGCCTTCGAGAAGCTCAGCCAAGGCCGCAAGCGCGCCGTATTCATCCCCTTTGCCGGCGTGACGATGTCATGGGACAGCTACCGCGACACCGTGCAGCAGGCGCTCGCGCCGCTGGGCATCGAGGTGCGCGGCATCCATGAATTCGACGACACCATCGTCGCCATTGAAGAGGCCGAGCTGATCCTGGTGGGCGGCGGCAACTCGTGGCGGCTGCTGCAACTGATGCGCGAGTGGGGGCTGCTGGAGCCGATCCGCGCGGCGGTCAAGCGTGGCACGCCGTACGTCGGCTGGAGCGCGGGCACCAACATGAGCTGCCCGACGCTGCGCACCACCAACGACATGCCGATCGTCGATCCGCAGGGGTTCGATGCGCTGGGGCTGATCCCGTTCCAGATCAACCCGCACTACAACAACGAGCTGCCGCCGGGCCACCAGGGCGAAACGCGCGACCAGCGCATCGCCGAGTTCCTGGTGGTGAACCCCGAGGTGCGCGTGCTCGGCATCCCCGAAGGCGACTGGCTGGAAGTGACCGACGAGCGCGTGCTGCTGGTCGGCCCAAAGCCGGCCCGCCTGTTTGTCGCCAATGAGCCGCTGGTTGACCTGCCGGCCGGCGACATCACCGCACGGGTCGGGCAGGCCGTGACCGCCTGACCACCACGCCGGGCCGCGCCGGGGTGACCCCAGGCCGCGCCCGCAGACGCCGCTGCACGCCCGTGCAGCGGCCACCACACCAAGAAGACTGAGGGAGAACATGCAAGCACTGCATGCGAGGGCGCGCGCCCATGGCGACGCGCAAGGGGAGCGCTTCGCCACACGATCGGCCATCCGTCGCGGCGCCATGGCGCTGGCGGCCAGCGCCGGCCTGCTGGCCGATGCCGCGAGCGCGCAGAGCAACGTCACGCTGTACGGCATCCTGGATGAAGGCGTGGACTATGTGACCAACGCCGGCGCCGGCGGCCACCTGTGGTCGCTGCCCAGCGGGGTGCGCCAGGGCAGCCGCTTTGGCGTGCGCGGGTCGGAAGAGCTGGGCGGCGGCACCAAGGCCGTGTTCACGCTGGAGAGCGGCTTTCACGTCCACAACGGCCAGAGCGCCATCCCGAACAGCTTCTTCGGGCGCCAGACCTGGGTCGGCCTGTCCAATCGCACCGCCGGCACGCTCACGCTTGGCCGCCAGTACGACCTGATGGGCACGCTGCTGGGCGCCAACTTTGCGGCTGGCAGCACGTATGGCGGCAACTACCAATACCACTTCATCGACATCGACCGCGTGAGCGGCCAGCGCATCGACAACTCGGTGCTGTGGATGAGCCCGGAGGTGGGCCTGGGCGGCGGCACGCTGTCAGGCGGCGCGATGTACGGCTTCGGCCAATCGCCGGGGCGCGATCCGGTCTCGGGGCGCGAGTTCAGCAACTTCAACAAGCGCACGGTCAGCGCGGGCCTGCTGTATGCCAAGGGTGCCTTCAAGATCGGCGGGGCGTACACCAACATCAACGACCCGCACGTGTTCGCGCTCGGCTCGGCACTGCCGATCGGCGGCGCGGCGTTCCACGCGCTGCCGGTCTGCAGCGTCTACCAGAAGATCTCGAACCAGCGCATCGCCGGCGTCGGTGCCTCGTACGACTTCGGCAAGGTGTGGCTGCACGGCATGGCCACCAACACGCGCCTGAAGGACTACGACGGCCACGGCGTCACCGCGCAGGCGTACGAGGTGGGGACGAAAGTCAGCTTCGCCCCGGCCTGGTACGCGGGGCTGGATTACGCCATGACGCGCATCGAGAAGAACACCTACCACCAGCTCAACAGCATTGTCGATTACAGCCTGTCCAAGCGCACCGACGTCTACGGCATGGTGAGCTGGCAGCGCGCGCTGGGGCCGACCGCGCACGCCAAGGTGTCGGCGGTGCTGCCGTCGTCGACCAGCGGCAACCAGATCGTCTACCGGGTCGGGATGCGGCACCGGTTCTGATCCAACTCTTCCACCTAGGAAATACGGCGCCCATCCATGGCATCCGGCTTGGGCGCCACCTACGCTGTCTTGCACAGCACGCTCCCAATCCACCTGAACGGAGAACCGATATGGCATTGAAGCAAGTCCTCGACATCATCGAATTTCTCGATACCAAGAGCATCACCACGCAGAAGATCAACGACTTCTTTGCGCCTTACACGAGCGACGGCGTGACCGTCGAGGTGACGGAAGTCCACGATGAACCGCCCGAGGACACCAAGAAGCTGACCTACTTCGTCGCCATCAAGATCAACGGCACCAGCCACGGCGTGCCGGGCCGCCCGGCCACGCTGGGCGTGATCGGCCGCAATGGCGCGATTGGCGCCTACCCGCACCGCGTGGGCCTGGTGTCGGACGCCGACGGCCCGATCGCCTCGCTGGCGGTGGCACTCAAGCTGATGCAGATGAAGCAGCGCGGCGACCAGCTCGCCGGCGACGTGATCGTCACCACCCACTTGTCGACCGACGTGTCGATCACGCCGCGCAAGCCGGTGGATTTCATGGGCATGCCGGTCTCGTCGTCAACCATGAACGAGTACGAAGTGCTCAAGGAGATGGAGGCGATCCTCTCCATCGACGCGTCCAAGGGCAACAGCATCGTCAAGCATCGCGGCTTTGCGATCTCGCCCACCGCCATGCAGGGCTACATCCTGCGCGTGGCGCCGGACCTGGTCGGCATCATGGAATCGACCACCGGCTGCCCGGCGGTGACGTTCCCGATCTCGCAGCAGGACATCACGCCGTATGACAACGGCCTGTACCACTTCAACAGCATCATGCAGCCGCACGTGGCCACGCACGCGCCGGTGGTGGGCGTGGCGCTCACGGCGCAGTCGGTGGTGGCGGGCAGCGATTCGTCGGCCGACCACGAGACCGACCTGGCCGAGGCGGTGCGCTTCTGCCTGGAAGTCGCCAAGCGCATGAGCCGCGACGCCTGCACGTTCTTCGACCAGAGCGAGTGGACGCTGATCCGCAGCAAGTATCCGGATCTGTCGGTGTTCCAGACGTATGGCAGCGGCACAGGTCAAACTCACTAATCGCCAGGGGGCAATCGGCATGCCCCCGTATCGAACAGCGCGCCGCAGGATCGGGCATCATCCTGGCGAATGCGAATCGCGCGCTGAATTTGGATCGGCAGCCAACGCCGCCCGCACCCCTGACCCATCTTGCACCACGCAACGCCATCCATGAGAGCCATGATCGTCGTGGGGCATCCGGCCCCCGCCAGCTTCAATCACGCCCTAGCCAACCAGATCAAGGCGACCTGGAGCGCGCTGGGATGCGATGTCACCCTCCACGATCTGCTTGAGGAACGGTTCAACCCACTCCTGACTGCGGAAGAAGCGCGCGGCCAGCCAACTCAGGACCCGCAGGTGCAGGCGCATATCGCCGAGCTGCGCGACAGCGACCTGCTGGCCGTGGTCCACCCGAATTGCTGGGGCATGCCGCCCGCGCTCATGAAGGGCTGGATCGATCGGGTCTTCGCCCCCAATGCGGCCTATACCTTTGCCAAGGGCGATGACCAGGGCGATGCGCCGATCGGGCTGCTGCGCACGCGCGCTGCCCTGGTCATCAACACCGGCAATACGCCCGTCGCGCGCGAACGGGCCGTGTTTGGCGACCCGCTGGAGCGCATCTGGGGCGAGGGCATCCTGCGCTACTGCGGCGTCAAGCACGTGATGCGCTCGCTGTTCGGCGTGGTGGCGACCAGCAGCGACGCCGAGCGCCAGCACTGGCTTGCCGACACCGCCGCTCAGGCGGCGCGCGCCGTTGAACTGGCAGCGCAGTCCTAATCGCCGCCACCTCGCCGCCACCTCACATATTGCGGCGGTACTGTCCGCCCACCTCAAACAGCGCGTGCGTAATCTGCCCGAGCGAGCAAACCCGCACCGCGTCCATCAGCACAGCAAACACGTTCTGATCCTCGATCACAGCACGCTGCAGCCGCTGCAGCATGGCTGGCGCCTCGCCAGCATTGCGCGTATGAAAATCCCGCAAGCGCGCAAGCTGGCTCTGCTTCTCTTCCTCGCTGGAGCGCGCCAGCTCGATATGCGTCGGCACCGTGCTCTCCGCCTCCGGATTGCGGAACGTATTGACGCCAATGATCGGCAGCGAGCCATCATGCTTGCGCTGCTCATACAGCATCGACTCCTCCTGGATCTTGCCGCGCTGATAGCCGGTCTCCATCGCACCCAGCACGCCGCCGCGCTCGGCAATGCGCTCGAACTCCTGCAGCACGGCCTCCTCCACCAGGTCGGTCAGCTCGTCGATGATGAAGCTGCCCTGGTTCGGGTTCTCGCACCTCGCCAGGCCCCACTCGCGGTTGATGATGAGCTGGATGGCCAGCGCGCGCCGCACCG
>CAJXMR010000176.1 GCA_913056305.1 uncultured Ralstonia sp.
ACCATCGCGCGGTGCTCGTCGCGCACCTGGCGGGCGAAGTCTTCGCGGCGCGCTTCGTTGCTGCGCGTCACGCCGATCGCCTCTTCCAGGTATTGGCTGAAGAAGCCAAGCGCCTGCACCAGGAACGGGTTGCCGCTGGCGGCCGCGATGGCGTGGTGGAAGCGCAGGTCTTCTGCCACGCCGTCGCCGCCGGCCGCCACGGCGGCATCGATGCCGTCGAGCGCCGCGTCGATCTCGATCATCTGCGCGTCGGTGCGGCGCTGGGCGGCCAGTGCGGCGCCCTCGGCCTCCAGCGCGCGGCGCAGCTCGATGATGTGCAGCACGGCGTCGATCGACCCGGCCTGCGCGGCGTCGATGCGCAGCGGCTTGAGCCCGGCCTGCTGCGTGACGTACACGCCGCTGCCCTGGCGCGCCTCGACCACGCCCTCATGGCGCAGCCGCGAGATGGCCTCGCGGATCACCGTGCGGCTCACGCCGAATTCCTGGCCGAGCACGGTCTCGGAGGGCATGCGCTCGCTGCGGCGCAGCTCGCCCGAGTCGATCTTGTCCATCAGGGCTTGGGCCACGCGGTCGGACAGGGAGGGCGCGGCGTCGAGTCGTTCAAACATGGTGACGGAGGATGGGGTTTGCTTGGCAAGCGTAAATTCGTCGTGTCATCATACAAGTTGAGCCGGATGGCTTCATCCACGTTTACCCTAGACAACGATCAAATCTCGTCAGGCGGCCCCGCCCGGCCCGATCCGACGACAAGGAGGCACCATGAACATCCTCATCACCGGCGGCGCCGGTTTCCTGGGCCAGCGCGTGCTGGCAGAACTGCTCCAGCAACCCGGCCTGCCCGGCGCGGATGGCACCGTGCAGCCGGTCGAGACCTTTGTCGTGCTGGACCAGGTGGCCGGCCAGATCCAGGACCCGCGCGTGCGCTATGTGACCGGTGACGCGGCGGACCATGCACTGATCGCCCAGGTGATCGACGACCACGTCGGCGGCGTGTTCCACCTGGCCGCCGTGGTGAGCGGCACCGCCGAGGCGGACTTCGACCTAGGCATGCGCGTGAACCTGGATGGCACGCGTGCGCTGCTCGAAGCGCTGCGCGCGCAGCAGGCCAAGACCGGCCGCGCGGCGCGCGTGCTGTTCGCCAGCTCGGTGGCGGTGTTCGGCGGCCAACTGCCCGCCGTGGTGACGGACGAAACCGCCCCCACGCCGCAAGCCTCGTACGGCGTGCAGAAGCTGATGGGCGAGTTGATGGTCGGGGAGTTCGCGCGCAAGGGTTACATCGACGGCCGCGCGGTGCGCATCCCGACCGTGTCGGTGCGCCCGGGTAAGCCGAACGGCGCGGCGTCGAGCTTCGCGTCCGGCATCATCCGCGAGCCGCTGGCCGGTGAGGCGGCAATCTGCCCGGTGGAAGCTGAAACCGAGCTGTGGCTCGCGTCACCGCGGCAGGTGGTGGCCTCGTTGCTGCACGCGTACACGCTGCCGGCATCGGCGTGGGGCCATCGCCGCTCGCTGAACCTGCCGGGCATTACCGTGCGCGTGGGCGAGATGGTCGAGGCGATGCGCAAGGTGGCCGGCGATGCGCAGGTCGCGCGCATCCGCTGGGAGCCCGACGCGCGCATCAAGGCCATCGTGCAGGGCTGGCCGGCGCGCTTCGATACCGCCCGCGCCGATGCGATGGGCTTCGGCCGCGACACCTCGTTCGAGACGATGGTGCGCGACTACGTCGACAGCACGAAGGCGAACTAACGCCCGAACTAGCGCCCCTTGCCCAGCTCCACCGCGTACTTCACCAGTTCCGCCTGCCCCTCGATGCCGAGCTTTCGCTTGAGGTTCAGGCGGTGCGATTCCACCGTGCGCACGGAGAGCCCCAACTCATCGGCGATGCGCTTGTTGGCATAGCCCTTGGCGATGCCGTCGAGGATGTCGCGCTCGCGCGGCGTGAGCGCCTCCACCGGCGTGGGGGTGATGGCCTGCTCGGCCATGCGCATCGCCAACTGCGCGCTGTAGAACGCGCGCCCGGCCAGCACCGCGTCGATGGCCTCGACCAGCTCGCTGGCGGGCGCGTCCTTGAGCACGTAGCCGCGTGCGCCGGCGCGCATCACCTGCCGCACGACCTCGAGGTTGTCGTGCATCGACAGCACCAGCACGGCGACTTCTGGAAACTGCTCGGCGAATTTCTCCGTCAGCGCAATGCCGTTCATGCCGCGCATGCCGATGTCCATCAGCGCCAGATCGGGTGACAGCGTGCGCGCCGCTTCGAGCGCAGCCTCCGCATCCCCGGCCTCGCCCACCACGCGGAAATGCGGCACGGCCTCCAGCCGCACGCGCACGCCATCGCGCACCAGCGGGTGATCGTCGACCAGGAGGAGTTTGACGGGCGTATTCATACGGTGGCAGAAGATGCGGAGCGGGCGGCCGAAGCCAGTTGAGCGATGACGACGTGCGGTAGCGCCGCGCACACCTCGGTGCCGTGCGGGCCGGAGGCGATGGTGCAGGTGCCGCCCAGCGCGGCCATGCGCTCGCGCATGTTGCGCAGGCCGATGCCGCGCTGCGGGTCCACCTGCACGGATTCCACATCGAAGCCGGGCCCGTTGTCGCGGATGGACAGGCGTACGGCGTCGATGTCGTTCTCGAGCAGCACGCCGATGCGCGTGGCGCCGCTGGCATGGCGCTCGATATTGGAGACCGCCTCTTGCGCGATACGGAAGAGCGCGGTGTTGCAGGCGTCCGGCAACTGCACGGGCGGCCCGGCGAGTTCGAGCGCGATGGCGAAGCCGGATTGCCGGTCCTCATGCGCCTCGCGCGTTTCACGCACGAGCAGCTCCAGCGCGGCGGCCAGCCCCAGGTCATCGAGTAGCGCCGGGCGCAGGTTGTGCGAGACGCGCCGCACCTCGCCGAGCGCACCGTTGAGGCGGTCCAGCGCACGGCGCAGCATGCTGGCCGCTCGATCGATGGCTGGCTGTGGCGCAGGCGTGCCGTCGCGGCCGGCAGGCGCCTCCAGGTGGCCGTGCGCCGTTTCCAGCAGCAGCTTGGTCGACACCAGCACCTGGCTGATGCCGTCATGCAGCTCGCGCGACACGCGCGCCCGCTCGTCTTCCTGCGAGCGCACCACCTGTTGCGCGAGCTGGCGCAGCTTGGCGTCGGCCTCGCGATGGTCGCTCACGTTGAGCGCCAGGCCGCTGCCGGCCACCAACAGGATGCTGATCGCCGCGATGCCCACCACCCAGGCCAGCGTCTGGTCGATGTTGGCCTGTGCGCGCTGGTCGATCTCGCGCAGGGTCTGCTCGATGTCGTCCAGGTACAGGCCGGTGCCGACCATCCAGCCCCATTGCGGAATCGGCTCGACATAGCCGAGCTTGGGCACGCTCTGGTGCGAGGAGGGCTTGTCCCACATGTAGCGCACGAAGCCGCCGCCGTTCTGTGCGGCGGCCACCAGCTTCTGGATGGTGGGCTGGCCGCGCGCGTCGGTCAGGTCCCACAGGTCGCGGCCGACCAGTTCCGGCTGGCGCGGGTGCATCAGGTTGCGCCCGTGCAGGTCGTACAGGAAGAAGTAACCGTCGGGGCCGAAGTCGAGGCGCGCGAGGGTGCGCATGGCTTCGTCGCGGGTGGCCTGATCGTTGCGGCCGGAGGCGAGCAGTGGGGCGATCGCGCTCTGCGCCAGCTTCACGTAGGCGCGCAGCTCGGTCTCCTTGGCCTGCAGGTAAGCCGACTCGACCAGTTGCCGTTCGTGCTGCGCCAACGCGATCGACTGGTGCCGCACGGTCAGCATGATCGCCAGCATGGCGAGGGTCAGCGGCGCGACGGCGAGCAGCAGGATCTTCTGGCGGAGCTTCATGACAGGGCGCGTGCCTCTCGCGTTGCAACAACGTAAGGCTGCGGCGCAATCTCGATTGGAAATGACATCGCCTGCGTAGTATTACGGACAGGTGCTGCGTAGTCCTCCGCTTGTGGTGCGGGGCAGGGCTGGCAAATACTACACGCCCTTGCCGCCGGCATGACAGCGGCAGGCAAACGCCTGCGACCACGCAGGCCGGCACTTCCGCAGGGATGAACCCACATCCCGCATCCAGCAACTTCGACCAAGGTTCGAGGAGACCGACATGAGCTTCGTCAGGCAACACCTGATCTGGCTGGTCGTCGCCATTCTTGGCGCGTTTGCCTTTGCCACCGTTGCGCTTGCGCGCGGCGAGGCAGTCAGCGCGCTATGGGTGGTGGTGGCCGCCGTGTGTATCTACCTGATCGCGTATCGCTACTACAGCCGCTTCATTGCCGACAAGGTGCTCGGCCTGGACGGCACGCGCAAGACGCCGGCCTGGCGTCACAACGACGGGCTCGACTACGTCCCCACCAACAAATACGTGCTGTTCGGCCACCACTTCGCGGCCATTGCCGGTGCCGGCCCGCTGGTGGGCCCCGTGCTGGCCGCGCAGATGGGCTACCTGCCGGGCATGCTGTGGATCCTCGCTGGCGTGGTGTTCGCCGGTGCGGTGCAGGACTTCATCGTGCTGTTCATCTCCACCCGCCGCGACGGCCGCTCGCTGGGCGACCTGGTGAAATCCGAGATGGGCACGGTGCCCGGCGTGATCGCGCTGTTCGGTGCGTTCCTCATCATGATCATCATCCTGGCCGTGCTGGCGCTGATCGTGGTGAAGGCGCTGGTCGGCTCGCCGTGGGGCACCTTCACGGTGGCCGCGACGATTCCCATCGCGCTGTTCATGGGCGTGTACGTGCGCTACATCCGCCCGGGTCGCATCGGCGAGGTCTCCATCATCGGCTTCGTGCTGCTGATGCTGGCCATCATCGGCGGCCAGGCCGTGCATGAGAGCGCCGCGCTCTCGCCGCTGTTCACGTTCGACGGCAAGGCTCTGACGTGGATGCTGATCGGCTACGGCTTCGTCGCCTCGGTGCTGCCGGTGTGGCTGCTGCTGGCCCCGCGTGATTACCTGTCGACCTTCCTGAAGATCGGCACGATCATGGCGCTGGCGATCGGCATCCTGATCGTCGCGCCGCAGATGCAGATGCCTTCGCTCACGCAGTTCGCCGCCGGCGGCGGCCCGGTGTGGTCGGGCAACCTGTTCCCGTTCCTGTTCATCACGATCGCGTGCGGCGCGGTGTCAGGTTTCCACTCGCTGATCTCGTCGGGCACCACGCCCAAGCTGCTGGAGAACGAGACGCAGGCACGCTTCATTGGCTACGGCGCGATGCTGATGGAATCGTTCGTCGCCATCATGGCGCTGGTGGCTGCCTCGGTCATCAACCCGGGCATCTACTTTGCGATGAACAGCCCGGCGGCACTGGTCGGTGCCACGCCGGATGCCGTGGCGCAGACGCTCTCCACCTGGGGCTTCGTCATCACGCCGGACGTGCTGATCCAGACCGCCAAGGACGTGGGTGAGAACACCATCCTCGCGCGCGCGGGTGGCGCCCCGACGCTGGCCGTCGGCATGGCGCACATCCTGCACCAGGTGGTGGGCGGCCAGGCCATGATGGCGTTCTGGTACCACTTCGCGATCCTGTTCGAGGCGCTGTTCATCCTGACCGCCGTGGACGCAGGCACGCGTGCCGGCCGTTTCATGCTGCAGGATCTGCTGGGCACCTTCGTGCCGGCGCTCAAGCGCACCGACTCGCTGGTCGCCAACCTGATCGCCACGGCCGTGACCGTCGCGCTGTGGGGCTACTTCCTGTACCAGGGCGTGGTCGATCCGCTGGGTGGCATCAATACGCTGTGGCCGCTGTTCGGCATCTCCAACCAGATGCTGGCCGCGATTGCGCTGACGCTCGGCACCTGCGTGCTGGTCAAGATGAAGCGCGACCGCTACGTGTGGGTGACGCTGCTGCCGACCGTGTGGCTGCTGATCTGCACGCTGACCGCCGGCTGGCAGAAGCTGTTCGATCCGGACCCGAAGATCGGCTTCCTGGCCCACGCCAACAAGTACGCCGATGCCATCGCCGCCGGCAAGTTGCTGGCGCCGGCCAAGTCGGTCGCGCAGATGCAGCAGATCGTGCTGAACGATCGCATCGACGCGGCGCTGTGCGGCCTGTTCGTGCTGGTGGTGGTCAGCATCGCCTGGTACGGCCTGCGCACGGTGTTCAAGGCGCGCGCGCAATCGCGCCCGACCGTCAACGAAACGCCGTACGAAGCGCTGGGCGCCAACTGAGGCCCGGCATCGGAGAAGAGGCGCGCCACGTGCGCGCCTCCGTCATGCAAGGAGAACCAGCATGCGCGAAGAAATCGAAACCCTCGGCCGCTACCTGGGCCAGGCGATGCGTTTGATGGTCGGCGTGCCGGATTACGACACCTACGTACGCCACATGCAGGACACCCACCCCGGCCAGCCGGCCATGACGTACGAAGAATTCTTTCGCGAACGCCAGGATGCGCGCTATAAAGGAAGGGTAGGCCGCTGTTGTTGACGACGAGAAGTCGGGAGCTGGAAAGGAAAACCGCCGGTGCATGGTGACATGCCCGGCGGTTTTTCTTGGGCGCTACATGGCGGGCCGTGCCGCCGTGGGCGGGTCACCGTGCTTGGCGCGATACGTTTTCTCCACCAGCTCACGCAGCTTGGCCAGCGCGCCCGGGTCGCCCTGGGCGGCGGCGCGGCCGTACCAGGTCTTGGCCTGCTCGATGTCCCGCGGCACCACGCCGGGCTCGCCGCGCTCGTAGTAGCTGCCGACGATGTACTGCGACGGCGCGTCGCCGCCTTCCGCGGCCTTCCTGTACCAGTTGAAGGCGCGCCCGTAGTCGCGCGGCACACCGCGGCCGGTGAAGTAGTTGGTGGCCAGCGCCCGTTGTGCTTCAACGTGCCCGCCGTTGGCGGCGCGTTCGTACCAGCGGTTGGCTTCTTCCAGCGAGCGCGGCACCAGTTCGCCGCGCTCGTACAGCTCGCCGTAGGCGAACTGGGCATGGGTCATCTGGTTGTCGGCGGCGCGGCGCAGCCATTTGACGGCTTCTTCCGGCCGCGCGACGGTGCCCTCGCCGCGCATCAGCATCATCGCGTAGTTGAACTGCGCGAGGCGGTTGCCGCGTTGCGCGGCCTCGGCAAACTCGTCGAAGGCGTGGCCGAAGTCGTTGTGCTCGTAGTGCGCGATGGCGATCTGCGTGAGCGCGGCGGCATCGCCTTGCGTGTCGGCGGGCGGGGTGGCGGCCAAGACCGCCCAGGTCCACCCAGCGGCGGCCAGCGCGACCGCGTAAAGGGCGCCGCGCCCCAAGCGCGAATGTCTACGCTGCTTCACCTGCGTGCCCATCGCCCACTCCCCGTCGCGAGATGGGCCCAGTGTAGCGCGCCGCTTCTGTTTGCGTCTGCGCAATGATCGCCGCCGCACGCCTGGCCGCTTGATGGCGGCCACTCAAAACAAGGCCGCGACACGTTGCCGTATCGCGGCGATTTCAAACCTGGTGAATCCGAGGATTACGTACCGGTTTTCTTCTGGAGTTTGTCGTTGCTGGCGCCATTGGTCTGCAGCGCATTATCGATCAGGTGAATGGCGTGCTGGGATGCGTCCTGCAACGCATCGCAGGCATTCTGGGTGGCGGTAATGGTCGTGCGCATCAGCGTGATGGCCGTCTCGGAACCGGGCAGCGCGTGCTTGGCGTAGTCATCCAGCCAGGCCAGGGCGATGCGGCATTGCTCGTTGACGCGGGCTTGCGCGACCTTGCGGAATTCCGCGTGCGTGGCGGCAGCGATTTCGACCAGGTGGCGGTTATAGGCCAGCATCTTCTCGGCCGAAGGGCGCGCCGCCCCGTTTTGCACGGCGGCCAGTTCCTGCAGGTTCTGGGCGCCCAGGACGCGTACGCCATGCGAGCTGCTGTCGTCCAGCGTGGCACGCAGCGCCTGGAATTGCAGGGTGCTCAGTTTTTCCACATTGTCGAGCGCAGCGCGGGTGAGTTCGGCCAATGTCTCCAGGCCGGTCCTGTTCGATGCGGTCACGTGTTCGGTTTTCAGCATGAATGCTCTCCTTCTCGATGGTTTTGCGCGCCGGACATAATCGCCATTCGATTTTGTCGGTGGGCCACAAAAATCCTGGCATTAGAGTAAATGCTCTAATTAGTTTGGAGGGGCGGTCACGCTAGGTCAAGCTGCGGTATTGCAATCAATAAAACTTAACAAAAACTATTTTGTATTCAGAAACAAAAGGGGGCGTCTTAGCGCCCCTGTGGGTGAACCCGTGGTCATCGGCCGTGCGTCAGCCGGCACGCACCCGGTATACCGCCACGCTGCCGCGCCAGTTGGCGCCCCAGTGCACGGTCTGCCCTGCATGCAGCACCACGCGGTCGAGAATCACCAGCCCCACCTTGGGTGCCAGCGCCTCGAAATCGCGAATGGTCAGCACGCGCACATTGGGCGTGTTGTACCACTCGTAGGGCAGCGACTTCGACACCGGCATGCGCCCCCGGAAGATCGACAGCCGGTGCGGCCAATAGCCGAAGTTCGGGAATGACACGATGCACTCGCGGCCCACGCGCAGCATCTCGCGCAGCACCTGCGCCGTGTTGTGGATGGTCTGCAGCGTCTGCGAGAGGATCACCGTGTCGAAGCTCTTGTCTTCGAACAGCGCGAGGCCGCCCTCCAGGTTCTGCTGGATCACGTGGATGCCCTTTTGCGCGGCGGCCAGCACGCCGGCGTCGGCGATCTCGATGCCGTAGGCCAGCACCTCCAGCTCGTCCTGCAGCACGCGCAGCAGGCTGCCGTCGCCACAGCCGAGGTCGAGCACCGTGGAGCGCGGCTCGATCCAGCGCGCGATGGCGCGGAAGTCCGCACGGTCGGCCAGGATGTTGGGCGCCGCCGAGGCCGCGGTCGTCGATGCGGCGGCGATGGTGTTGAGCGTCTGCGTGGTCATGCGCTGATCTCCTGGGCGATGCGTTCGTAGTAGGCGCGCACCAGGGCGTGGTAGCGCGGGTCTTCCAGGAGGAAGGCGTCGTGGCCGTGCGGCGCTTCGATCTCGCCGTAGGTGATGGGGCGCTTGTTGTCGAGCAGCGCCTTGACCAGCTCGCGGCTGCGCGCCGGGGCGAAGCGCCAGTCGGTGGTGAAGCTGACCACGAGGTAGCTGGCCTGCGTGTGGGCGACGGCCTTGGTCAGGTCACCGTCAAAGGCGAGCGCCGGATCGAAGTAATCCAGCGCGCGCGTGATCAGCAGGTAGGTGTTGGCGTCGAAGTACTCGGCGAACTTGTCGCCCTGGTAGCGCAGGTAGCTCTCGACCTGGAACTCGACGTCGAACGAGAAGCGGATGTCGTCCGCCTTCAGTTCGCGGCCGAATTTCTCGGCCATGTCCTCGTCCGACAGGTAGGTGATGTGGCCGATCATGCGCGCCACGCGCAGACCGCGCTTAGGCTTCACGCCGTGCGCGTAGTAGTCGCCGCCGTGGAAATCCGGGTCGGACAGGATCGCGCTGCGCGCCACCTCGTTGAAGGCGATGTTCTGCGCCGACAGCTTGGGCGTGGAGGCCACCACCACGCAGTGCCGCACGCGCTCCGGATACATCAGGCTCCACGCCAGTGCCTGCATGCCGCCCAGGCTGCCGCCCATCACCGCCGCGAACTGCTGGATGCCGAAGCGATCGGCCACGCGCGCCTGAGCGTTGACCCAGTCCTCCACCGTCACCACGGGGAAGCGCGCGCCATACGGCTGGCCGGTCTGCGGATGCGCGCTCATCGGCCCGGTCGAGCCGAAGCACGAGCCAAGGTTGTTCACGCCGATAACGAAGAAGCGGTTGGTGTCCACCGGCTTGCCGGGGCCGACCATGTTGTCCCACCAGCCGACCTCGCCTTCGGCATGCACGCCTGCCACATGGTGCGAGGCGTTGAGCGCGTGGCAGATCAGCACGGCGTTGGAGCGGTCGGCGTTGAGCGTGCCGTAGGTCTCGACCATCAGGTCGTAGCCGGCGAGCTGGGAGCCGTTGCGCAGCGGCAGCGGCTCGGCAAAGTGCATGCGCTCGGGCACGACCAGGCCGATGGCGTTGGCCGGCTT
>CAJXMR010000177.1 GCA_913056305.1 uncultured Ralstonia sp.
ACAGGTCTTGCCAGCCGTGCCAGGTGTCCAGGCCGACGAGCTGGTCGGCGCCCATGAGCCAGGCCATGGACGTTTCCGGGCCGTACAGGGCGCGCAGCTCACGCACCGTGTCGATGGTGTAGCTGGGGCCGTGGCGCTCGACTTCCATGTCGCTCACATGCACGCGGGCACGACCGCTGCGTACGGCGCTTGCCGCCAGTTCGGTCATGGCAAAGCGTAGCGGGGCGGGCGTGATGTCGGCGGCTTTCTGCCACGACACGCCGGTCGGGATCCACAGCAGTTCGTCCAGGTCGAGCCGGGCGATGCACAACTCCGCCAAAGCGATATGGCCGACGTGCGGCGGATCGAAGGTGCCGCCGAGGAGGCCGAGGCGATAGGGACGGCCGAGATTGGGGAGCTTCATACCCAGTCGCGCGCCGGCAGGAAATCGGTGTACAGCGCCGCTTCCGGCGAGCCCGCTTCGGGCTGCCAGTCGTAGCGCCAGTTGGCCGCGGGCGGCATCGACATCAGGATCGACTCCGCGCGGCCGCCGCTTTGCAGGCCGAACAGCGTGCCGCGGTCGAACACCAGGTTGAATTCCACATAGCGGCCACGGCGATAGGCCTGGAACTCGCGCTCGCGCTCGCCGTACGGGGCGGCGTGGCGCTGCTCGGCGATGGGCAGCCAGGCGGGCAGGAAGGCGTCGCCGACGGAGCGCAGCATCTCGAAGCTGCGCTCGAAACCGAGTTCGGCGAAGTCGTCGAAGAAGATGCCGCCCACACCGCGTGCTTCCTTGCGGTGCTTCAGATAGAAGTAGTCGTCGCACCACTGCTTGAAGCGGGGGTACAGCTCATCGCCGTAGGGGGCGAGGGCGCCCTGGCAGGTGCGGTGGAAGTGCGTCGCGTCTTCAGTGAAGCCGTAATAGGGCGTCAGGTCCATGCCGCCGCCGAACCACCAGACCGGCTCGGCGTCGGCGCGCTGGGCGACGAAGCAGCGCACGTTCATGTGCACCGTTGGCACGTATGGGTTGCGCGGGTGGAAGACCAGCGACACGCCCATCGCCTCGAAGCCGCGCCCGGCCAGCTCGGGCCGGTTGGCGGTGGCTGACGGCGGCAGGGTATCGCCCATCACGTGCGAGAAGCCGACGCCGCCGCGCTCAAGCAGCGCGCCGCCTTCCAGGATGCGGGTGCGGCCGCTGCCGCGCAGGCGTTCGGTGGGCGGCTTTTCCCACGTGTCGGTGGCGAACGTGCCACCGTCGAGCGCGCCGACGGCGGTGGTGATGCGGTCCTGCAGTTCCAGCAGGTAGGCGCGGACGGCTTGGGTATCCATCAGATCGGGAGGGGCCGCCGTGGCGGCCGAGTCATGCGGTTGTCACCATTGTAGCGGGCGGGTCGCCTGGGCATGTCGGGGATCACCCTTGGTGACGGATACTGCGCCCGCCCAGTCATTGGGCGGGAGCGCGGTTCAAAAGGTTCTGGAAAGCGTAGCGAGCGGTTCGAGGTTGGCCCCGAATTTGCCAAATGCAGCGCAGCCGTACACGGGTACGGCGAGCATCGCAGGGCCAAGATCGGACCGCGCAGTAGCTTTACGGGGCCGTTTAGCGGCGGATGGCGCGGTGGCCGATGTCGGTCCGGTACTGGGCGCCGTCGAACTGGATCTGCTCGATGGCGTTGTAAGCGGCACGCTGGGCGGCCTTGACCGTATCGGCCAGACCGACCACGCACAGCACGCGGCCGCCGGTGGTGGTCAGTGCGCCGTCCTTCAGCGTGGTGCCGGCGTGGAAGGTGACGCTGTCTTCCGTCTCCTTCGGGATGCCGGTGATCACGTCGCCCTTGCGCGGCGCATCGGGGTAGCCGTGCGCGGCCATCACCACGCCCAGCGCGGTGCGGCGGTCCCAGTCCAGCTCCATGCCGTCGAGCTTGCCGTCGATGGCGCGGTCGAGCACGTCATACAGGTCGGTCTTCATGCGCGCCATGATGGGCTGCGTTTCCGGGTCGCCCATGCGGCAGTTGAATTCGAGCGTCTTGGGGTTGCCGTCGGCGTCGATCATCAGGCCGGCGTAGAGGAAGCCGGTGTAGGGGATGCCGTCCTTCTCCATGCCGCGGATGGTCGGCATGATGATCTCGCGCAGCGTGCGGGCGTGCAGCGTGGGCGTGACCACCGGCGCGGGCGAGTAGGCGCCCATGCCGCCCGTGTTGGGGCCGGCGTCGCCGTCGAGCAGGCGCTTGTGGTCCTGGCTGGTGGCCAGCGCCACCACGTCCTTGCCGTCGCACACGACGATGAAGCTGGCTTCCTCGCCGGCCAGGAATTCTTCGATGACCACGCGCGCGCCGGCATCGCCCAGGCGGTTGTCGGCCAGCATCATGTCGATGGCGCCGTGCGCTTCTTCGGCCGTCATCGCCACGACCACGCCCTTGCCGGCCGCCAGGCCGTCAGCCTTGATGACGATGGGTGCGCCTTCCTGGTCAATGTAGGCATGCGCTTGCGCTGCGTTGCGGAAGGTCTGGTACTTGGCGGTCGGGATGCCGTGGCGATGCATGAACGCCTTGGCGAAATCCTTCGACGATTCGAGCTGCGCAGCAGCCTGGGTCGGCCCGAAGATGCGCAGGCCCTTGGCGCGGAACAGGTCGACGATACCGGCGGCCAGCGGCGCTTCCGGCCCCACCACGGTGAAGTGGATGCCTTCGCGCTCGGCAAACGCGGCCAGCACTTCCGGATCGGTGATCGGCACGTTCTGCAGGCGCTTGTCGAGCGCCGTGCCGCCATTGCCCGGGGCCACGTACACCACCTGCACCTTGGGCGAGCGTGCCAGCTTCCATGCCAGGGCGTGTTCCCGTCCGCCCGAACCGACCACCATCACTTTCATGCTGTACCTACTCAAAGAATCGAAATCTGAAAAACAAAAACGGCGATCGTGAGGTCGATCGCCGTTATGTGCGCGTCTCGGGGCTTACTCACCGATGACCGCGTTGGTGAAGACTTCCTGCACGTCGTCGAGGTTTTCCAGGACGTCGAGCAGCTTCTGCATCTTGATTGCGTCGTCGCCGGTGAACTCGACTTCGGTCTGCGGCTTCATGATGACTTCGGCCAGCTCCGCCTTGAAGCCGGCGGCTTCCAGCGCGGCCTTGACCTTGACGAAGTCGTGCGGCGGGCAGACGACTTCGACCGAGCCGTCTTCATGGGTGACGACGTCGTCGGCGCCGGCTTCGAGCGCGGCGTCCATCAGCTTGTCTTCGGGCGTGCCCGGCGCATAGATGAACTGGCCGACGTGGTCGAACAGGAAGGCCACCGAACCCTGCGTGCCCATGTTGCCGCCGTACTTGTCGAACCCGTGGCGGACTTCGGCCACGGTGCGCGTGCGGTTGTCGGTCATGCAGTCGACGATCACGGCCGCGCCGTTGATGCCGTAGCCTTCGTAGCGGATTTCTTCGTAGTGCGCGCCTTCCAGGCCACCCACGCCGCGCTGGATGGCGCGCTGGATGTTGTCCTTGGGCATGTTGGCGTCGGTGGCCTTGTCCATGGCCAGGCGCAGGCGCGGGTTGGCGTCGGCATCGCCGCCGCCCAGGCGGGCCGCCACGGTGATTTCCTTGATGAGGCGCGTCCAGATCTTGCCGCGCTTGGCGTCGGCAGCGGCTTTCTTATGCTTGATGTTGGCCCATTTGGAATGACCGGCCATGGAATTCTCCGAAGCGGAAATGCAGGTGAGCGAGCATCGGGCGGCGAACTGAGGCCAAGTGCGACGCTCTATAATCGGTCGCGGATTTTAACACGCGCGACCCGCGCCGCCGCGTGCTTCCGCCCCCCGACCGATCCCCCCGTAGTACCCATGACCGATCCCATCCTGATTGCCAAGAACGCCAGCCACGAACTGGTGCTGCTGCCGCAACTCGCCAACCGCCATGGCCTCATCACCGGCGCTACCGGCACCGGCAAGACCGTCACCCTGCAGACGCTCGCGCAGGGCTTGTCGAAGCTCGGCGTGCCGGTCTTCCTGGCCGACGTCAAAGGTGATCTGACCGGCATCTCCCAGCCGGGCCAGCCGAATGACAAGCTCAAGGCCCGCCTGGAAGAGCGCGGCCTGCCCGAGCCGCAGTGGGCCGGTTGCCCCGTCACCCTGTGGGATGTGTACGGCGAGCGCGGCCACCCCGTGCGTGCCACCGTGTCCGACATGGGCCCGCTGATGCTCGCGCGCATGCTGGAGCTGAACGACATCCAGACCGGCGTGCTCAACCTCGTCTTCAAGATCGCGGACGATTCCGGCCTCGCCTTGCTCGACGCCAAGGACCTGCGCGCGATGCTGCAGCACGTCGGCGAGCATTCGGCCGAGTACACCAGCCGCTACGGCAACATCTCGTCGGCCAGCATCGGCGCCATCCAGCGCAACCTGATCGCGCTGGAGGCACAAGGCGCCGACCAGTTCTTCGGCGAGCCGATGCTCGACATCAACGACCTGATGCAGACGGTGGGCGGGCAGGGCGTGGTCAATATCCTCGCCGCCGACAAGTTGCTTAACGCGCCCAAGCTGTATGCAACCTTCCTGCTGTGGCTGCTCTCCGAGCTGTTCGAGCACCTGCCGGAAGTCGGCGATGTTGATAAGCCCAAGCTCGCCTTCTTCTTCGACGAGGCGCACCTGCTGTTCAACGACGCGCCGCCGTCGCTGCTGCAGAAGGTGGAGCAGGTGGTGCGGCTGATCCGCTCCAAGGGCGTGGGCGTGTATTTCGTCACGCAGAACCCGTCCGACGTGCCCGACACCGTGCTTGGCCAGCTCGGCAACCGCGTGCAGCATGCGCTGCGCGCCTTCACGCCGCGCGACCAGAAAGCCGTCAAGGCAGCGGCGAGCACCATGCGCGCCAACCCCGCCTTCGACATGGAACAGGCCATCGGCGAGCTGGGCGTCGGCGAGGCGCTGATCTCGATGCTGGACGAAGCCGGCCGCCCCGAAGTGACCGAGCGCGCGTTCGTGGTGCCGCCCGCCTCGCGCATCGGGCCGATCTCCGACGATGAGCGTCGTGCGTTGATCGCCAATTCGCTCGTGGCCGGTCACTACGACACGCCGATCGACCGTGAATCCGCCTACGAAATCCTGACCGGCCGCGTGGCGACCAGCGGCACTGCGCCCGCGCCGGCTCCGGGTTCCCTCGGCACGGATTTCGGTGCGTCAGCGGGCCCGGCACCGGCGCCTGCACCTGCCCCGGCGCAAGCGGGCAAGGGCGGTGGTATCGGCGGCTGGCTCGATACGGCTGGCTCGATCCTGACCAGCGGCACGGGCCGCAGCGGGCGTGGCGATTCGATCGTGGAAGCGCTCGCCAAGTCCGCAGCGCGCAGCATCGGCTCGCAGGTCGGTCGCGAGATCGTGCGCGGCGTGCTGGGCAGCCTGTTGGGCGGGTCGAAGCGGCGCTGAGCGTTTCGTTTCTTCCGCACTAAAGAAAACAGCCGGACATGCCGGCTGTTTTCGTTTGTGTTGCGTGTTGCCCGATCAGTTCTTCGTGCCGAACAGCCGGTCGCCCGCATCGCCCAGGCCGGGGATGATGTAGGCGTTCTCGTTCAGGTGCGAATCGAGCGAGGCGACGAACAGCTTCACGCCCGGATGCGCCTGCTGGAACACCTCCACGCCTTCCGGCGCGGCCACCAGCGCAACGAAGATGATGTGCTCGTCGGGCACGCCGCGCTTCTTCATCACGTCAAGCGCGTGCACGGCGGAGTAGCCGGTGGCGACCATCGGATCGCACAGGATGAAGGTGCGCTCTTCCACGTCGGGCAGGCGCACGAGGTATTCGACCGGGCGATGGTGTTCGTCGCGATACACGCCGATATGGCCGACGCGTGCCGACGGGATCAGCTCCAGCAGCCCATCACTCATGCCCACACCCGCGCGCAGCACCGGCACCACGGCCAGCTTGCGGCCAGCGATGACGGGCGCTTCCATCGGGCCCATCGGCGTGTCGATGTGCCGGGTGGTCAGCGGCAGGTTGCGCGTGATCTCGTAGCCCATCAGCAGCGTGATCTCGCGCAGCAGCTCGCGGAACGTGCGCGTGGACGTGTCCTTGTCGCGCATGTGCGTGAGCTTGTGCTGGATCAGCGGGTGATTCAGGATGAAAAGATTGGGAAAGCGCGGATCTTGTTTCATGGCGGCGAGAGATTCGGATATGAGGCGCATTGTACCGGCGCGCCCCGGGGCCGACTGTCAGGAGATGCCTCAGCGCCGGCCGCGCATCAGCAGCAGATAAACGACTGACGAAACCGCCAGCCCCACGAACCAAGCATACGTGTACAGCGCTTCGAACACACCCGGCACGCTGGCGATGAATCCCGCCTGCTTGAAGAAGCCCGGCAGATTGGGCAGCACGCCGATCAGCAGTGCGACGATGGCGCGGCTGTTCCAGCCGTTGCCGTAGCCGTATTGGCTGTCGAGGCGGAACAGGTCGCCGGTCTTGAGCACGGTGCGGCGCACCAGGAAGTAGTCGACCATCATGATGCCGGCCACCGGGCCAAGCAGCGCGCCGTAGCCGACCAGCCACGTGAAGATGTAGCCCTTGGTGGTCTCCAGGATCTTCCACGGCATCATCGCCAGGCCGATGCCCGCCGTGATGTAGCCGCCGATGCGGAACGAGATGCGGTGCGGCGCCAGGTTCGAGAAGTCATACGCCGGCGACACCACGTTGGCAGCGATGTTAGTCATCAGCGTGGCCGTGATCAACGCCAGCAGCGCGACGATGACCGACGGGCCCGTCATCTTGCCCGCCAGCGCGACCGGGTCCCAGATGGCCTGGCCGTAGATCACCACCGTCGACGAGGTCACCAGCACCGCCACCAGCGCCAGCAGGGCCATCGGCCCGGGCAGGCCAACCGCCTGGCCGACGAGTTGGTCACGCTGGCTGCGCGCGAAGCGGGTGAAGTCGGGAATGTTCAGCGCCAGCGTCGCCCAGTAGCCGACCATGGCGGTCAGCGACGGCCAGAAGAAGCCCCAGAACTGGCCGGCGCGCTTGCCGCCTTCTGCAAACGCCGACGGCGCGGAGAGCATCGGCCCGAAGCCGCCCGCGTTGACGTACGCCCACCAGACCAGGCCCAGCGCGGCCAGGACCAGCAGCGGTGTCGCCAGCGCCTGGAAGCGCTTGATCGATTCGATGCCCTTGGTGATCAGCCAGATATGCAGGCCCCAGAACAGCACGAAACAGAACGCCTGGCCGCCGTTGATGCCCAGGCCGGGAATCGTATTGCCCACCAGCGCGTTGTCGGTGATGACGTTGAGGATGGTGTAGATGGCCTGGCTGCCCAGCCAGGTCTGGATGCCGAACCAGCCGCATGCGACCACCGCGCGCAGCAGCGCCGGCAATTGCGCGCCGCGCACGCCGAACGAGGCCCGCACCAGCACCGGGAAGGGGATGCCGTACTTGGCGCCGGCATGGCCCACCAGCACCATCGGCACCAGCACGATCAGGTTGCCCAGGAACACCGTCAGCACGGCCTGCCACCAGTTCATGCCCTCGCTCATCAGGCCCGAGGCCAGCATGTAGGCCGGCACCGACACCACCATCGACACCCACAGCGCGGCGTAGTTGCCGGCCGTCCAGGTACGGCGCGCGGGCGCGGTGGGGTTGAGGTCTTCGTTCCAGAGGGTCGGGTCGGGTGTATCGGCGTGGCCGACGGGCAGGGCGGTGGCAGTGGCTTGGCTCATGGGGTGAGGTCGGGTCCGTTGTCGTTATGGTCTGGGCGGAATGCAGGCGGGATTGTACGGCGGCGTGGCACCGGGGCCGGGAATCCGGTGCCACGCCGCACCAGATGCAGCGCCGGAACGATTCGCCGAATTCACATACAATCGACGCGCTCTGCCAACCAGCCTTCGCGCACCTTCGCATGCGCCGCCCGCCTGCTGTGACCACCGCGTCCTCTGCGTCCCCCGCCACCACGCGCACCGCTGACACCAGCGGCCTGCTGCTCGCTTCCGTCGGCGCCGTGCTGTTCTCGGCCAAGGCCATCGTCGCCAAGCTCATGTATCGCTACCAGGTCGACGCGGTCATGGTGATCACGCTGCGCATGCTGCTGGCCGCGCCGCTGTTCATGGCGATGGGGTGGTGGCAGGCGCGCAAGGCCGCTCCGCTGGCCCCGGCCGACCGCTGGCGCATCGTCGGCTTGGGGCTGATCGGCTACTACCTCTCCAGCTTTCTCGACTTCCTCGGCCTGCAATACATCACGGCGGGGCTGGAGCGGCTCATCCTCTTCCTCACGCCGTCGTTCGTGCTGCTGATCACGGCGACGGTGTTCAAGCGGCGCATCACCGGGCTGCAGTGGCTGTCGTTGTCGCTGGCGTATGCCGGCATTGTGCTGGTGTTCGCGCACGATCTGCACCAGGGCGGCGACCACGTCTGGCTGGGCGGCGGACTGGTACTCGCGAGTTCCATCAGCTACGGACTCTATCTGCTGGCCAGCGGCGAGCTGGTCAAGCGCGTCGGCTCGATGCGGCTGGTGGCGTATGCGATGTGCGTGTCGACGGTGGCGTGCATCGTGCAGTTCCTGGTGCTGCGGCCGGTGTCGGCGCTGGTGCTGCCATGGCAGGTGTATGGGCTGTCGGCCATCAATTCGGTGTTCTGCACGGTGGCGCCCGTCACGCTCACGATGATGGCCGTCGCCCGCGTGGGCGCACCGGTGGCATCGCAGGCGGGCATGATCGGGCCGGTGTCGACGCTGCTGCTGGGCTGGTGGCTGCTGGGCGAGCCGATCACGCTGTGGCAGATCGCGGGCAGCGCACTGGTGCTGGCCGGCATGGCGCTGCTGTCGCGGCGCGGCAATCCAACCAAATAAGGGAGTCAGGCAGGATGGATCTGGGCTTGAAGGGCAAGCGCGCACTGGTGTGCGGCGCGAGCAAGGGGTTGGGCTTCGCTTGTGCCGATGCACTGGCGGCAGAGGGCGTGGACGTGGTGATCGTCGCGCGCGGTGCCGAGGCGCTGCTGGCGGCGGCGGACCGCATCCGCACCGCCCACGGCGTGCGCGTCGAGGCCGTGGCCACCGACATCACCACGCCGGAGGGCCGCGCCGAGGCGCTGCTCGCCTGCGAGCGCCTGGGCGGTTCGCCCGACATCCTCGTCAACAACGCCGGCGGCCCGCCCCCGGGCAACTTCCGCGATTGGGACCGCGAGGCGTGGACGGCCGCGCTCAACGCCAACATGCTCACGCCCATCGACCTCATCAAGGCGACCGTCGACAAGATGATCGAACGCGGCTGGGGCCGCATCATCAACATCACCAGCAGCGCGGTGAAGGCGCCCATCGACGTGCTGGGCCTGTCCAACGGCGCGCGCTCGGGCCTGACCGGCTTCGTGGCCGGCCTGGCGCGCGAGGTGGCCAAGCACGGCGTGACCATCAACAACCTGCTGCCCGGCCAGTTTGAGACCGACCGCCTCACCAAGACCTTCGCAGCCGGCGCCCAGCTGGCGGGCATCAGCGTGGAGGAGAATTTCGAGCGCAAGCGCCAGGGCAACCCGGCGCGGCGCTTCGGTCAGCCGGCCGAATTTGGCGCGGTGTGCGCGTTCCTGTGCAGCCAGCACGCCGGTTATCTGAACGCGCAGAACATCCTGCTGGATGGCGGCGCTTATCCTGGTACTTTCTGAATCGCGACCCATGACCACCGTCTTGCCCAAAACCGCGCCCGAGAGCGCGCCACCGAAACGCCGCCGCATCGCCCTGATCGCGCACGACCACAAGAAGGACGACATGGTCGCCTTTGCGCAGAACCACAAGGCCTTTCTGTTGGGATGCGACCTGCTGGCCACCGGCACCACCGGCGGCCGGCTGGAAGAGGAAGTCGGCCTGACCGTGCAGCGCATGCTGTCCGGCCCGTGGGGTGGCGACCTGCAGATCGGCGCGCAGCTGGCTGAGGGCCGCGTCGATGCGGTCATCTTCCTGCGCGACCCGATGACGCCGCAGCCGCACGAACCCGACATCAACG
>CAJXMR010000178.1 GCA_913056305.1 uncultured Ralstonia sp.
GGAACGAGCAGAAATAAAAGAACAGCAGTGAACGCGACCCCGAGACGGGCGGGGGAGCCAACCGAGGGCGCCAAGCCGAGCCCTCCGACTGCCAAGCCCTGAGGCCCAAGCGCCCAGGCCGGTCACTCAACTGCTCACCGGCTGGGCCGAGGTCTTCCGCGTGTCAGGTCGTCAACGCCCGACACTGTTTGGCGCACTCGCGACACGACTCCATGCAGGCTTTGCAGGGCTCGTGCTTGTCTGCGTGCTTCTTGCATTCCGCCTCGCAGTCATTGCATGCCTCCAGCGTGACCTTGGCCAGCGCTGGAAAATAGTGGGAGTCCTGGTTGGCGAGCCCTTGCAGCGCCGTGCACAGGGCCATCATTTGCGAAACGCTGGTGGCACACGCGGCCAACTCCGGGTTGCCGTTGCCCAGCAGGCCGAGGCAGTGGTTCACGCAAACCTGCCCGCTCGATACGCAGGCCCCCGCCGCATCCGCAAGCGCCTTGTATTGCCCGCCCCCATGGTGCATGTGGGCATGGTCCTGGGCTGCAGCCCGATCCGCCGCCGCCAGTGCGCTCAGGGCGAGCATTCCGGTACCGAAAAGTGCCTCACGTCTGTCCATGTCGAACCCTCCTCAAGAAAATTGACTGCAGCGGTAGCACCTTCAACGGCGTGCAGAGATCGCCGCCGCCGGCATCACGGCGGCGGGAATGGCTCCATGCTAGGAGTTGTGCTGTGGGAAGTCACGATTTTGGAGCGGTCGTAGCCAGGGGCCCGAGCCAACCGAGAGCGCCAAGCCGAGCCCTCCGACTGCAGGGCTCTGGGCTCCAAATACCGAGTTCCGAACATCGAACGCCGAGTCCAGAACACCAAACGCCGAGTCCAGAACGTCGAATGCCGAGTTCAGAACGCCGAACGCCGAGTTCAGAACGCCGAGTGCCGAGTTCAGAACCCGGAGCGCCGAGTTCAGAACCCCGAACGTCGAGCCCGGCGACCCACGCGTCAGAACCGGTAATCCACCTTCAGGCTTGCCGCCTGCGCAGACGCATGCGTGGTGTTGAGCATCACGTCGTACCCCAGCGAGACCGACAGCGCTTTGGTCTGCCGCAGGCCCAGGCTCACGCCCACGGCCAGGTAGCTGCGCGGTAGGCTCGTGCCCGGTGCGGTAAAGAGCGTGCCGTCTTGCGAGGCCACGCTGACGGCGCGGTTCGCATCGAGCACCTCACGCGCATAGCTCAGCCGCAGCTGTGCCGCCACTGGGTGGACCTCCCCAAACGTCTTGTCCAGCGTCACGCCCACATACGGCTGCAGGCTGCGGACGGTGTCGGTGCCGACGTTCAGGTTCTGCCCACCCGCGCCGCTTTCACCAAAGCTGTTGGCGTGGAAGTAGGCCAGGCGCGCGCCGGCCCTGGGCGTGACCGCCACGCCATCGAAGGCCATCGGCAGGCTGGCCTGCGCGCCGGCGGTGAGTTCCTGACCGGTGTGGTCGCCCTTGGCCGTACCGAGCGCGCCGAACGGGCGCTTCTGCGATAGGAAGTCGAGCCCGGCCCCGGCCGTGGCGGCGAGCACCACCGGCCCCGTCTGCCGGCTGGCGTACAGCGCTGCGCGCAGCGTGTCGATCGCGCCGGAATCCCCCGTCTGCGCTTCGTTGATGTCGGTGTGCGCATAGCTGGCCGCCACGCCCACCGTGTCATCGCCCACGCGCTTGTCGAGCCCGGCCAGGAAGCCATAGCGGTTGGATTGGAAGCCGGGCGCGCCGCTGGTGCCATCCACCTTGGTGTGGCTGCCGGTGGCAACCACCCAGCCGAGCGGAGACCCAGCGGTGGCAGCGGAGGCCCGATCCAGCCGGTCGAGCAGGGCGGCGTTGCTCGTCTGCGCACCGAGGATGACCGACGTGCCCACGGCGGTGTAGACGCTCGTGTTGGTGGGCGCCACCACCACCGGGTCAGCCAGCGAGGCGCTCGCCAGCGTGAGCAGGACGGCATTGCCGCCGTAGCTGACGGCGGGCGTGAGGGTGCCGAGGTTGGCCGTGCCGGTGCTGGCGACATTGCTGAAGGTGCCGCTCACGCCCTTGGTGGCAGAGACCAGCGTGTATTGCGTGGCCTTGTAGGTGCCCGGATCGTAGGTGACGGCCAGGGTGCCGTTGAGCGCGGCCGTGCCGGCCACCTTGAGTTGCGAGGCTGCAGTCGGGCTGACTTCGATCGCCAGCGTGGCGTTGTTCGCCTGGGTGTAGTTGCCGCCCACGCTCAGCGTGCCGATGGAGCCGCCGGGCGCGACCGTGCCGCCGTTCGTGACGTCGCCCAGCACCGTGCCGTGGCCGCGCAGCGTGCCTGCGGTATCGACCGTGACGCCGCCGCCGAGCGTTGCCGAGGGCATGTTGATATCGCCGACTTCAAGCAGGCCGCTCGCAACCTCGGTGATGCCGGTGAATGACATGCTATTGCCATTGGCGATTAGCGTGCCGTTGCCCTGCAGCAGCAGCTTGCCGGTGCCGGTGAAGGTGCCGGCAAACGTGCCGCCTGCGTTGGCAAGGGTGAGGGTCTGGCTGCCGAGGCTGACTGTACCGGTGCCGGTGAGGTTGCGGAGGGTGGCGCCGCTGGTGGTGCCGGAAATGTCCAGCGTGCCGTTGTTGATGACACCGCTTGAGCTGGTGATGCTGCCGGTGCCGGTCAGCGCAAGCGTGCCGCTGTTGATCGTCGTGCCGCCCGTGTATGTGTTCGCGCCACTCATCGTGGTCGTCGCCGTGCCGTTCTTCACGAGGCCGCCGCCTCCGCTGATCGCACCGGCCAGCGCGAGATTGTTGCTGCCGCCGAGTGTCAGGGCCGTGCCCGTGGCGAGGTTGACCGCGTTGCTGACCGACAGGCTCGTGGTCGTGTCGAGCGTCGCCGAGCCGCTGACGTTCAGCGCGCCGCCGCCGATCGCTCCGCTATTGCCGAGTATCAGCGTGCCGCTGTTCAGGTTCGTGCCGCCCGTGTAGACGTTCGCGCCGTTCAGCGTCTGCGTGCCGGTTCCGGCCAGCGTCAGGCTGCCGGCGCCGCCGATCAAGCCGCTGAAGGTGCCGCTGGCGGTCCCGCCCAGCGTCAGTGCATTGCCCCCGAGATTGACGATCGACCCTGCGGCGCCCGACAGCGCGCCGAACGACTGCGCACCGGTCGCGCTGCTCAGGTCGAGCGCCGCGCCCGCGTTGGCCAGGTTCACCGCGCCGGTCGCCGCCAGGCTGCCGCCCGCGCCGATCGCCAGCGTGCCGCCGGTGATCGTCGTGCCGCCCGTATAGGTGTTCACGCCCGTCAGCGTCGTCGTCGCCGGGCCGTTCTTCACCAGACCGCCCCCGCCGGTCATGCTGCCGCTCAGCGCAAGGGCATTGCTGCCGCCGAGCGTCAGCGTCGCGCCGTTGGCGAGATTGACCGCGTTGCTGACCGACAGGCTCGCGTTCGTGTCGAGCGTCGCCGCGCCGCCGACGTTCAGCGTGCCGGTGCCGATCGCGTTGTTGTTGCCGAGCACCAGGCTGCTGCCGCTGTTCAGGTTCGTGCCGCCCGAGTAGGCGCTCGCGCCGTTCAGCGTCTGCGTGCCGGTGCCGGCCAGCGTCAGGTTGCCGGTGCCGCCGATCGCGCCGCTGAAGGTGCCGCTGGCCGTCCCGCCCAGCGTCAGTGCGTTGTGGCCCAGATTGACGTTCGTTCCCGCGACACCCGACAGCGCGCCGATCGACTGGGCACCGGTCGCGCCGCTCAGGTCGAGCGCCGCGCCCGCGCCGGCCAGGTTCACCGCGCCGGTCGCCGCCAGGCTGCCGCCCGCGCCGATCGTCAGCGTGCCGGCGGTGATCGTCGTGCCGCCCGAATACGTGTTCGCGCCCGTCAGCGTGGTCGTTGCCGCGCCGTTTTTCACGAGTGCGCCCGCGCCGGTCATGTTGCCGCCCAATGTGAGGGCGTTGCTGCCATCGAGCATCAGCGTCGCGCCCGTCGCTAGGTTGACTGCGTTGTTGAGCGTCAGGCCGATGGTCGTATAGAGCGTCGCCGCGCCGCCGACGGTCAGCACGCCGGTGCCGAGCGCCGCGCCGTTGCCGAGCACGAGGCCGCCGGCGTTCAGCGTCGTGCCGCCCGTGTAGTTGTTCGCGCCGTACAGCGTCAACGTCGCCGCGCCGTTCTTTACGAGGCCGCCCCCGCCGGAGATCGTGCCGTCCAGGCCAAGACCGTTGCTGCCGCCGAGCGTCAGCGTCGTGCCGGTGGCGATGTTGACGCCGTTCGCAAGCGACACGTTGGTGGTCGCATCGAGCGATGCCGGGCCGTTGACGTTCACCGCGCCGGTGCCGAGCGCCGTATTGCTGCCGACCACGAGGTGGCCGCCGTTCAGGTTCGTGCCGCCTGTGTACACGTTTGTACCGCTCAGCGTCTGGGTGCCGAAGCCCGAGAGCGTGACGCCGCCGGTACCGCCGATCGTGCCGGCGTACGTCGCATTGCGGCTGCCGTCCAGCGCCAGCGAATTGATGCCGAGGTTCACGTTGGTGCCGGCCGCGCCCGCCAGCGCGCCGATCGTCTGCGTGCCCAATGCGTTGCTCAGGTCGAACGTCGCGCCCGCGCCGGTCAGGTTCACCGTGCCGATCGCCGAGAGGCTGCCGCCTGCGCCCAGCGCCAGCGTGCCGGCGTTGATCGTCGTGTCGCCGGTGTAGGTGTTCGCGCCGGTCAGCGTCAGCGTCGCGGCGCCGTTCTTCACGAGGCCGCCGTTGCCGTTGATGAAGCCGGCGAGCCCCAGATTGTTGCTGCCGCCGACCGTCAGCGTCGTGCCCGTGGCGAGGTTGACCGTGTTGGCAAGCGTCACGTTCGTACTCGTGTCGAGCGTGGCCGAGCCGTTGACGTTCAGTGCGCCGTTGCCGAGCGACGCGCTGTTGCCGACCACGATGCCGCCGGCGTTCAGGTTCGTGCTACCTGTGTAGTTGTTTGCGCCTGACAGCGTCAGCATGCCACTGCCCGTCGTGGTCACGTTGCCCCCGCCGGAAATCAGACCGCTCACCACCAGGTTGTTCGTGCTGTCGAGCGTCAACGTTGCCTGGCTGTCGCCCAGCACGATCGGGGCATTGAGCGTCATGCCGGTATTACCTGCGCTGATTGTCGCGCTGACCCCTCCCGAACCCAGCCTGATCGCGCCGTTCAGCGTCGAGCCGGAATTCAGCGTGAGGGTACTCGTCCCGCCGGTAAAAAAGATCGCAGCGGCGCGTGTACTGCCATCGCTCGACATGCCGCCAGAGATCGTGCCGGCGTTGGTGATCGTCATGTTTGCGCCGCTGATGCCTGCACCGCCCACACCCGCCGCTCCATTGCCAGCGCCACTGGCACCGCCGTTTCCGCCGTTCCCCCCGGCAATGGCGCCGGCATTGCTTACTGTCCCGCCACCGGTCACCAGCACGCCGGCAGCACCAGCGCCACCATTGCCGCCGACTTCATTGGCAGCCCCGCCAAGGACCGCGCCTCCAGTTCCGCCATTGCCACCGGTCACCTGCCCGTGATTGTCTAGGGTGCCGCCAGCAGTTAGCGCCGCTCCCGTGCCGCCGTCACCGCCAGCGCCTCCGCCGGCGGCCTGGGTTCCCCCGCCTTGGCCTCCATTGCCCCCAAGCAGCTGTCCGGTATTGCTAAAAATGGCACCGGCTGACGTGATCAGCGCACCTCCACCTCCCGCGCCGCCGCCGCCGCCACCACCGTATAACGCTCCCGCGAGGGTACCGATGCCGCCGGCTCCACCGTTTCCGCCTGTGATGCTTCCGGCTGCCCCGTTGCTGGAGGCACCCGTACCAGTGAGCACCAGCCCGAAACCGCCGCCACCGCCACCCGCAGCGCCACCGCCTATGATGGGAGTTCCGTGGACATCAAGCCCCAAGTAAGCCCCATTGGCACTGGCACCGCCGGCAGTGCCCGCAGCCCCTGTCAGCACACCGGCGTTCGCCTGCACTGCAGTGGTCAGCGCCGGCGCGCCGCCACTACCGCCGCTCCCTCCTCCGGCTGCGGTGACAGTACCTAACACGTTGCCTGTTCCGCCGTTGCCCCCCGCACCGCCTGTCCCGTCGATGAGGCTGATGCCGCCGCCGCCGCCGCCGCCGCCGCCGCTGAAGAACGCGCTACTGCCTGCCGCGCCGGCTGTACTAGATGCCGTGCCGCCAGCGCCGCCGCTTCCAGGGTTGGTGAATCCTATGCCGCCGGCCCCTCCATCCGCCCAAGCCGGTGGAATCGCAATGCCGGACAGAGACAACAGAACCAACACCGTCCCACGCGGAAACACCTTGGTTGTGCGGCTCTTGCCGCCGTGCGCACAGGCCAGCTCCGACACGGCCTGCATCATCCCCAGGCTGGCATTCCATACGACGCGATAGATCAGGTTCATGACCAGCGGACTCCCATCCCCGTTGCGATTTTGTTTTGCGAAGACGCCACCGGACTCTTTGCAAGCCCGGTGGCTGATCAATGGCCGTTGACGATGTCGTCTTGCGCGACTGGAAGCACGGCAGCCGGAGGCGCAGCAGATTCCGCTGCCCCGGCCCGCTTACGTCAACCGCCCCGACTCATTGCAGCCACACGCCGATATAGGGACCACTTGAGCCGGCTGCACTCGAACCGTGCTCGACCACGGCATAGCGGACCAGGCTGGCCGGACGATTGACGGACATGACCTGCCGAGGATCGTAGGCGAGCAGGCCTAGCGCTCCTATCTATCGAATTAGGTAGTGACAGGCGCCTGAGCAGCGCGGCCAACGGGGCCGTATCTGCCGCAGCAGCGCCCGGATTGCCCAGGCGGATGGGGACGCATCGACGCGCTCACTTCGGAGTTGAGCGCCGCGAGGGGCGTGGGGTACCGTAAACCAGGTATTGCGGTTTGAGCCTGTAGCATCCAGTTTTGTGCATGGCATACCTGAACCGCATGCCCGGGCGGGTTTGCCATCCAGACCCCGCGCACACCCACCCATCCCACCATGACCCACGACCGCGATCCGGCTGCTGCAATGACGACTTCTGCCGGCCCCAGCCTGGAAGATTCGCTGCTGCCCGGCCCCGTGCTCGTTGTCGAGGACGAGCCGCTCACGCAAGCACGGCTGCGCGACGTGCTGGTGTCATTGGGCTACACCGGCGACGCACTGCTGTTCGGGGGCAACATCACGCAGGCCCATACGCTGATTGCCGAACAGCCCTTCGCGCTGGCGCTCATCGATGTCGGCCTGCCCGACGGCAACGGCATCGACCTGATCCGCACGCTGCATGAACGCGATCCGGCCTTACCTATTTTGGTGATCTCGACGTGGAGTACCGAACAGGTTATCGTGGCGGCACTACAAGCCGGCGCCACCGGTTACGTGCTCAAGGAGCGCGACGAACTCGAGATTTCGCTGTCGATCCGCAGCGCATTGCGCGGCGGTGCACCGATCGATCCGTTTGTCGCCAAGCGCATTCTCGAGCTGATCGGTAAAGGCGGATCGCTGCTGGCCAAGCCAGTGGCGCAGGCGCAGACGCAGACGCAGACAGACAGGGGGGGCGATGTGTCGCCACTGACCCCGAGAGAAATCGAGATTCTCTCGCTGGTGTCAAAGGGGCTGACCAATCGCGAGATCGCCGATGTACTGGCGTTGTCAAAGCTGACGGTCGGATGCCACATCAGAAACATCTACAAGAAGCTCGCCGTGAAGTCGCGCACGCAGGCGGTCTTCGAAGCGCGTTCGTATGGCTTGCTGTCCTGATCTGCGCGTCCGCGCTTGCGCTCACGTCATGGACGACTGCACAAGCCGCGCCCACGAGTCCCGCTCCGTTTACCCGCATTGAAGCTGTCCGCGCGCAGGCACTGTCTGCCCAGCCGGCGGCCGCCGTTGAATCCGACCAGCCCCCCGCCACGGGTTGGACTGACGTGACCCTGCCCGACGATTGGCAACGCCGCTGGCCCGGCTTCGATGGCGTGGTCTGGTATCGGTTGAGCTGGCGTCAGGACCACACGGATACCCCCGCGGCTTTCATGCTGGACTACCTCAACATGGCGGGGGCGATCTATCTGAACGGCACCCTGCTGCTGCGCGATGCGCAACTCGCGGAGCCGCTGTCGCGCGAGTGGAATACGCCGCGCTACGTGCTGCTGCCGGCATCGCTGCTGCGCGAGGGCACCAATACGCTGCTCGTGCGCGTCTCCGGGATGGCGATGTATCAGAGCGGACTTGGGCCCGCCACCCTCGGGCCGCCGGCGCTCATGCGGGCGCGGTTCGATCACGCGCACTGGGTCCGGCGCGATATGCAGATGTTCAGTCTGGCGATCTCCGCCACGCTGGGCTGCTTCTTCCTGTCAATGTGGTTGATGCGGCGTAAGGAAACGGTCTATGGCTGGTTTGCCGTCTACGCCCTCACATGGTGGATCGTCGCCTACAACCAGATCGCGGCCAGCCCTTGGCCGTTCACGAGTACCGATGGCTGGGAGGTCGCCAACTCGATCGTGTACCTCGTGTATTGCGGGTCATACACGGTGTTCATCCTGCGCTTCTGCGGGCAACGCTGGCCGCGCTATGAGCGCGCGCTTTGGGGCGCTGTCATGCTGGCCAGTGCAGCGCTGATCCTTGCACCTCACCAACGGGTGCAGGCGCTGCGTGCGCTGGTGTGTACCGCGCTGACCCTGCACTATTTCGCGACCAGCTTCGCGTTCATCTTCTTTGCGTGGCGCAGCGGGCGCTCCGAGCACCGCATCCTGGGCGCTTGCGTGGCCGTGTTCGTGATCGCTGGCACCCACGACCTGCTGACGTTCCTGACGATTCTCGACGACAACATGTACTACACCGCGCTGACGTCGCAATTGCAGATGATCGGCATGGCGCTCGTGCTTGGCCGGCATTTTGTGGCGAACCTGCGCCGCATCGAGGGCTTCAATGAAGACCTCACGCGCAGCGTCGACGAGGCCAAGTCGGAACTCACGCGCACGCTGCAACGCCAGCACGAACTGGAGATCGCCAACGCCCGCCTGGGTGAGCGTCTCAACCTTGCGCATGACCTGCACGACGGCCTGGGTGGCACGCTGGTGAGTAGCATCGTGACACTCGAGCGCACGCCGCACGATGTCCCGCCACAGCGCTTTCTGTCCATCCTGAAGGAGTTGCGCGACGACCTGCGCATCATCATCGACTCGGCCGCAAGCCAGCAGTACGGCGAGACCACGCTGGCCGACCAGATCGCGCCGCTGCGGCACCGCCTGACGCGTCTGCTTGAAACCCAGGACATCGAATGCCGCTGGCACCCTTCCGGCATCGAGGCCTGCGTGCTGCCCTCCGCCAAGAGCCTGGAGATCATGCGCATCCTGCAGGAAGCCTTGACGAACGTCTTCAAGCACAGCCGCGCAAGCCAGGTCGACGTCGGCATGCGGTATGACGAGCGGGGGTTGGAGATCACGGTGCAGGACAACGGGACGGGCTTTCAGCTGCCCGCCAGAACGGAGCAACAGGGCACCGGCATGCGGAGCATGCAGGCGCGCGCGAGTCGCCTGGGTGCCGCGTTCGATGTCAGGTCGGGACCTGGCGCGACGCTGGTCACGCTGCATATTCCTGCGCTCGGGGCACCCGGTTGAGCGCCTGACGAGGATCAGTGAGGTGACCGATTGGCTTTTGGCTGACCAGAGGTCGCATGCCCGGTTGGCAGTGAGGACGCGGATGCAGTGGGATTGGGATAGGCGTTGGCACCGGCTCATCACAAGCCGGTGCCAACTGCCCCAGACATCAGGCGCAAGGCGTCTAGTTGCCCGGCTTGCCCACCGAAATCGAAAGGCCATACGTGGTGGTGGTCCCGAACCACGCCAGCGTCATGCCACCCAGTGGCAGATGCAGCACGGACTTGCAGGTGGTTGCCGCACCGGATGTGTTCGTGCAGGCATTGGCGGCACGGTGGCGCATCCCGTTGAACGGATCGTTGTAGCTCACCACGT
>CAJXMR010000179.1 GCA_913056305.1 uncultured Ralstonia sp.
ATGCCGAACTTGAGCGTAGTGGCCCCGTCACCGGCCAGCTGGCACCCAGCGTGGCCGACGTGCGGCGCGTGCTGGTGTCGCCCAGGAAGGCGAGGCTCGTGTCGCTCAAGTGCGTCTGGCTATAGCTGCCGGTGAGCGTGACCGAAGCGATGGTGTAGGCCACACCGGCAAACCACGTGTTGTCGCGCAGCGAATTGCGCTCGGCCGTCAGCATGGCCGACCACGGGCCGCGGTCGTAGTTGAGCGACGCCGCCACCGGGCGCACCTGGTCCACGTTGCCATTCGCGTCAGGCGTGGTGTGCTTGTCGACCCCGACCGACGCGCGCACGTGGAAGCCATTCCAGTCTGGCGAGTCGTAGAACACGCCGTTGTTCAGGCGCGAGTACTCGCCGATCGGGCCGTTGTTGTTTGGGTCGGTGCGGTATGACGGGTGGAACGCGTACCAGGCCACCGACGTGACGCGGTTGAAGTTGGCCCACGGGTCGTACAGCCAGTCCCACTGCCACATGGGTGTGAGCGCGCGGCCCAGGCGCACGCTGCCGAAGGGGCCGCTCAGGCCCACGGTCGATTCGTCCTGGAAGAACGGCGTGGCGCCGCTCGTCTCCAACCGGCCGCTGCCCAGGTCGAAACGGCTGCTCAGCTTGAAGGTGGCGGCGTAACCGCCGCCCAGGTCTTCCGTGCCCTTGATGCCGACGTTGCTGCGCTGGATGGTGCCGAGTTGCGTGGCATTGCCGGTCATCTTGACCACGCCCACGTCCAGGAAACCGTAGAGCGTGATACCGGACTGGGCGTAGGCCTGCGCGCAGGCAAGCACGGCTGCCGCCGCGCACAGGCTGCGCAACGCCGCACCGCTCATGCGGCCTCCCTGGCATCGGCAAACGCGCCGCGCGCCGGGCGTGCGGTGCGCGGAATGCGCCGGCCCGCCGTGTAGTCGTTGATGACGTCGCACGGCGTGTAGTTGCGCTCCAGCTCGTAGACTTCGTCGTCGGTGAGCTGCATGTTGGCGGCAGCGAGTGCGCTGTCGAACTGTGCGGTCGAGTCCGCGCCGACCAGCATCACGTCCACGCCCGGATGACGCATCACCCACGCCTGCGCCACCTGCGCCGGGCTCACGCCGCGCGCGGCCGCCACGCGGCGCACTGATTCCGCAACCGCCTGCGAGGCCGCGTCGCCGTACATCTGCGCGGTAAAGACATCGGTCTGGTTGCGCGTGGACTGCGCGTCGCCCGAGAGCAACCCGCGCGCCAGCGGGCTGAACACCGACACACCCAGACCCTGGTCGCGGCAGAACGGGATCATTTCGCGCTCTTCCTCGCGGTAGGCGCAGTTGAGCTGGAGCTGCATGTTGATCGGCTTGGCATAGCCGTGGCGCTCACACGCCTGCAGGATCTTGGCGAGCTGGCCAGTGGTCATGGTCGACACGCCGATATAGCGCGCCTTGCCCGCGCGCACCACGTCGTCCAGCGCGCGCAGGGTCTCTTCCACCGGCGTGTGGATGTCGAAGTAATGCAGCATGTACAAGTCGAAGTAGTCGAGCCCGGCGCGCTGCAGTGAACCGTCGATGGCATCGAAGATGTGCTTGCGCGAGTGCCCCTGGTTGTTGGCGCCCGCGCCGATCGGGTAGCCGACCTTGGTGGTGATGACCAGTTCGTCACGACGCGCGGCGCGGTGCAGGATGCGGCAGACCACCTCTTCGCCCACGCCGGCGGAATAGAAATCCGCCAGGTCGATGAAGTTGACGCCCGCTTCCAGCGCGTGGCGCACGATGGGCTCGCTCTGCGCCTCGTCGTAGATCCACGGCTTCCACTGGGGCGTGCCCATGTTCATGGTGCCCAGGCACAGGCGCGAGACGTTCAGGCCGGACTGGCCGAGTCGGATGAATTCCATAGTGGGCTCCGATGCGCTCAGGCGGCTTCCACCGCCTTGGGCGTGTAGAACGGGTTGGCGATGCGGCCGACCACCTCGGCCAGCACCAGCGTCTTCGGCTGGCCAGTCAGCGCGTTGCGGATGGCGTTGCGGCAGGCGTTGTAGTTGTTCTCATAGACGGCATCGAGATCGTCGCAGGCCCAGTTGACCCAGTTGGCGGTGACGATGCACCAGCCGTCTTCGGCCTCGGGCGGCAGCGTGCCGTCCAGCAGCGCCTCGGTCACGGCGCGCGCGATGCCGGCCTGCGATGCGCCCCAGGTGGCATTGCCGTGCAGGTCGCCGCGGATGTCGGCCTTGTTGACGTACAGCGTCATCGGCTTGACCGGCACATTGGGCTGGGCGATGACCATGAACGGGCAGTGCCCCTGTGAGGGCGTGGCCAGCGCGGTCGCGAAGGCCTGACCGACCGGGCCGTCGCGCGGGCCCAGCAGGATGTTGATGTGCGCGGCATTGACGCCAGGGCCCTCAAAGCCTTCGCCGATATACATGGTGGACGGTGTCATGGTGGGTGCGTGAGCGTGCGAGAAAGTGATGGGAAAAGCGATCGGAAAACTCGGAAAAGGAAAGCGCTACCGCGTCAGGCGTGCGCTGGCCGGCCGAACATCGAGAAGCCGAGCGGGTAGCCAAGCCCGTGCGCCTCACGCTCCGAGGCGTCGGCGCGCTGCTGGTGCTGCTTCTCGACGAAGCGGCGCACGTAGTCGTCGGCGGGGCGTTCGACGATGCCTTCGGGCGTGTCGACCTGGATCAGCCGGCCGTCGCGCAGGATGGCGATGCGGTGGCCGATGCGCAGCGCCTCGTCCATGTCGTGCGTGATGAAGATGATGGTCTTGTGCAGGGTCTGCTGCAGCGTGAGGAGCTGGTCCTGCATCTCGGCGCGGATGAGCGGGTCGAGCGCGGAGAACGCCTCGTCCATCAGCAGGATGTCGGTGTCGGCGGCCAGCGCGCGCGCTTGCAGCGTCTGCGCGTCGTTGTGCACGGCGTGCAGCGCGTCGGCTACCTCCTGCAGGCCCTGCAGCACGGTCTGCTTGTAGGCTGCGCCGGCTGCGTCGTACGCCGCCTCGGCCTCGCGCTTGCGGGCGCGCAACGTACCGCCGTGGAAGATCGGCTGCGTGAGCGAGGTGCCCAGGTTCCAGATGCTCGACCCGGCGCCGAGCAGGTTGCGGAAGCCGGTCGTCTCCGAGCCCAGCCCCGCCGACAGCGTGATGCGCGGATACAGGTTGGCCGTGGCCACGCCCACGTTGGCACTCGCCTCGTGCCACAGTGCCTCGGCGGCGCGGATGTCGGGACGCCGCTGCGCGAGCGTCGACGGCAGCGACATCGGCAGCGGATCGGGCAGGCGCAGTGCATCGAGCGATGGCAAGTCCGGCAAGCCCGCGCCCGGCTCGCGGCCCATCAGCACCGACAGCCGGTGCCGCATCTGCGCGGCCTGTTGCGCGAGCGGCGGCAAGGTGGCGTCCGTCTGCACGAGCTGGCTGCGCTGCGACAGCACGTCGACCTGCGCAACACCGCCCGCGGTGAAGCGCCGCTCGGTGATCGCCAGCTGCTCGCGCTGCTCGGCCACCATCCGCCGCGTGGTGGCGATCTGCGCATCGAGCGAGGCGATGCGCACCACTGAAGTCACCACATTGCCCGCCAGCGACAGCCGCGCCGCTTCCAGCGTATAGCGCTGCGTATCGACTTCCGCCCGCGACGCTTCCAACGCACGCCGCACGCCGCCGAACAGGTCCAGCGCGTACGACACCGACAGCGACGCCGAGTACAGCGTGAACGGCCCCGGCTTGGGCGTGTTGAAACCGAACGCTTCCGGGTTGATCTGCTGGCGCACCGCCGACACGGTGCCGTCCACCGACGGCAGCGCGTAGCCGAACTGCGCCTCGGCTTCCGATTGCGCTTGCCGCAGGCGTGCCTCGGCCTGCGCGACGGTCGGGCTGGCGCGCAGCGCTTCGTCCACCAGTGCATCGAGAGCGGGCGATTGGAACAGGTGCCACCAGTCGGCCGGCACATTGGCTTCGGCCAAATGCTGCGCTTCGCCACCGGGAATGGGCGCCGATGCCGTCTCGCGCGGCACGGGCTGTGCGGAATAGCTGGGCGCAGCGGGCGTGGCCGGCGTCTTGAAGTTGGGCCCGACGGCGCAACCGTTCATCGCCAGCGCAGCAGCCAACACAGCACCCAGACCCAGACCCAACCCACGCCCCCCCCACAATCGCCCAAACGCCAACACACGCCCCCTGACAGTTTGGCCGTTCCCTGCCCTAGATGGCGCCTTGAATTTTTGTAAGCGGGCGGAAAAAAGACGGGGAACTGTCCGAGCGAAGCGAGTTTTCCCCGTCTCCGCCCGGTTACGAAAATTCAAGGGGTCTTTCGCCATCTCGGGCGCGCCTTTCTTTGCTTTCTTTCTTTGGCAAGACAAAGAAAGGGAGTCGACCCCTGCAGGGGACGAAACGGGGGATGGACCACCCACGCCATCACAGAAAAAGATCAGGAACGTTCGCATGGCCACCTCAATCCAGCGTCTTGCGATAGAACCGCAGCGCGATGCTCAGCACCAGCACCGTGAACACCATCAGCGGCCAGATGCTCGGCCACAGCTCGAACCAGCCGTTGCCCTTGAGCAGGATGCCGCGCGTGAGCCGGTTGAAGTACGTCATCGGCAGCAGGTTGCCGATCACCTGCGCCCACTTGGGCATGCCCACGAACGGGAACATGAAGCCCGAGAGCAGGATGTTCGGCAGGAAGTAGAAGAAGGTCAGCTGCGTCGCCTGCAACTGGTTCTGGGCGAGCGACGACAGCGTGATGCCCACCGTCAGGCTGGCCACGATAAACAGCAGCGCCGACACGTAGACCATCCACACGCTGCCGACAAACGGCACATGGAAGGCGAACACCGCCATCAGCAGGATGATGGTGACCTGCACCAGCCCGATGAAGATGTAGGGCACGATCTTGCCCGTCATCACCTCCAGCGGATGCACGGGCGTGGCGAGCAGGTTTTCCATGGTGCCGCGCTCGCGCTCGCGCGTCATGGCCAGGCCCGTCATCATCACCATGGTCATTGTCAGGATGGTGCCCATCAGCCCCGGGATGATGTTGTACTGCGTGATGCCTTCCGGGTTGTAGAGCTTGTGGATGCGCACGTCGAACGGTGGCGCCGCGCCACTGGCACCCCCGGCCAGCGGCGCCAGCGCGCCCTTCATGTCTTTGCTGACAACGCCTTGCACCAGTTGCGAGAGGGAGGCCACCGCCAGGCCGGTGGCGGCCGGGTCCGTGGCATCGGCCTCGACCAGCAGCGAGGGCTTCTCGCCGCGCACCAGCTTGCGCGTGAAGTCCGGCGGGATGGACACGACGAACTGCAATTGCCCCTTGGCCAAGGCATCGCGCCCGGCCGCCTCATCGGGCAAGGTGGTGGTCAGGTCGAAGTAGGCGGAGTTGCGCATGCTCGCCAGGAAGCTGCGCGTGAACTCGCTCTGGTCCGCCGCAATCACGCCAGTCAGCAGGTGCTTGGGGTCGGTGTTGATGGCAAAGCCGAACAGGAGCAACTGCATGATCGGGATGCCGATCATCATGGCGAAGGTCACGCGGTCGCGCCGCAACTGCAGGAACTCCTTGAGCACCACGCTCCACCAGCGGCTGAAGGAGAAGCGATTGCCGTTGATGGTGAGGCTCATGGCTGCGCTCCGTAGTTGTCCGACGAGCCGCGCATCATGTGGATGAAGACGTCTTCCAGGCCGGTGTCGATGGGCTCGGCGCGCACGCCGGCTTCGCTGGCGAGGCTGCGCAGCGTGGCCTCCAGGGCGAGCGCATCGGCACCCGTCACGTGCAGCACGGAACCGAAGGCGACCGTCTGATCCACGCCGGGCCGGCCTTCGAGCTTGCGGCCAAGCTCGACCAGGTTGCCGCCCATCACTGCCCAGGTCGACAGGCGCTGGCTGGCGATTACCTCGGCGGCCGTGCCTTGCGCAAGCAATTCGCCGTACGCAATGTAGGCGAGCTTGTGGCAGCGCTCGGCCTCGTCCATGTAGTGGGTGGAGACCAGCACCGAGATGCCCTGCGCGGCCAGCCGGTGCAGCTCTTCCCAGAAATCGCGGCGCGCTTTCGGGTCAACGCCGGCGGTTGGTTCGTCCAGTAGCAGCAGGTCGGGCTGGTGCAGCATGCACGCGGCCAGCGCCAGGCGCTGCTTCCAGCCGCCGGACAGTGCACCGGCCAACTGCTTGGCGCGTGAGGCCAGGCCGAGCGTCTCCAGCGCGTGGTCCACCGCCTCGCGCCGGTTGGGCATCTCGTAAAGGCGCGCGACAAAGTCAAGGTTCTCGCGGATGGAGAGGTCGTCCCAGTACGAGAAGCGCTGCGTCATGTAGCCGACGCGGCGCTTGATCTGGGCCGACTGCTTGAGGATGTCGTAGCCCAGGCAGGTGCCGCTGCCGCTGTCGGGCGTGAGCAGCCCGCACATCATGCGGATCGACGTGGTCTTGCCGCTGCCGTTGGGGCCGAGGAAGCCGAAGATCTCGCCGCGCGCGACCTGCATGGAGAGATCGCGCACCACGTGCTTATCGCCGAAGTGCTTGTTCAGGCCGCGCACGTCGATGGCGTAGTCGCCGTAGCCGTTGTGCGGGCCGCTCATGGCAAGGTCACCTCAACCGGCTGGCCGGGGCGCAGCTTGGGGCCGTCCGCTGCAGCGGGCCGCGCTTCCACCATGAAGACCAGCTTGTCGCGCGTGGTGTTGCTGTAGATCACGGGCGGTGTGTATTCGGCCTCGTTGGCGACGTAGGTGACGGTGGCACTCACATCAGCCGCGCAGCCGTCGCAATGGATGCGCGCGGCCTGCCCGGGCTTGAGCGCGCCCACCACGCCCTGCGGCACGAAGAAGCGCACCTTCACGTTGGCCGGCGGCAGCATGCGCACCACGGGGCTGCCCGCGCCCACCCACTCGCCTTCGCGATACAGCGTGTCGACCACCAGACCGCCCTGCGTGGCCTTCTGCGCCTTCTGGTCCAGCCGCCATTGCGCCTGCGCCACCGCTGCGCGCGCCGCTTCCACCTGGGCCAATTGCGCGCGGATCTGGTCATTGCGCGCCGGCAGTTGAGCGATGCGCAGCTGGTTGGTCAGCTCGCGCACGCGCTGCGCGTTGGTCTGCGCGGTGGAGCGGCTGGCGTCGAGCTGCGCCTGCGGGATACCGCCGGCGCGGAACTGCGCCTCGTCGCGCGTCAGCTGGATCGACGACAGCTTGTCCGCCGCCACTGCCTGCGCTAATTGAGCACGCGCGACATCCACCTCGGGTACGCGCCGGCCGAGGTTCAGGTCGGCCAGTTGCGCCTCGGCGGCCTGCAGCTGCGCGGCGGCCTGCTGGCGCGCAGCGGCCTCGTCGGTGGACTCGAGCACGAACAGCGGCGCACCGGCGCCGACAGTCTGGCCGCGCTGCACACCCAGGTGCTCCAGCCGTCCGCCCATGGACGACGCCACGTAGACGAACTCGCCCTCCACATAGCCCTGGTAGGTCTTGGTGTCCGGCTGACCACAGCCCGCCAACGCCGCTGCCGCCCCTGCCAGACACCCTGCCCTGCCGATCCACTTCGCTGGACGCATGCCGCCCTCCGCGTAACTGATTGATCCGTCTACTTACGTGTCTTGCGCTTGGCCTTCTTGCTGCCGTCGTCGTCGACTGCCGGTGGGGGGCCGATGCCGTGCAGCAGCAGCGCCGCCACGTGCCGCCCGATCGCCTCCGCGTCAACGGTGTCCGCATACGGCAGGCGGCCCCACAGCGCGCGCGTGGCCAGCGGCAGCATCGCCAGGCCGATCACCGACACCATCACCAGCGGCGGCTGCAGCGCCGGGTTCACCGCACCGGCCGCCTGCGCGCGGGCGATGCGCTCGACCAGCAGCGTGGCGCGCTCCAGCGCGATGCGCGCAAACGCCCGCTCGCGCAGCTGGCCGCCCTCGCTGGCGATCTCGCGAATCCATAGCGGCGGAAACCACGGCGTGGCCGAAGCCATCGCCACCATGCGCTGGGCCACCCCCGCCACGGTATGCGCCAGATCCGGCAGGTGGCTGTCGTCGGTGATGGCGGCCAGCGCCGGGCCCGTCACCTGGTCGATCAGGGGGCGCAGGCGCTCATCCACGATGGCGTCGAGCAACTGGTCACGCGTCTTGAAGTGGTAGTGCACCATCGGCGCCGTCACCCCGGCCTCGCGGGCGATCGCCGCCAGCGTGGTCGGGCCGACGCCGTCGCGCGCAAACAGTTGCACGGCAACGTCGAGCAGACGGTCGCGTAGGTCTTCTTGCGCACCGCCACGAGGACGGCCCGGGCCGCGTGGGGAAGGTTTTCGGGATGCCATGCGCGAATATTAATTGTCGAATTAATTAATTTCAACGTGCGAATACCCCTGCTTGCGGACCGACCACTGGCAGCGCATGCTGAACGTGACGCTTTCACCTCCGCACACCGCCATGTCCGCCGCCGAATTGCTGCACCGCCTGCATCTGCACACCCTGTCCGACGCCGACGGCCCGCTCGCCGCGCGCTCGCCGATCGACGGCGCCGTGCTCGCCCGCCTGCCGCTGGAAACGGCGGCCGACGCCGACCGCATCGTCACGCAAGCGCAATCCGCGTTCCAGGCATGGCGCACCGTGCCCGCCCCGCGCCGGGGCGAACTGGTGCGGCTGCTCGGCGAAGCGCTGCGCGCGCACAAGGATGACCTCGGCGCGCTCGTCACGCTGGAGGCCGGCAAGATCACCCAGGAAGGCCTGGGCGAAGTGCAGGAAATGATCGACATCTGCGACTTCGCCGTCGGGCTGTCGCGGCAGCTTTACGGACTGACGATTGCCAGCGAGCGCCCTGCGCATCGCATGATGGAAACGTGGCATCCGCTGGGGCCGTGCCTGGTCATCACCGCGTTCAACTTTCCGGTGGCGGTGTGGGCGTGGAATGCTGCGCTGGCGCTGGTGTGCGGGGACCCGGTCATCTGGAAGCCGTCGGAGAAGACCCCGTTGACGGCGCTGGCGGTCGAGCGCCTTTTCCTGCGCGCGTGCCAGCGCTTGGGCGACGCGCCTGCGCACTTGGCGCAGGTCGCCATCGGCGGACGGGATCTGGGCGAAGCACTCGCCCGCCATCCAGGCATTCCGCTCATCTCATCCACCGGCAGCACGGCGATGGGCCGCGCCGTGGCGCAGGCGGCCGCGCCGCGCTTTGCGCGCACCATCCTCGAACTCGGCGGCAACAACGCGGCCATCGTCGGTGCCAGCGCGGACCTGGCGCTGGCCGAGCGCGCCATCGCCTTTGCGGCGATGGGCACGGCCGGGCAGCGCTGCACGTCGCTGCGGCGGCTGTTCGTGCAGCGCACCGTCTACGACGCACTGGTGCCGCGCCTCATCACCCTCTACGCGCGTGTGCGCGTGGGCGACCCGCGCGAGGCCGATACCCTGGTCGGTCCGCTGATCGACCGCCACGCCTATGAGCGCATGCAGGCCGCACTGGCCCGCGCCCGCGTCGAAGGCGGCAAGGTGCACGGCGGCGAGCGCGTCACCATTGGCGACGGCGACGCCTACTACGTGCGCCCCGCCCTGGTGGAAATGCCCGCGCAAACCGGCGTGGTCTGCGAGGAGACCTTCGCGCCCATCCTTTACGTCATGCCGTTCGACACGCTGGACGAGGCCATCGCGCTGAACAACGCGGTGCCGCACGGCTTGTCGTCGAGCCTGTTCTCGCTCGACATGCGCGAGGCGGAGCGCTTCGTCTGCGCTACCGGCAGCGACTGCGGCATCGCCAACGTCAACATCGGCCCAAGCGGCGCAGAGATCGGCGGCGCCTTCGGTGGCGAGAAGGACACCGGCGGCGGGCGCGAATCGGGGTCCGACGCGTGGAAGGCCTACATGCGGCGCGCCACCAATACGGTCAACTACGGCACTGCGCTACCGCTGGCGCAGGGCGTCCGCTTCGACGTCGGCGACGAGAACGGCTAGGCCGCAGACG
>CAJXMR010000180.1 GCA_913056305.1 uncultured Ralstonia sp.
GCCAACTCCGCACCATGCGAAGGGCGAATGTGCGAGTGGGAACACATTATAGGATTGCTGCAAACCTCCCGTATGTAGGGATATTGGGGAGGATTTCACCCCCTCGCGATTGCGCGCAGACCATCAAGGTCCAGCAGTTCGATCTCGCCATAGGCCACCTTGAGGATGCCGCGCGCCTGGAAGTCCTTGAGCACCTGGTTGACGGTTTGGCGGGATAGCGCCAGCAACTGCGCCAGCTGCTCCTGCGGCACGCGCAGTACGCGGCGGGTGCCCAGGCGCAGGTCGCCATAGCCGCCGGCCATCAGCAGCAGGCGCCGGGCGACGCGCTCGGCGGCGGGCAGCAGGGCGGTTTCTTCCAGCACCGTGAAGGTCAGGCGCAGCTTGTGGGTCAGCAGCAGCGCAAACGCGTGGAGGTGCTGCGGCGCGCTGTCCAGCAGTGCGGTCAACGGCGCTTGCGGCATGTGCAGCAGGGTGGTCTCGCCCTCGGCGCGGGCGTCGTGGGTGCGGGCCTGGCGGTCGAACACGCCGATCTCGCCAAACCAGTTGACCGGCTCCAGCACCGCCAGCAGCGATTCGCGCCCGTCCGCGCTGGTCGCGCCGATGCGGATGGCGCCGTCCACCACGCAGTAGAGCCCGTCAGACGGGTCGCCGCGGAGGAACAGGGTCGCGCCGCCGGTCACCCGGCGCACGGCCGCCATCCCGATCAGCGCATCCTGGAGCGGCGTGCCGAGCGCGCCAAACCAGCTGCTGGCGTGCAGGCGCTCGCGGTAGGCGGGCGGGACGGAGCGAAGGAGGGCGCGGTCCATAAGGGGGAGCAGTGAGGTGCGCTGTAGCTAGGGCTAACCCGAGGATGTACGCGGTTTGTCGGCTACGCGACAGAGCATTGCGCCACCGGCTGACTAGGATGAAAGGATGATAACGAGGGCGCCGCGCACACGTCCATGCTGCGTCCGCACAATGCGCACCCGGAGATCGCCATGCGAAGCCTGTCAGACCACCTTTCGAACTACGCGGCCTATCACCAGGACGGCCGCAATATCGCCACGCATTTCGTCGGCATTCCGGCCATCGTGCTGGCGGTGGCGATCCTGCTGTCGCGTCCGGTGTTTGCCATGCTGGCAGGTGGTGTGGCTGTCACGCCGGCACTGCTTCTGCTGGCGGCGGTGACGGTGTTCTACCTGCGCCTGGATGTGGTCTTTGGCGTGGTGATGTTCGTGCTGATCGGCCTGTGCGTGTGGGTAGGCAACCAGGTGGCCGCGCATTCGACGGCGTCGTGGCTGTCGGTGGGCATCGGCCTGTTCGTGATCGGCTGGATCGTGCAGTTTGTCGGCCACTATTACGAAGGGCGCAAGCCGGCCTTCGTCGATGACCTGGTTGGGCTGGTGGTTGGCCCGCTGTTCCTGGTGGCGGAGACGGCGTTTGCGATGGGCTTGCGTGCGCCGCTGCGCGACGAGGTCGTCAGCCGCTCGCGCGCCATGCGTGCGGCGCTCGGCGCCAAGCACGCGGCGGCCTGAACTTTCCTTCTTTATTCGGGTGCGACGACCAGAGCGTCGCGCTTGTCCTTCACCTGCGCCCAATGGGCGTGGTCGACCAGCGGCGCCTGCACCGTGGTCAGGCGCGGCCAATCGGCGCGGCGCGCGAGCTGCGCGTTCAGCGCGATGAACGCTTGCTGGTCTGCCGGCACGTCGGCTTCGGCATAGATGGCGCCGACCGGGCATTCCGGCGCACAGATCGAGCAGTCAATGCACGCATCCGGATCGATCACCAGAAAGTTGGGCCCGGCGTGGAAGCAGTCCATCGGGCACACCGCCACGCAGTCGGTGTACTTACATTGGATGCACGACTCGGTGACGACGTAAGGCATGAGGTATCCGGTTGGACGGCGCAAAGCCGCGATGATGGCACGGCCGCAAAACAAAACGGGCGCGCCGGTTTGTCCATCTCCTACAAAACCCCTGATGAACCCACCGATGCGCCCGCGTCATTCAGCGCTGGCCATGCGTCACTGCACGATGATCGACACCGTTGAATTGGCCGGCACTGTGATCGTTTCGCTATACGTCCCCGTCTGGGTGCCGCGCGCCACCGGGAACTGCCCGAAGGCCTGCAGCGTGGCCGGTACCGAGCTGGGCATCGTGCGGTCACTCACATAGTTCGAACCATCGACGGCGGGGATGGTGAAGCCGCTGTCGCTGCGGGCCGGGTAGGCAAAGCCGGACGGGCTGGTGGCGGCCGGCAGCAGGGCAATCGAGGTGCCCCAGCGGGCCAGTGCATCGCCCAGCCCCGCGCCGCCACCTGCCTGGATGGCGGTGCTCAGCAGGGTGGCCGAGTCCGTCGACGAGAAGTTCTGCAGCAGGTTGCGGTAATACGCCAGCCCATATTGGCGCAGCAGGAAGCCGCCCAGGCTGCCCGAAATCGGATACCCCGGGCAGGTTGATGACAGCGACGGATCGAACGCCGTCAGCGAGCAGTCGTACGCGCTTTGCAGCCAGGCCGGGAAGCGGCTGTCGCGCACGTTGTCGAAGCTCGGGTTGATCAGGCTGGAGAGCACGTCCTCCATCGTCATTGCCGTCAGTTCTTCCAGCCACGTGCTGAACATGAACTGCGAGCCCTGCAATACGCCGCGCTGATAGAAGTTGGCCATATGGGTGAACTCATGGCCGAGCGTGGAGATGACGGTGTTTAGGCCATCGGCGCCGCCCAGGTAGATCGTCTCCGAATCCACATACAGCGACAGCGACTGGTTCGACAACGGCTGCGCGCTGGTGGTGAAGTTGTTGCGCGCCCAGAAGTAGCCCACGCGGCCGTAGGGCTGGCCATCCGGCATGATGTTCAGCACGACGATGTCGAGCGCTTCGTTCGGGTCGATCAGGCTGGCCGAGCTGGAGTACGGCCCCCACGGCTGGCCGACCAGCGACGTGGCAAGGGTGTAGACCGATTGGCTGCCCGAGGTGAATTTGGTCAGTAGCGTGGTGATGATGCTGTCGGAGATCTTGCTGGTGCCGTACTCCGCGTTCTCCACCCACAGGTTGACGACGCGGCCGTCGCCGGCGGTGGCCTGCTGGCGCAGCGTGGCGGTGCGCACGGTGGCGGTGCCGTCCGGCTGCTGATGGTTCCAGGTGCGCTGCGTGCCGACGCTGGTGACCGACTGCGGACGCAGCACGGTGTTGTTGGAGGCGCTCATCGGCTTGGCCGGCGCGGGGCCGGCAGCATAGCCGTCCAGTGCGTGGGCGTTGAAATCGGAGAGCTTGCGGTCGAACGCGGCGGTGACGTCGTCGTTGCTGGCCGCAGCGGCCACGTTGCCGGAGGCGCCGCTGGTGGGCGACGTGGTGGTGCTCGTGCCCCCCAGGCCGAGGCCAAGCAGGCCGGTGCTGGTGAGGGAGACCGACGGCATCGGCTGGGCCGACGCGCTCTGGTTGGTATAGACGAGCGTGACGCTCTGGCCCTTCAGGCCGGCGATCGACACGGCCACGGAACCTGCCTGGCCGCCCGCATTGGTGGCCTGCCACACGCCCACGCCGGAACCCGCGTAAGTCGTGCCCATGGCGCCGCAGTTGCTGCCGCTGCACGCAGGCGTGACGGCAATGCTGGCAGGCGTGGCTTGCGCGGTTGCTGCGCCACCATCCGAACCGCCGCCACCGCCACAGGCCGCCAGCGCGCTGACCGCTGCCGCCACGACGGCGGCCGTCCAACCCGATTGCATCGTGCTGCGCCCCGCGCGCAGCGTAACGGACGGCGCGGTACGCACGTCCTTCTGACTGCCTTGCATCCCAATTCTCCCAAACCGTTCTTCTTGACGCGCGAGCGGCTCGTGACCGATCAGCGCCGACGGATTCTCAAGGCCGGTCGCAGAATTCGATTTGGGGAAGTAACGGGTCGGCAGGGGTCATTTCCCCCCGCGAAAGGGGGGTGCTAGGCCGCCACATTGTCGAAAAGGTTGAAAAAGTTGTAGCGCAAGGATGAGGAAGCAGAAAACGAAGGAGGGAGCCCAGCGCCACTTTCAGGCCGGGGCCTTCCGCTAGAATGGGCCGCCACGCCTCTTCGCGTGCCGCTGATAGGCGGCACAGCAATCACACCGCATGCTCGTCGCGCAGCTCAAATCCTTCTTCATGGTCGCCCGCCTGGGCAGCATCACGCTGGCCGCCAAGCAGCTCGGCCTTTCCCAGCCGACCGTGACCTCGCAGATCCGCGCGCTGGAAGAGGCCTACGGCGTGGAACTGTTCTACCGCGGCGGCCGGCGGCTGGCGCTGTCGGACGCCGGCGTGCGGCTGATGCCGCTGGTCGACCAGCTCGTGCGGCAGGAAACCGAGATCGACTTCTTCCTGCGCAACTCCGGCGACATGGGCACGGGCCACCTGCGCATCGGCGCCACGGCGCCGTACTACATCCTCGATATCGTCGACCGCTTCTGCCGCAGCCACCCCGGCATCGACGTGAGCATCGAGGCGGGCAACTCGGTGCAGATGCTCGACGCGCTGCAGGAGTACCGCGTGGACGTGGCATCGTCGTCGCAGCGCGTGGACGACGCGCGCTTCCTGCGCATCGAGCTGGCGCGCGATCCGCTGGTGCTGGTGGTCCACCGGAGCCACCCGCTGGCTGCACAGGCGAGCGTGCCGGTGGCAGCGCTGTCATCGTGCCGGCTGCTGGTGCGCGAGGTGGGCTCCACCACGCGGGCGATGACCGAGACGATGATGGCCCAGGCAGGCGTGGCGGCGGCGTCCACCGTGGAGATCGGCAGCCGCGAGTCCATCCGCGAGGCCATCATGCGCAACCTGGGCGTGAGCGTGATCGCCCGCCAGGAGGTGCCCAGCCATGCAGACCTGCGCGTGCTGGCCTTCGAGGGCGCGACGCCCGAGCTGAGCGAATACCTCTACTGCCTGCAGGATCGGCGCGACGCGCGGCTCATCGCGGCATTCCTGGCTGAAGTGCGCCCGGTTTCGTAATCCACCCGAACAAAAATCTGGAAATGCGCGCATTGGCGTTTTTGGGGTAACTGCCACGCGGGTTACATGTCGGCTGGCTACAGTAGCGACCGCTTTTGCTACTGCCCCAACCGCCCCCGCCGATGCCCCAGCCTGCTTCCGACCCGATCCCGGGTAGCGCCACGCCGTTCCTCTCTGTCCGGCAAGTCACCCGCCGGTTCGGCGCTTTCACCGCACTCGATGGTGTGTCGCTGGACGTGGCGCAGGGCGAATTCGTTTGCCTGCTGGGCCCGTCGGGCTGCGGCAAGACCACCCTGTTGCGCATCATTGCCGGGCTGGAGGCGCAGGACGCCGGCCAGATCGTTGCCGGTGGCCGTGATATCACCAACCTGCCGCCGCGCGAGCGCGACTACGGCATCGTCTTCCAGTCGTACGCGCTGTTCCCCAACCTGACGGTCGCGCAGAACGTCGCCTACGGGCTGGAAGCCACCAACGGCAACCGCGCGCGCATGCAGGCGCGGGTGGCCGACATGCTGGCGCTGGTGGGTCTGACGGGCAGTGAGGCGAAGTATCCGTCGCAGCTCTCGGGCGGCCAGCAGCAGCGCGTCGCACTGGCCCGCGCGCTGGCGCCGGCGCCGTCGCTGCTGCTGCTGGACGAGCCGATGTCGGCGCTGGACGCCCAGGTGCGCGAACACCTGCGCATCGAGCTACGCCGCTTGCAGCGCAAGCTGAACGTCACCACGCTGATGGTCACGCACGACCAGGACGAGGCCATGGCCATGGCCGACCGCATCGCCGTCATGTCCAACGGCCGCATCGAGCAGACCGGCTCGCCTTCCGAGATCTATACGCGCCCGGCCACCGGGTTTGTCGCCGGGTTTGTCGGCCAGGCCAACTGGCTGCCGCTGGAGCGCGCCGAGGACGGCACGCCCACGCTGGCTGGCCAGCCGCTGCTGCTCGATCCGGCCTTTGCCGACACAGCCGCCGCTACGGGCCGCCTGTTCTGCCGCCCGGAAGCCGTCACGCTGCACCCGGACGCCGATGCCCCCAACCGCCATCTCGCCCGTGTGGTCGACCAGATCTACCTGGGCAGCCGCACGCGCGTGACACTGGCCATCGATGGCCTGGCCGATGCGCCGCTGGTGGCTGAAGTGGCATCCGGTGCGCTGCGGACCGGTCGCGGAGGCCTGGGCGAGAGCAAGTTGTGGATCGCGCTGGAGCGCGATGGCCTGCGCGTGTATGCCTGAGGTCGTGATGTCCATGCTTCCTCCCGAGACCACCGTGGTGCCGACCACCCAACAAAGCCAGCCGGCACGCACGCCGTTCTGGCGCACCGATGCGCCCGTGCTGGCCGGCATGAAGCTCGGCTGGCTGCTCCTGCTGACCCTCGGCCTGCTGCTGCCGGTGGCGATGATGCTGCTGCAGGCCACGGGCCTGGTTGCCAGCGCGCGCAGCACCGATGAGCACGGTCTGGCACTGGTCGCCCACGTCGTTCACGACCCCAACTTCGTCAACATGGTGGGCCGCAGCCTGGCGGTGTCGAGCGCGGTGGCCGCCATCGTCGTGCCGCTGGCGTTTGCCTTTGCCTACGCGGTGCAGCGCACGCGCATGCCGTTGCGCGGCACCATGCGCATGCTGGCGATGCTGCCGCTGTTTGCACCGTCGCTGCTGCCGGGCATTGCGCTGGTCTACCTGTTCGGCAACCAGGGCCTGTTCAAAGGCTGGATGAACGGCGGCAACATCTACGGTTTCTGGGGCATCGTGCTGGGCGAGACGTTCTACACGTTCCCCTATGCGCTGATGCTGCTGCTGGCCACGCTCACGCTGGCCGATGGGCGCCTGTATGACGCGGCACGTGCCATGGGCGCTGGCCCGTGGCGCACGTTCCGCACGGTCACGCTGCCCGGTGCGCGCTACGGCCTGTTCGGTGCGTTTGCGCTGGTGTTCACGCTGGTCGCCACGGATTTTGGCGTGCCGACCGTGGTGGGCGGCAGCTATCAGGTGCTGGCCGTAGAGGCCTACAAAGCGGTGGTGGGTCAGCAGCAGTTTGCGCGCGGCGCCGTCATTGGCCTGATGCTGCTGCTGCCCGCGCTGTTGACCTTCGCCGTTGAGCGCCTTGTGCAGCGCCGCCAGCATGCCGCGCTGGCCAGTCGCGCCCAACCGTATTACCCGCAGCCGGATCGGATGCGGGACGGGCTCTATCTGCTGCTGACGGCGCTCGTGGTCGGCTGGATCCTGCTGATACTGGCCACCGCCGTGGGCGCCTCGCTGGTCAAGCTGTGGCCGTACAACCTCGAGCTGTCGCTGCGCAACTACGACTTCGACAACATGGACGGCGGCGGCTGGCTGGCTTATCACAACAGCCTGAAGCTGGCCGTGTTCACCACCGTGTTCGGTACCGCACTCATCTTCACGGGCGCGTGGCTGGTCGAGAAGACGCGCACCACGCGCGCCACCGCCTGGCTGCATCCGGCCATCCGCTTTGCCGTGCTGCTGCCGATGGCGGTGCCTGGCCTCGTGCTCGGCCTGGGCTACGTGTTCTTCTTCAACCATCCGGCCAATCCGCTCAACGGCCTGTACGGCAGCATGGCCCTGATGGTGCTCTGCACGATCATGCACTGCGCCACGGCGGCCCACTTCACGTCGGTCGCGTCGCTGGGGCAGCTCGATCCGGTGTTCGAGGCGGTGTCGGCCTCGCTCAAAGTGTCGGCGCTGCGCACGTACTGGCGCGTGACGCTGCCGATGTGCCTGCCCGCCGTGCTGGCCTGCGCGCGCTATCTGTTCGTCTCGGCCATGACCACCGTGTCGGCCGTGATCTTCCTCTACAGCCCTGACACCGTGCTGGCCTCCGTGGCCGTGCTGAACATGGACGACGCCGGTGACATCGGCCCCGCCGCCGCCATGTCCACGCTGATCCTGGTCACGTCGATCGTGGTATCGCTGCTGTTGGAACTCGCCACACGCGGTGTCATGCGTCGTACGCAGGCCTGGCGCACCGCCTCTCATTGAATTCGTAGCAAGCAAGGAAACATGAACATGGGCGACTCCTCCCCAATCACGACCCGCCAAGCTGGCGCAGAACGGGTCAACCCGCGCGCCACGCCGCTGCGCCTGGAAGCCGCCGTGCTCGACTGGGCCGGCACCGTGGTCGATTTCGGCTCGTTTGCCCCCACGCAGATCTTCGTGGAGGCGTTTGCCGAATTCAACGTGGCCATCACGCTGGACGAGGCGCGCGGCCCGATGGGCGTAGGCAAGTGGGACCACATCCGCACGCTGTGCAACGACGGCGCGATTGCCGCGCGGTTCTCGCTCGCGCACGGCCGCATGCCCACCGATGACGACGTCACCGCCATCTACAACTGCTTCATGCCGCTGCAGATCGAGAAGGTGGGCGCGCATTCGGCGCTGATCCCGGGCGCGCTGGAGACGATTGCCGCGCTGCGCGAGGCGGGCCTGAAGATCGGCACGTGCTCGGGCTACCCGCGCGTGGTGATGGACCGGGTGGTGGCGCTGGCCGCCGAGGCCGGCTACCGGCCCGACTGCGTGATCGCCTGCGATGAAGTGCCGCGTGCCCGCCCGTGGCCGGCCCAGGCGCTGCGCAATGTGGTCGACCTCGGCATCGGCGACGTGGCCGCCTGCGTGAAGGTGGACGACACCGTGCCCGGCATCGAAGAGGGCCGCCGCGCCGGCATGTGGACGGTGGCGCTGCTGATGTCGGGCAACGCGCTGGGTCTGCCGTACGAGCAATACGTGGCGCTTGCCGCCGATGAGCGCGCCCGCCACCGCGTGGCCATCTCGGCGGGCTTCGCCGCGTGCCGCCCGCATTACGAGATCGACACGATTGCCGATCTGCCGGAAGTCGTGGCCGACATCAACCGCCGCCTGGCGGCCGGTGAACGACCGCAATGCCTTTGAGTTTCGTTGTCCCAACCGCTGTTTCATCACACCCTGAGGAAACCATGACCGCACGTCTTTCCCTGCTGGCGGCCGCTGCCGCGATGGCACTGGCCACGTCGGCCTACGCCAAGACCACGCTGACCGTCTACACCGCGCTGGAAGCCGACCAGGTGGCCGAGTACAAGGCCGCCTTCGAGAAGGTCAATCCGGACATCGAGATCAAGTGGGTGCGCGACTCCACCGGCGTCGTCACCGCCAAGCTGCTGGCCGAAAAGAACAACCCGCGCGCCGACGTGGTGTGGGGCCTGGCCGCATCGAGCCTGGCCATCCTGGACAAGGAAGGCATGCTGACGCCGTACGCGCCGGCCGACCTGTCGAAGATCGACGCCAAGTACCGCAGCGCCGCCAACCCGCCGGCCTGGGTGGGCATGGACGTGTGGGGTGCCACGATCTGCTTCAACACCGTGGAAGCGGAAAAGCAGCACCTGCCGAAGCCGACCTCGTGGGCCGACCTGACCAAGCCGGTCTACGCCGGCAAGATCGTCATGCCGAACCCGGCCTCGTCGGGCACGGGTTACCTGGACGTGAGCGCCTGGCTGCAGATGCTCGGCGAGCAGAAGGGCTGGGCCTACATGGACGCCCTGCACCAGAACATCGGCCAGTACACGCACTCGGGCTCCAAGCCGTGCAAGATGGCCGCCGCCGGCGAGTTCCCGATCGGTATCTCGTTTGAATACCGCGCCGTGAAGTCGAAGAAGGAAGGCGCTCCGATCGACATCGTGCTGCCGTCGGAAGGCCTGGGCTGGGACGTGGAAGCCACCGGCATCATGAAGGGCACCAAGAACCTGGAAGCCGCCAAGAAGCTGGCTGACTTCTCGGCCAGCCCCGCCGCCATGGCGCTGTATGAGAAGAACTTTGCCGTGGTGGCCACGCCGGGCTTCTCCAAGCCGGACGCACTGCTGCCGGCCGACTACGAGAAGCACCTGATCAAGAACGACTTCGCGTGGGCCAGCGCCAACCGCGACCGCATCCTCGCCGAGTGGACCAAGCGCTACGACG
>CAJXMR010000181.1 GCA_913056305.1 uncultured Ralstonia sp.
TGACGCTGCGTCGATGTCTCGGTGCTGCGGAATGAGTTCTGAACACCATCCCTAGAGAATCGAACATTGAGGGTGGCAACGCCGGCGGCAGCCGGCGGTGTTGGTCAGGCGAGGGCCGCTTGGTGCGCGGCGAGCGGGCGGGAGAACGCGGGGACCGGCAACGAGCCGGTTGACGCGGTGGCGCCCACCTCCAGGGCCACCGTGGCCGGCGGCTGGCGAGTGGTTGCCTGATCAATCAATGAGCGAATATAGGGATTCGCCCGGGCGTGCAGAGGGCGCGCCCGCACAACGCCACCTTCTCAACAAGATTCAACGAAGGCGGATAAGGAAACGTCTGAAAAGTGGCGCCAGACGTGGCGTCGCGTGCAATGCGCCGTTGCGGCGCGCGCCTCAAACGGCCAGCAATTCCTCCGCCACCGTCGGGTGCAGGCCCACCGTGGTCCGCAGGTGCTTCAGGCGCACGCCCATGCGTACCGCCACCGTCAGCGCCTGCACGATCTCGGGCGCGGCGTTGTCGACCACGTGCGCGCCCAGCACGCGCCCGCTGCGCGCGTTGCACACGAGCTTGATCATCGAGGGCGCGGCGGTGCCGGCAAAGCGCTGCTCGAGCGAAACGAAGCGGTGCTCGACCACGTCGATGCGCTCGGCGGCGGCAGCACGCGTATCGCGTTCGGCACGCTCGGGACGGTCGGGCCAGCGTGCCCGCGCCTGCGCCTCGGTCAGGCCGACGGCGGCGATGGCCGGCTCGCAGAACACGGCCGTCGGCACCATCGCCATATCGGGCAGCTTGACCGCCTTGCCAAACAGCCGCTCGGCCACATAGCGGCCCTGCGCGCTCGCCACCGGGGTGAGCTGCGGGCCGCCGCAGACGTCGCCGATGGCATGCACGCCGCGCGAACGTGTACGAAAGTGGCGATCCACCACGATGTGGCCGTGCGGGTCGAGCGTGATGCCCGCCGCGTCCAGGCCCAGCCCGTCGGTGGCGGGCGCGCGGCCGATGGCGGCCACCACGCGCTGCGCGCGCACGATGCGCGGCACGGCGCGGCCGGGTTCGTTCAGGTAGACCGCCACGCCATCGCCGTTGACGCCGCCGTTGACGCCGCTGTTGACGATATCGCGCTCCACGCGCATCACCTCCGCGCCCAGCACCACATCGACCGCATGGCCCGCCAGGGAGGTCGCGGCGGCATCGGACAGCGCGGTGTCGAATTCCGGCAGCAGGCGCGCCTCGCGCACCAGCAGCGTCACGCGCACGCCGAAGCGCGCCAGTGTCGACGCCAGCTCCACCGCGATCACACCGCCACCGACGATGACCAGCGAGGCGGGCAGGCTCTCCCACGCGAACACATCGTCGGAGGTCTGAGCCAGTTCGGCACCAGGTGCGGACAGTGGCACGGGCTGGGCGCCGGTGGCCAGCACGATCTGGCGGGCGCGCAGGGTGCGCTTGCCTTCATCGGTGGCGAGGCGGATGGCGCCGCGCCCGCGCAGGGACGCCACGCCGGGCAGCCATTGCACGCCGGCCTGGGCCAGGTGCGTGCGGGTGGCGTCGTGCAGGCGCGCGACCTCGGCGCGGGTGCGGGTGATGGCGGTCTGCCACGCCTCGCGACTGTGGCCGGCGGCGGCCTGCAGGCAGCGCGCGACCGTCTGCGACCAGGCCGCGCCGTAGCCGAGCAGCTTCTTGGGCACGCAGCCCCGGTGGATACAACTGCCGCCGGCTTGCGCGCGGTCGATGAGCAGCGTGCGCGCGCCGAGCTGCGCGGCATGGCGCGCGGCGGCCAGGCCGGCCGCGCCGGCACCAATCACGATCAGGTCAAACGAAGCAGCAGGGGTTGCGCGCATGGGGCGTCCGTCGGGCGTCCGTGGGATTCGGCCGGCACCTCCATGACGCCGGGTCGGTGGGTCCGCGCACGCGCTGGCGGCGGCGCCCGTCGCCCGGGATGGCAAACGGCGAGCTACGCGGCCATGGCCGAGGCAAACCCGCGTGGAAGTTCGCGCAGGAACGTTTCGCCGTCATGACGGCCGAGCGCATAGGCGTCGCGCATGGCGCCCGGCTTGGTGTAATCCCAACTGGCGATCGGCACCTTGCGCGAGGGCTGCACATAGAAACGGCGCTGCACGCCGCCCGCCACCGGCACATCGATACGGAAGTACGTCGGGCGCGGGTACAGGCGCGTGACCAGTATCAGCACGTCGCCGGGGGTCTGGTCGAGTGCCTGGACGGGCACGTTGTCGACCATGCCGCCGTCGAGCACCGGGCGGCCGCCGCGCCGCAACACCGGCGTGAACGGCGGAGTGGAGGCGGACTGCAGCAGCAGGTCGGCCAGCGCCTCGGGCGTCGGGCAGTCCTGCGCGCGCACGAATTCGGGCGTGAAGCCCAGGCGCCGGCCCAGCGTCGGGTGCAGCGTCTTGCGCACGTGCTTTTCGATGTTGTAGGCAATCAACCCGGCCGCCACGGCCGAGCGCGCACCCAGCCAGCGCGGGATATGCGCCACGCCGATGCGGATCTCGGGCGCCTGTGCCAGCTTGGCCAGCCGGCCCTCGCCGAACACGGTCAGCAGCGCGGTGCGGTACATCCCGTAATGCGGGAACACGCGCTCGCCGCGCAGCAGGTTGCCCCAATGCGCGTTGCGGGTGTTGTGGCGCAGGGCATGGGCGTAGTACTCGATCAGCTCGGCGGAATTCCACGCGTGCAGCATGCACGCCGTCGATGCCCCCGCCGAGATGCCGGTGATCACGCGCGGCTTCAGCGCCAGCGCGGGCTGCACCACATCCCACCAGCCAGCCTGCCACCAGCAGCGGTTGCCGCCGCCGGCAAACACCATCTGATCGAAGACGGGCGCGCTCATGCCGTAGCCCCCATCAGCGCGGGCGACGCCAGCCGCAGCGCGGGCGAATACTTGAGCGTATCGATGCAGGCGTCGACAAAGCGCTCGCGCTTGGCGGCGAGGCTGGACGCATCCGGGTAGAACAGGTAGTCGCCCATGATGCCGCCGAACGACGCGTGGAAATGCGCCACCGCCAGCGGCACGTCCAGGTCGGCGGGCAGCTGCCCGCGCCGCGCCGCCTGGCCGATGATGTGGGTCAGCTTGCCCAGCCCCTCTTCGAAGGATTCCTGCTGGCGCTTGAGGATGGGGCTGGTGTCTTCCACGAACTCGCACTTGTTGAACATGATCTCGAAGACGCGGCGCCAGTGCGCGTCTTCCACCAGTTGCTGCAGCACGTAGTTGGCCACCGTGCGCAACTCGCCCAGCGGGTCGTCGGGCTCGACGTCCAGCGGCGAGCACAGCGTCTCCATCGGCAGCTTGACGCGCTCGCACATGGCGGCAAACACGTCGGCCTTGTTGCGGAAGTGCCAGTAGATGGCGCCGCGCGTCACGCCAGCCGCCTGCGCGATGTCAGAAAGCGATGTACGCGCCACTCCACGTGCGTAGAACACGTCTTCCGCCGCATCGAGGATGCGGTTGCGCGTTTCCAGCGCCTCTTCCTTGGTTCGTCTGACCATGATGCCCTTCACGAAAGCCGGCCCAGATGCGGCCGACGTTCTTCTATTCTGCTTTTGTGCGTCGCACAAGTCTGCGCAACACGCTGTTTCGCAGTGCACAACGTTGCAACGCCCATACCGGACGACAAGGCGCGTGATCTGCGGTGATCTCCCGCGATCCCGCGCCCCTCCGTCACTGCAGGCCATTGCAACGAAGTTGGAAAAAGTGTCAACAAAGGCCCCATTCCGCTCCAAGGCCTTACTTACATACATGCACGAACGTATCTATAATAGCGCGCACTCCGTCTGTTGCACATTGCAACATTCGTCACATCCGGCCTGACCGAGGTTAACGCGCTGCTGCCCGACACCTCAGGCCGCCACGATGAATGTGCGGAGCATCCGCAGCAAGTCGCGCCCCCATTCGCGTAGTTGGGCCCGCTTTGTTGCGACTTCATCGCAAAAGCCATATCGCATGCCACCGGTTACGGCTAGCATCGATCGTTTTCGAATTTGTGTTTTTTGGTTTCGCTCAAGGTTGGCTGCGTCCGCATTCGTTTGCGTGGCTGGCATGGAGCACATCGCTTATCGCCACATGGGGTCCTCTATGACGAACACCCGCCGTTATCACCAACTCGCCGCCGCCGCATTCATGGTGGTGGCACTTGCAGCCTGCGGCAACAAGCAGGCACAAGGGCCGGGCGGCGCCGGCATGCCTCCGACCGCGGTCGGCGTGGTGACCGTGCAGCCGCACGCCGTCGGCCTGACCAGCGAACTGCCCGGCCGCCTGGAAGCCACCCGCGTGGCCCAGGTGCGCGCGCGCGTTGCAGGCATTGTGCTCAAGCGCAGCTACGAGGAAGGCCATGATGTGAAGGCCGGCCAGCCGCTGTTCCAGATCGACCCGGCGCAGTACCAGGCCACGCTCGATAGCGCCAAGGCTCAACTGGCCCGTTCGGAAGCCACCCAGGCCCAGGCGCAGGCCAAGGCCGAGCGCTACAAGCCGCTGGTCGCCACCAACGCCATCAGCAAGCAGGACTACGACGACGCCACCGCCGCCGCCAAGCAGGCCGCCGCCGACGTGGCCGCCGCCCGCGCTGCCGTGGAAACCGCCAAGCTCAACCTCGGCTATGCCAGCGTCACCTCGCCCATCGCGGGCCGTGCCGGCCTGGCGCAGATCACCGAAGGCGCGCTGGTCGGCCAGGGTGACGCGACGCTGCTGACCACCGTGCAGCAGATCGACCCGATCTACCTGACCTTCACGCAGTCGAGCACCGATGTGATGCGTCTGCAGGAAGCGCTCAAGGCCGGCAAGCTGGCGAAGGGCGGCGACGCCGCCGCCAAGGTCACGCTGGTCACCGAAGACGGCCGTGTCTACGCGCAGCCGGGCAAGCTGTACTTCTCCGACCTGACGGTGGACCAAGCCACGGGCACGATCACGCTGCGCGCGATCTTCCCGAACGCCGATCGCACCCTGCTGCCGGGCATGTACGTGCGCGCGCGGCTGGAGCAGGCGGTGGACGAGCAGGCCATCACGGTGCCGCAGCAGGCCGTGTCGCGCAGCCCGGACGGCGCCTCGGTGATGATCGTCGACGAGCAAGGCAAGGTCGCAGTGCGCCCGGTCCAGGCCGATCGCGCAGCCGGCACCGAGTGGATCGTCTCCAGCGGGCTGAAGGCCGGTGACAAGGTGATCGTCGACGGCCTGCAGAAGGTGCGCCCGGGTGCGCCGGTCAAGCCGACGCCGTGGACGCCGGGTGGTGCAGCAGGTGCAGCAGGCGCCGCACAAGGCCAGGGCGCTGCCAGCGCACCGGCCGCCGCCAGCGCCCCCGCAGCCAAGCAGTAAACAAGGAGCCATCGCATGGCAAAGTTTTTCATCGATCGCCCAGTCTTTGCCTGGGTGCTCGCGCTGTTCATCATCGTGGCGGGGTCGATCTCGATCACCCTGCTGCCGATCTCGCAATACCCGACCATCGCTCCGCCGTCGATCATCATCACGGCAACGTACCCGGGCGCGAACGCGAAGACGCTGGACGACTCCGTCACCAGCATCATCGAGCAGGAGATGAACGGTGCGGACGGCCTGCTCTATATGGAGTCGGTCAGCCAGGGCGGTAACGGCCAGGCCACCATCACCGTGACGTTCAAGGCCGGCACCGATCCGGCGCTGGCGCAGGTGGACGTGCAGAACCGCCTCAAGCGCGTGGAAGCGCGCCTGCCCTCGCAGGTGACGCAGCAGGGCGTGCAGGTCGACAAGGCCCGCTCGAACTTCCTGCTGTTCGCCACGCTCGCGTCCAAGGACGGCAAGATGGACCCGGTCGCCCTGGGCGACTACATCTCGCGCAACGTGCTCAACGAAATCAAGCGCGTGCCGGGTGTGGGCCAGGCCATCCTGTTCGGTACCGAGCGCGCGATGCGCGTATGGATCGACCCGGCCAAGCTGGTCGGCTACAAGCTGACCCCGACCGACGTCTACAACGCCATCCGCAACCAGAACGCGCTGGTCTCGGCCGGTACGCTGGGCGACCTGCCCTCCACCTCCGACCAGCCGCTCGCGGCCACGGTCGTGGTGCAGGGCCAGATGACCACCACCGAGCAGTTCGGCAACATCGTGCTGGTGTCCAAGCCGGACGGCTCGCAGGTGCGCGTGAAGGACGTCGCGCGCCTGGAGCTGGGCGGCCAGAGCTACGCCACCTCGGCGCGCATCAACGGCCAGCCGATCTCGGCGATCGGTGTGCAGCTCTCGCCCACCGGTAACGCGCTGGGCACCGCCAAGGCGGTCAAGGCCAAGCTCGAAGAGCTGTCGAAGTACTTCCCGGCGGGCGTGGAATACAAGGTGCCGTACGACACCTCCAAGTTCGTCCAGATCTCGATCGAGGAAGTGGTCAAGACGCTGTTCGAGGCCATGGCGCTGGTGTTCCTGGTGATGCTGCTGTTCCTGCAGAACATCCGCTACACGCTGGTGCCGTCGATCGTGGTGCCGATCTCGCTGCTGGGCGCGTTCGCCACCATGAACGCGATGGGCTTCTCGATCAACGTGCTGACCATGTTCGGCCTGGTGCTGGCGATCGGTATCCTGGTGGACGATGCCATCGTGGTGGTGGAAAACGTCGAGCGGATCATGAGCGAGGAGGGCCTGCCCCCGCGCGAAGCGACCCGCAAGGCGATGGGCCAGATCACGGGCGCCATCATCGGCATTACGCTGGTGCTGATGGCGGTGTTCATCCCGATGGCATTCTTCTCGGGCTCGGTGGGGGCGATCTATCGCCAGTTCTCGCTGTCGATGGTGTCGTCGATCTTCTTCTCGGCACTGATGGCGCTGACGCTCACGCCCGCGCTATGCGCGACGCTGCTCAAGCCGATCGAGAAGGGTGCGCACCACGAGAAGAAGGGCTTCTTCGGCTGGTTCAACCGCATGTTCTCCAGCACCACGACGCGCTACCAGAGCTTCGTCGGCAAGATGCTGCAGAAGACCTTCCGCTACATGGTCATCTACGGCGCGCTGATCGCGGCGGTGGTGCTGCTGTTCATGCGCCTGCCGTCGTCGTTCCTGCCGACCGAGGACCAGGGCTACATCGTCACCAACATCCAGCTGCCGCCGGCCGCCTCGGCCAACCGCACGCTGGACGTGATCAAGCAGGCCGAGGGCTACTACAAGCACGAGAAGGCCGTCGAGAACATGGTGGCGGTGCAGGGCTTCAGCTTCTCGGGCAACGGCCCGAACGCCGGTATCGTGTTCACCACGCTCAAGGACTGGAGCGAGCGCGGCGCTGATCTCTCCGCTGATGCCGTGGCCGGCCGCGCCTTCGGTGCGCTGTTCGGCGGCATCCGCGATGCGATCGTGTTCCCGCTCAACCCGCCGCCGATCCCGGAACTGGGCAACGCAACGGGCTTCACGTTCCGCCTGCAGGACCGCGCGGGCCTGGGCCACGACGCACTGGTCGCCGCACGCAACCAGCTGCTGGGCATGGCCAGCCAGAGCAAGATCCTCAAGGGCATCCGTCCGGAAGGCCTGGAAGACTCACCGCAGTACCAGGTGGATCTCGACCGCGAGAAGGCCAATGCGCTGGGCGTGGCGTTTGCCGACATCAACGCCGTGCTGTCGACGGCGCTGGGCTCGGCCTATGCGAACGACTTCCCGAACTACGGCCGTCAGCAACGGGTGATCGTCCAGGCGGACAAGATCAACCGGATGCAGCCCGAAGACATCATGAACCTGTACGTGCGCAACGGTCAGGGGACGATGGTGCCGATGTCCGCGTTCGCCAAGGGGCACTGGATCGTCGGTCCGGTGCAGCTGGTGCGCTACAACGGCTATCCGGCGATCCGCATCTCCGGCGACGCCGTGCCCGGCAAGAGCACCGGCGAGGCCATGGACGAGATGGAGCACCTGGCAAGCAAGCTGCCGGCCGGCATCGGCTTCGAGTGGACCGGCCAGTCGCTGCAGGAAAAGACCTCCGGCTCGCAGGCGCCGGCGCTGTATGCGCTGTCGCTGCTGGCGGTGTTCCTGGTGCTGGCTGCGCTGTATGAGAGCTGGTCGATCCCGGCGGCGGTGATTCTGGTGGTGCCGCTGGGCGTGCTCGGCGCGCTGCTGGGGGTGACGCTGCGCGGCATGCCCGACGACGTGTACTTCAAGGTCGGCCTGATCGCCGTGGTGGGCCTGTCGGCCAAGAACGCAATTCTGATCATCGAGTTCGCCAAGGACCTGCAGGCGCAGGGCAAGGGCCTGATCGAAGCAACCCTGGAAGCGGTGCACCTGCGCTTCCGCCCGATCATCATGACGTCGTTCGCCTTCATCCTGGGCGTGCTGCCGCTGGCCATTGCGCACGGCGCCAGCTCCGCCAGCCAACGCGCCATCGGTACTGGCGTGATGGGCGGGATGATCACCGCGACGGTGCTGGCTGTGATGCTGGTGCCCGTGTTCTTCGTGGTGGTCCGCAGCATCTTCAAGGGCAGCGAGCGTCAACGCCGCCTGGATGCCGCGCACCGACCGCTGGAAGAGGAAATCTGAACATGCAGAAGACGATGACTTTCCGAACGCCTGCGCTGCTGCCGGCGCTCCTGCTGGCCGCCGGCGTGCTGTCCGGCTGCTCGCTGGCGCCGCGCTATGAACGCCCGGCCGCGCCGGTGTCCGGCGACTACGCGCAGGCCCCGGCGGGCTACGCCACCGCCAAGCCCACCGACGACGCACTGCGCGCCACCGACCTCGGCTGGCGCGAGTTCTTCCCCGATCCGCGCCTGCAGAAGCTGATCGGCCTGGCGCTGGAGAACAACCGCGACCTGCGCATCGCCGTGCTCAACATCGAGGCGGCGCGCGCGCAATACCGCCTGCAGATCGCCGACCTGCTGCCGGTGGTGGGGGCTTCGGCCACCTACACGCGCAGCCTGACGCCGCAATCGATCTCGCAGACCGGCCACGCCATGGAGACCAAGCAGTACCAGCTCGGTGTCGGCATCAGCAACTACCAGGTCAACCTGTTCAGCGTGGGCGACGTGACCAGCTCCGCACGCGCCAGCTACCTCGCCACCGAGGAAGGCCAGCGCGCCGCGCAGATCAGCCTGATCGCGCAGGTGGCCCGCGCCTACCTGAACGAGCGCGCCTACGCCGAGCAGCTCGACCTGGCCCAGCAGACCCTGAAGGGCCGCGAAGACTATTACAAGCTCGCCCAGCAGCGCTTTGACGTGGGCGCCTCGTCGGCGCTGGACCTGCGCCAGAACGAGACGCTGGTGGAATCGGCCCGCGTGGCGGTGGCACAGCTCACGCGCCAGTACGCCCAGGCGACCAACGCGCTGGTGCTGCTGGTGGGCGCGCCGCTGCCGGCCGACCTGCCGGCGCCGACCACGCTGTCGTCCGAGACGCTGGTGACCGACATCCCGGCCGGCCTGCCGTCGGACTTGCTGGAGCAGCGCCCCGACATCCGCCAGGCCGAGCAGAAGCTGATCGCGGCCAACGCCAACATTGGCGTGGCGCGTGCGGCGTTCTTCCCGAGCATCGGCCTGACCTCGAACGTGGGCACCGCCAGCACGGCGCTGCATAACCTGTTCAAGGCCGGGACCGGGCTGTGGTCGTTCGTGCCGAACGTCACGCTGCCGATCTTCGACTGGGGCACGCGCTTCT
>CAJXMR010000182.1 GCA_913056305.1 uncultured Ralstonia sp.
CCGAAGAGGCCAAGCGCGTCTCCGGCGATGTGATGGCCAGCACCTGGCGCGACAAGCGCATGGTCGTGCTCAAGCAGCCGGTGGGCGTCTGCGCATCCATCACGCCGTGGAACTTCCCGCTGGCGATGATCACCCGCAAAGTCGCGCCGGCATTGGCAGCAGGCTGCACCATCGTCATCAAGCCCGCCGAGCAGACACCGCTGTCGGCGCTCGCCATGGCTGAACTGGCACACCGCGCGGGCATCCCGAAGGGTGTGGTCAACGTGGTGACGGGCGATGCCGATCGCTCGATCGCCATCGGCCGCGCGCTGTGCGAATCGCCGATCGTGCGGCACCTGTCGTTCACGGGTTCGACGCCGGTGGGCCGCATCCTGATGGAGCAGTGCTCGCCGACGGTGAAGAAGGTGGCGCTGGAGCTGGGCGGCCACGCACCGTTCATCGTGTTCGACGACGCCGACCTCGATGCCGCCGTGGAAGGTGCGGTGCAGTCGAAGTATCGCAACGCCGGCCAGACCTGCGTGTGTACGAACCGCTTCTACGTGCACGCCTCGGTGTATGAGGCGTTTGTCGAGAAGCTCTCGGCCAAGGTCAAGGGCATCAAGGTCGGTAACGGGTTCGACACGGGCGTGGTGCAGGGCCCGCTGATCGATGACCAGGCCGTCGAGAAGGTGCAGCGCCACATCAGTGACGCAACGCAAAAGGGCGCGCGCCTGACCGCCGGCGGCAAGCTGATGCAGGGCTTCGGCTCGCAGCGTTTCGTCGAGCCCACCGTGCTGGCCGACGCCACGCCCGACATGCTGATCGCGCGTGAAGAAACCTTCGGCCCCGTCTCCGCCATCTTCAAGTTCGAGGATGAAGCCGAGGTCGTACGCCTGGCCAACGACACCGAATTCGGCCTCGCCTCGTATTTCTTCAGCCGCGACATCGGCCGCATCTGGCGCGTGGCCGAGCAGCTCGAGTACGGCATGGTCGGCATCAACACGGGGCTGATCTCGAACGAGGTGGCGCCGTTCGGCGGCATCAAGCAGTCGGGCCTGGGCCGTGAGGGCTCGGTCTACGGCATCGACGAATATCTGGAACTCAAGTACCTGTGCATGGGCGGCATCTAAGCCAGCCGCCCCACCCCATCGGCCGACCCGCCGCAGAGAGCGGGCGGCCTCCCCCTTGCCTTTGCGGCGGAGGAGACACATGAGCACCATCCAGGAAGGCGCCCTGCTGTGGACGCCATCGGCTGACGTCATCGCCCGTGCGCGGCTGACGCACTATCTCGACTGGCTCGCGCGCGAGCGCGGCCTGCGCTTCTCGGCCACCACGCCCGAGGGCTACGACCAGCTCTGGCAGTGGTCCACCACCGACCTCGAAGCGTTCTGGACCTCGGTCTGGGAACACTTCGACCTGCGCGCCTCGACACCCTTCACGCAGATGCTGGGCGAGCGCACCATGCCCGGCGCGCAATGGCTGGTCGGCGCCAGGCTGAACTACGTCGACCAGGTCATGCGCCACGTCGACGAAGGCGGCAGCCCCGACCGCACCGCCATCCGCTACGCCAGCGAGACCGCGCCGCTGGCGGATGTGTCCTGGCGCGAACTGCGCCGCCGCGTCGCCTCGCTGGCCGAGGCCTTGCGCGAGATGGGCGTGGTGCCCGGCGACCGCGTCGCCGCCTACCTGTCGAACACGCCGGACGCCATCGTCGCCTTCCTCGCCACGGCCAGCGTCGGGGCGATCTGGTCGGTCTGTGCGCCGGACATGGGCCAGGTGGCCGTGACCGACCGCTTCCGCCAGATCGAGCCCAAGGTGCTGATCGCCGTGGATGGCTACCACTACGGCGGCCGCGCGTTCGACCGCACCGGCGTGGTCGCGGAGATGGTCGCCGCGCTGCCGACGGTCGAACAGCTCGTGCTGGTGCCGCAGTTGCACGGCGGCATCGACCGCGCGCGCTTCCTGCAGGCTCAAGACTGGCGCGACCTCACGGCCAGCGACGTGCCACTCGTCGTGACGCCGGTCGCGGCTGACCACCCGCTGTGGATCCTCTATTCGTCCGGCACCACCGGCATGCCCAAACCCATCGTGCACGGCCACGGTGGCCTGCTGCTGGTGCAGACGATGATGGGCGCACTGCACCTCGACCTGGGCCCAGACGACGTCTTCCATTGGTACAGCAGCACCGGCTGGGTCATGTGGAACTCGCAGGTCTGCGGGCTGCTCGGCGGCGTGACGGTCGCGCTGTATGACGGCAACCCCGGCACGCCCGACCTCAATACGCTGTGGCGCTTTGCGCAGGACGCGGGCGTCACGTTCTTTGGCGCGGGTGCGGCGTTCTTCGCCAACTGCCTGAAGGCCGGTATCGAGCCCGGGCGCGCGTTCAATCTGTCGAAGCTGCGCGCGGTCGGCTCGACCGGCTCGCCGCTCTCGGCCGAGGCCTACGACTGGATCTACCGCCACGTGAAGGCCGACGTGTGGCTCAACCCGATCTCGGGCGGCACGGACTTCGCCGGCTGCTTCGTCGGCGGCGTGCCCACCCTGCCCGTCACCGCCGGCGAGATGCAATGCCGCAACCTCGGCTCGCGCGTCGAGGCGCTGGACGAGGCCGGCAAACCGCTGATCGATGCGGTGGGCGAGCTGGTCTGCACCGCACCCATCCCGTCGATGCCGCTGTTCTTCTGGGGCGACGCCGACGGCAGCCGCTACCGCGACAGCTACTTCGACATGTACCCCGGCCAGTGGCGCCACGGCGACTGGATCAAGATCACCCGGCGCGGCGGCGCCATCATCTACGGCCGCTCGGACGCCACCATCAACCGCCACGGCATCCGCATGGGCACGGCGGAGCTGTACCGCGTGGTGGAAGACCTGCCGGAGGTGCTCGACAGTCTCGTTGTCGATCTGGAATTCCTCGGGCGCGAGTCGTTCATGCCGCTCTTTGTCGTGCTGCGCGAGGGCGCGGTGCTGGACGACACGCTGCGCGACACGATCAACGCCCGTATCCGCGCGGGGCTGTCGGCGCGGCACGTGCCCAACGTGATCGTGCAGGCACCCGGCGTGCCGCGCACACTGTCAGGCAAGAAAATGGAAGTGCCGATCAAGAAACTGCTGCTGGGTGCGCCGCCCGAACGCATCGCCAACCCCGACGCGATGGCCAACCCGGAGGTGCTGGTGTGGTATGCGGACTACGCCCGGTCACTGCAGGCGGGTCGCCAAAGTGCGCTGGCACCGGCGCTGGAGACGTGGCGGACCTAGGGCGCATGCCCAGCATGAACAGGACGTAATCCAATCGTCGATTTCCCGTTCTACAATTTGGTTCGATCGGTCGATAGCACGGCACAGACAGGGTGACTAACTTGCAGCGTGCAACGGCGCGACAGATGCCGGGCATGGCTGTTTCAACGGGGAGTCATTCATGCTTGCTACGACGAGCGTCTTGGTGAAGACGGACGGCGGCCGCGAGGCGCTGTCCGCGCGCCGTCACGACCTGCAGATGCGCCAGCGCCATCTGCTCATCCTGATCAACGGGGCCCGCACGGTCGGGCAGTTGCATCAGCTGCTCGCCGACTGGCCTGATTTCGATGATCTGCTCACCGGGCTGCATGACGCCGGCATGGTCGACGTGCTCAACGCGCCGGAAGAGGAGACAGCGCCGGCCGCCGCCATTGCCACCAGCAGCGCCCCAACCGACATCGCCACCGCCGCCGTCGAATCTCCGGCGTCGGACGCAACGTTCGACCCCATCGCCTATTTCAACCAGCCGCTGTTCGAAGACGTCTCGGTGGATGCCGCCCTGGTGGCCGCCTACGAAGGCGTGCCGCCGCTCACGGGCATGACGCTCGGCCTGCAGACCCGGGCCGCACCCGTGGGCGAGATCGAGGCGGCCAACGAACCGGCGGCCGCGCCGGCGCAAGCCGCCGTCGCGGAACCCATCGCGGAACCCGTCGCCGAACCTGTTTCCGAACCCGTCGTCGCACCACCACCGCCCCCTACCACACCCCCCGAACTCGCGGACGTGCTGCCCAATGTCGTCAAGGTGGAGCTGATGCGGCTGGCGGTGAAGCACTTCGGCGCAGCGGCCGGCGCCGTCATCCCGCTGCTGCGCACCAGCGGCGAAGACATGCGCGCCTTGTGCGACGTCATCGCCGCCTGCAGCGTGGCCGCCAAGCCGCAGGCCGGCGAGCAGGCCGCCGCCCGCTTCCTGGACGATGCCTTGCGGGCGCTGTCGCTACGGCGCAGCTAGGCTTGGGTCCCGCGCCGTGCAATCCGCAGGGTGCGCACGCCTGCGGAAGTTGCTATGCTGCCCCAGCCCGCGCCGGCGCGGGCGGTATCGCAACCCAAAGAGGCAACACCATGCCCAAGCTGCACGAATCTCCCATCCATGACCTGCGCCCGACCCAGCTGACGGTCGGCATGATCGAAGTCCAGGACAAGAAGACGCACCTCGCCGCGATGACGGCGGCCGACCAGACGGCGTTCATGCAGGCGCACCCGATCCCGGCCGTCATGGGCCCGGGCGGCAAGCTGTACATCACCGACCACCACCACCTGGGGCGCGCGGCGCTCGAAGCCGGTGTGGTCACGGGCTACTTCATCGTCGAAGCCGATCTGTCGAGCCACGGCCTCGACGATTTCTGGAAGGCGATGGACGACAGCCTGTGGGTCCATCCTCTGGACGAGCACGGCGTGCGGCACTACTACGCCAGCATTCCCGACCACCTGGAAAAGCTCATCGACGACCCATACCGATCGCTGGCCGGCTACGTGCGCAACGCCGGTGGCTATGACAAGACGCCCACCGCCTTTGCCGAATTCGTGTGGGCCGACTTCTTCCGCCGCCACATTCCCGTCGAAGACCTGCACGCCAATTTCCAGGCTGCTGTCCAAGCCGCCATTCCGCTGGCCAAGAGCAAGTTCGCCAAGACCCTGCCGGGATACAACGGCAAATAACGAAAACACCTACAACACAGAACCACCGGGGAACCATGTCTGAAGAGTTTGAAGTGCGCGGCGTACACGAAGACGCGCTCGACCACGCGGCCGAATCGGGGGATTCGGACCGCTTTGCCGGCCGCATCGCGGTGATGACCGCCATCCTGTCCACCGCCGGCGCGGTATTCGGCTACCAGGGCGGCGCCACCCAGAACGAGGCGCTGCTGCTGAAGAACGAAGCCGCCATCCACAAGACCGAAGCCGCGAACCAGTGGGCCTACTACCAGGCCAAATCGCAGAAGCAGGCGATCGCCGAGCTGTCGGCGCAACTGCCGGGCGTCGACCACGACGCCGCCAAGCGTGAAGCGCAGCGCTACGCGAGCGAGAAGGAACAGATCCGCCAGACCGCCGAAGCGCAAGAGCATGCCGCCAGCGAAGCCGACAAGGCCAGCGAGCTGGCCGTGCACCACCATCATCGCTGGGCGCAGGCGGTGGTGGCCATCCAGGTGTCGATCGCACTGGCCGCGATCACGCTGCTCTCGCGGCGCCGCTGGCTGCAGGTGTTCTCCTACGGGGTCGGTGGAGTGGGTGGCGTGCTGGCGGTGATGGCGCTGCTGCATCTCTGAGCCTCACCCTTCGCGTTCCATCCAATCGCGCCAAATGCATGCTCCGCTGCCGCACGATCCATGGCGGCGGAGCCTGTCCCGCCCTACCCGACCGACCGACCGCCCGCCCGCCCACAAACGTTACGGAAATGTTCCCGCGTAACGTAACGAACACGCGGGCAGTCGCCTGAAAACCCGCATCGGCAGGCGCTTTAAACAGGTCATGCACGCGCATGATCCCGTGTCGCCAGGCTAGGGACTTCCCCCGATCCAGACCGTATCCCAAACGGTTGCGCCGTACCGCGGCGACGCGCCTGGGGCCGACCGACGTCGATACCCCTACACCTTGGCATGCTCCCTGCGGAGGGGCCCCGCCGGTTCGCAGTCTCTCGCGTGCCGGCGCAGCGTTTTTTCAAAACGTTCATTCAAGGGACTCTCAATGAAAATGCTTGAGCATGTTTTCAAACTGTCGGGTGTGGCTGTTGGTGCGTTGATGGTGATGGCGTCGGCGCAGGCGCAATCGCTGCCCACGGGGCTGCCGAGCGCGGGCGATGCGCTCGCTCCGGTGGTGGCGACCGTCAATACCGTCAGCGGCGCCATCAGCAACGCGCCCGGTGTGGGCAGCGCAGCCGCACCGCTGACCGGTGCAATCAACACCGTCACCAGCACGCTTGGCAATGCCGCTGCCGGCGGCGCCAACCCGATCGCGCCGATCACCAATGCGTTGGCCAGCGGCCAAGCGGCACTGGGCAACGTGCCGGTCCTGGGCAACGTCGTCTCGCAAGCGACGGGTGCGCTGGGCGGCGCGGCCGCAGGTGGCAACCCGCTCGCACCGATCACCTCGGCCCTCGCCAACGGCCCGGCGGCGTTGAACAATATCCCGGTGCTGGGCGGCATCGCCTCGCAGGCGACGGGCGCACTGGGCGGCGCAGCCGCAGGTGGCAACCCGCTCGCACCGATCACCTCGGCGCTCGCCAACGGCCCGGCTGCGTTGAACAATGTGCCGGTGCTGGGGAGCGTCGTCTCGCAGGCAACGAGCGCACTGAGCGGCGCAGCGGGTGGCGGCAATCCGCTGGCACCGATCACGGGCGCCCTCGCCAACGGCCCGGCAGCGCTGGGCAACGTGCCGGTCCTGGGCGGCGTGCTGTCGCAAGGCGGCGGCACGTTCGGTGGCGGCGTGCCCGGCGTCGGCGGCCTGAGCGTGACGGTGGCCGTCAGGCACTAAAGCCCAAGCGTCGTCCGCACCCGCTTTCCGGCCCAGCGTGGGCTGGAAAGCGGGTGCAGCGGCGACCGGCAGGCATCAGCGCCAACTGGCGCCGTGGTTTACCCCGTTCCGTCCCCGGAATTGCGCGCGTGAATCGGCGGGTGTGCTATCGTCGCCGCCACACAAATTTCACGAACAGTGGGTATGCACGACGTCGTCATCAGCGGCACCGGCCTGTGGGTTGCACCGGAAGTCATCACCAACGAAGAACTGGTGGTCGCGTTCAACGCCTACACCAAGCGCTACAACGAAGAGCACGCCGAAGCCATCGCTGCCGGCGAGCTCACCGCGCTGGCCGAATCGTCGGCGGAATTCATCGAGAAGGCTTCGGGGATCCGGCAGCGCTACGTGGTCGACAAGGCCGGCGTGCTCGACCCGGCGCGCATGCGCCCGCACCTGACGCCGCGCCCGGACGATACGCTGTCGCTGCAGGCGGAAGTCGGCGCGGCTGCCGCGCGCGACGCTCTCGCCGCCGCCGGCCGTGACGCGAGCGAGATCGACATGCTGATCTGCGCCACGTCGAACATGCAACGCCCGTATCCGGCGCTGGGCGTCGAGATTCAGAATGCCATCGGCGCTGGCGGCTACGCCTTCGACATGAACGTCGCCTGCTCGTCGGCCACCTTCGGCCTGGAGCAGGCCATCAACGCCGTGCGCACCGGCACGGCGCGCGCCGCCCTGGTGGTAAGCCCCGAGATCACGTCCGGCCACCTGGCGTGGAAAGACCGCGACTGCCACTTCATCTTCGGCGATGTGTGCACCGCCGTGCTGGTCGAACGCACTGAAGACTCGCGCTCCACCGACAAGTGGCAAGTCCTGGGCACGAAGCTGGCCACCAGCTTCTCCAACAACATCCGCAACAACGCCGGCTACCTCTCGCGCAGCGAAGACCGCGACCCCGACGACCGCGACCAGCTCTTCCGCCAGGAAGGCCGCAAGGTGTTCAAGGAAGTCTGCCCGATGGCGGCCGAGCATATCGCCACCCACCTGCAGTCGCTCGGCCACGCGCCGGCCGGCGTGCGCCGCTTCTGGCTGCACCAGGCCAACCTGGCGATGAACCAGCTGATCAGCAAGCGCCTGCTCGGCCACGATGCCTCGGCCGACGAGGCGCCGGTGATCCTGGACGAGTTTGCCAATACGGCATCGGCGGGTTCGATCATCGCGTTCCATCGCCATCGTGCCGATCTGAAGTCGGGCGACCTGGGCCTGATCTGCTCGTTTGGTGCGGGGTATTCGATTGGTAGCGTGGCGGTGCGCAAGGTGTGACGGCGCTGGCGGGGCGCGGGGTGAATGAGGCGGCACTTTTCGCCCAGGCCGATCGCCCCGCTGCTTGCCGAATCGCCGCAACCCCGCATAGAATGGCGGACTACGCGGGCGTCGTATAATGGTAATACCCTAGCTTCCCAAGCTAGAGCCGTGGGTTCGATTCCCATCGCCCGCTCCACTTCACGATCTGCTGAGTTCCATGGAGTTCTGCAAGTCGTTGATGCCATTGGATTTTATTCACTGACATCATCCAGCGTGTTCCGCTGGAAGCTGCCTACAGCCAGGACTTTTTAGTCCACTATTTAGTCCATCTTTGAGGACGTGGCGGCTTCCGGTTTGTTGCTGGAGGGGCGTGGTAGACGAGACCAGCATCTGCTCCTGACTCCCAACAGGAGCAAGAGCATGGCACTTTCAGACACGGCAGTCCGGCAAGCCAAACCGACCGGCAAGGCCTACACCCTTTCAGACTCAGACGGGCTTGCCCTGGCGGTTGCCGACAATGGCAACAAGTCCTGGCACTTCCGCTACCAATGGGCCGGCAAACAAAAGCGGATGTCGCTCGGCACGTATCCAGAGGTGACCTTACGCGAGGCGAGAACTCTCCGAGACGAGGCCCGCGGGCTGGTCTCGAAGGGCACCAATCCACACGTTCATCGCAAGCAAAAGCGCGCGGCAGTCCGCTTGGCGGACCAGAACACTTTCGACGCCGTGTATCGAAAGTGGCTCAAGCATCGCGGGCTCGCCCTCAAACAAGGTCGGCAAACCACCCTGTCGCAGATCCCTCGCGTGTTCGACAAGGACGTACTGCCAACGCTCGGCAAGCGCTCTGTCTACGACGTCAAGCGCACCGACCTCTTAGAGGTGATCGCCAAGATCGAAAAGCGCAAGGCGTTGTCCGTTGCAGAGAAGGTAAGAACCTGGTTCAACCAGTTGTTCCGGTATGCGCTGGTGATCGTGCCTGGCCTTGAACAGAACCCTGCATCCGATCTCGACGTCGTGGCCTTGCCGCTACCTCCCGTCAACCACAATCCGTTTCTGCGCATGGCGGACCTGCCCAAGCTGCTGCAACGCTTACGCAGGTACCGTGGCCGGCTGCAAACTCAGTTGGGCCTTCGACTTTTGATGCTGACCGGAGTCCGTACCGGCGAGCTGCGTATGGCGACGCCCGACCAGTTCGATCTCGATCGCGGCCTCTGGATCATCCCGCCGGATGTTGTGAAGCAACTGCAAATGGACATGCGAAAGAAGCGGCAGTTGCCCAAGGATGTTCCACCATACATCGTGCCCTTGTCAGAGCAAGCTATGGAGATCGTTCGACACCTGATGGAACAGTTCAAACCAGCTCAACACTTCCTGCTCCGCCACGACAGCAAACCGATGCAACGCATCAGCGAGAACACCCTCAACGGAGCACTCAAGCGCATGGGTTACAGGGATCTTCTGACAGGACACGGGCTGCGGGCCACCATGTCCACCGCGCTGAACGAAATCGGGTATCCGAAGGCGTGGGTAGATGCACA
>CAJXMR010000183.1 GCA_913056305.1 uncultured Ralstonia sp.
AACGCTTGACGGCCACCATGGCGAGCCTGCTGATCCTGGGCGGTTGCGCCAGTTCAGGCTCGGGCGATACGAGCGGCTCCTTGGGTGGCGGCGGCTCGAACGGAACGGCCGGAACGAGCAACAATAGCGGCGGCTCGACGCCGTCGCCTTCCCCCTCACCGTCGCCCTCTCCTTCGCCGTCGCCGGCACCTGCGCCCGCCTCCCTGACACCGGCGGGCAAGGTCCTCAACAATGCCGGTGGCGCGGTCTCGTCCACCGGTGCGACGGTCAGTGACATCGGCACCGCCATCAAGGCCGCCAACCTGCCGGGCGTGCCCAGCGGCGTGCAAAACGGCTTGGGCGATGTCGTGCAGAACCTCGGCAACACCTTGTCCACGGCTGGCACCGGTGTGCAGAACGGCCTCGGCAGCATCGGCGCCAACCCGAATCCGATCGGTACCACGGTGGGCAACACGGGCAACGTGGTGACGGCCGTCGGCAATACCGTGACCAGCGGCGGCAACCTCGTCAGCAGCCTGGGGACCGGTCAACTGGCGCCGCTGGCACCGCTCACCACGCCGCTGGGCGGGGCGGTATCGCAGGTCGGCCAGGCCGTTGCCGGCGGCGGTGCAACACTGGGCAACGCCTTGTCGACGGGTCCGGTGGAACAACTCACGCAACAGCTCTCTTCGGCCATCGTGCCGCTCACCTCGCAGGTCACCAGCGGCACGCAGGCGGGCGGCGCGGCAACCGGCCTGGGCTCGCCCAGCAACACGCTGCTGGGCACGGTGGGCGGAGGGGTCGTCAACCTCGGCAGCGCGCTCACGAATACCAACGCGCCGGTGGTCAGCAATCTGGGCGGTGTTGTCGGGGCGGTGGGCAACACCGTGGCTGCACTCGGTGGCGTGACCTATTCACCGAACGGCACGGCGAGCAATCCGCTCGCGCCGATCACCGGCGCACTCGGTGGCCTCGGCGGTGGCACCGGTGGCACCAACCCGTTGGGCACACTCACGGGCGCGCTCGGCGGCTTGGGCGGCGCGACAGGTGGCAGCAATCCGCTGGGCGCGGTCACGGGTGCACTGGGTGGCCTGGGCGGCGCGACAGGTGGCGGCAGTCCGCTTGCCCCGATCACCGGAGCGCTCAGCAGCCTCGGCGGCGCAGCAGGCGGCGGCAATCCGCTGGGCGCGGTCACGGGTGCACTGGGTGGCGCGGCAGGTGGCAGCAGTCCGCTGGCGCCGATCACCAGCGCCCTGGGCGGTCTTGGTGGCGCATCGGGCGGCAGCAATCCGCTCGGCCCTGTTTCGACCATCACCGCTCCGGTCGGGTCGATCGTCAGCACCGTCGGCAGCAGCCTCAGCTCGACTGGCGCCGCCACGCCGCTCGCGCCGGTCACCAACGCGGTGGGCGGTCTGCTGGGCACAGTGGGTGGCGCACTGGGCGCGCATCACTAAGCCCCGGCTAAGCAGCGCGCATTAGCACAGTTGTCGTGCTGCCGTCGTGTTTGAAACGCGTCGGGACCTTGCTGGATGAGGTCTCGACGCATCGGCATGGCGCAAGACCCCAAGCGCCATCAGTATCAACCATGGCGCGTTGCGTCACGTGAACGCTGCCACATTGTGTTTTGTTGTAAAGCACCATGTCTCGCGGTTATCGTTCCAAGCATCGCGCAGCTTCGTCTAGGCATGGCCGACTCCGAGCCGGCCCGCACGCGACTTGCCTGCCGGCACGATTCCACCGCATTGAGCAAAACAAGAAGGAGACAGGTGTGCGGACCACCACCTTACGGTTGGCCCTGGCCACAGGCGTTGTATTGACCAGTCCCGTATCGAGTTGGGCGCAGAGCAGTCCCACGCAGGGCAACCCGATGGACACGCTGCCGCGTGTCGACACCTCGCGCCCGCCCGAACAGAAGATCCAGGTCGAAGTGCAGCGGCCCAACCCGGCGCTGGAGAACTTGCTGGCCACGCACCTCACCCCCACCAAGTTCCAGATCGAAGGCGTCAAGACACTGCCGTTTCCGGAAATCGCCGCGCACTTCGCGCCGATGGCCGGACACGACATCACCGTCGCCCAATTGCTGGCAGCGGCCAACGACGTGACCAAGCTGTATGCCGACCGCGGCTACCCGCTGTCGTTCGCCTTCGTGCCGGCACAGACCTTCGAGGGTGGCGTGGTACGCGTCACGGTGGTGGAAGGCTATGTGGCACGCATGCGCGTCGAGGGCACGCCGGGGCCACTGGAGGAGCGCCTGCGCGCCATCTCCAAGCACATGATGGACGAGCGCCCCTTGCGCCGCGAAACCTTCGAGCGCGTGACCGGCGTGCTGGCGCTGCAGCCCGGCGTGCAGATCACCGCCACCGTGCAGCCGCCCACCACCACCGACGGCGCGAGCGAGCTGGTGCTCAACGTCAAGCGCCAGCCCTACACCATCGGCACCGGCATGGAATACCGCTCGGGCGTGCGCGCTGTGATTACCGGTACGGTCAACAGCCTGACGCCGCTGGGTGAGCAGATCACGGTGTCGACGCTGCAGCCGCGCGGGTCCAACCACGAGACGTTCTACTCCGCCACCTGGGCACAGCCGATCGGCACCGATGGCCTGCTGGCCAAGCTGTCGTGGTCGCACTATCGCGGCATGCCCGAGAACCTGCCGCTGGGGCAGCTCGGCTACCAATCGCGCTACCTGACCGATACGCAGCGCCTGGGCCTGTCGTTGAGCTATCCGCTGCTGCTCTCCAGCACGCGCAGCCTGACCGTCACCGGCACCTTCTACGGCAACGACGACAAGCAGCAATACACGCCCATCAACACGGCGATCCCACAGACCGAGCTGGCCGCCAAGGTGCGCGTGCTCGGCGCGGAGGCGCTGTACACGGAAGTGAAACCCGGCGAGACGCGACGCGCGTCGTTCGGCCTGTACCAGGGCATCGATGCCGCGGGCGCCAGCAAGTCGGCCAACAACAATGTGGACCTCGGCTTCCTGCGCACGCGCATCACCGCCAGCGAGGCGCACGACCTGCCGTTCGGCTTTGGCATGGCGATCTCGGGCGCGGCGCAGTACAGCGGTGCGGTGCTGCCGTCGTCCGAGCAGATCAGCTTTGGTGGGCGCTTCTTCGGCCTGGCCTACCCGGCTGGCGAAGTGGCCGGCGACCGCGGCTGGGGCCTGTCGCTCGAGCTCAACCGGCTGTTCACCGCGTCGATGACGTACCTGAAGACGGTGCAGCCGTATGTGCTGTACGACACGGCCAAGGTGTATTCGAACGCCGGCACGCTGATCCACGACCAGCTCGGCTCGATCGCCTTGGGCGTGCGCTTCTCCGACCGCAAGCACTACACGCTGGACCTGGCCCTCGCGAAGCCCGTGGGCGATATGCCGACCAACTCCGGCGCGCGCAGCCTGCGGTTCAATGCGGCGTGGACCTATCAGTTCCCGTGACGGGTGGTCGTCATATACGAGAATTATGAATTATTTATTTTCAGCGCTGAAAGTTGGGCACACTCCCCTCTAGAGAGGGGCACACAGCCGCACCAGAATTTGGGAGCATCAAAGAACAGCTTATGCTCAGCTTTTCCAAGAACTTGCCGATAAGTAACGAAGTCGCGCAGAACAAGAAGAAACACGACAGCGACAGCGGCGTTGCGCCGCACATAAGCGATGGAGCGGCGCAGCCGCCGCAACCGTCGCGCCAATACGCACCGGGGGCCACCATGCTGCAACGTCTGTCGGATGACGCAGAATTCCATCGACTCGTCGATACCATCTACGAGGCGGTGCTCGACCCCGCGCAGATGCCCATCGCGCTGGCACTGCTGTCGGTCTATGCCGGCGCGGAAAGCGCACATTACTTCGTCTGGGACAAGCACACCGATACGCCCCGCCACGGGGTGTCGTCCGGCTGGTGCCGCAACTGCCCCCAGGCTGGCCACTGCACCGAATTCTGCCGCGATCCGCAGCTGCTGCGCTGCGCTGTTGGCGCCAGCGACCCTGTCGGCATGGGTGATGACAGTGATCAACCCGTCGCCGGCATGACCCTGGTAGACACGCCCGACCTGTGCGTGACCATGCGCCTGCGCACGCGCGACGATCTCTCCGAATTCAGCGCCGGCGAGCGCCAGACGCGGCTCGAACGCGTACTGCCGCACCTGCAGCGTGCCGCGCGCATGCAGCAGCGCAACCAGGAGCTCAATGAGCTGGCCGCGCTTGGCATGGCTGGGCTCGATACGCTCGACTTTGGCGTGATGGTGATCGAGCGCGGCATGCGCGTGAAATACGCCAACGCCTGGGTGCGCGCCATGACCGAAGAAGACGACCGCCTGTCGCTCGACGGCGGCCACTTCCACTCGGCCGATCTCAGCCATGACGCCGCCCTGCGCAACCTGATCGAGCACGCTGCAGGCTCGATGGGCGTGCAAGGCGCGGCAGGCTCGTGGATGTACCTCGCGCGCGACGGCCGCCCGGTGCCTTTCATCGCCACGCCGCTGGCGCCCTCCGACGCCCTGCGTTCGGCCTGGGCCTCGCCGCTGGCGCTGGTGCTGGTGGGCAACTCCGAGACGCGCTCGGTCATGGACGCGGGCGTGCTGGCCTCGCTGTTTGGGCTGACCAACAAGGAATGCATCGTCGCCGCGCGCCTGGCCGCCGGCGAAACGCTGCAGGAGATCGCCGACCGCGAATTCCTCTCGCTGCACACGGTGCGCGTGCATATTCGCGACATCCTGCGCAAGACCGGCACGCATCGTCAGTCCGAGCTGGTGCGCCTGCTGCACCTGCTGCCCAGTGTCGACCTCGAGCGCGCGGGCGCGGCCACCCCGCCCTCGCGCCGGCGTACCCGCCTGAACGCCTGAGCAATACAAGCCTCCCCGACCGGGCAACGCCACGTGCCCGGCCCGCCGGGCGTCCATTCCGTCCAGCGGCGATTCCATGGACCTCGCCATCCGCGTATACCCGAGGCAAGTTCTGCCTGTTTGCGCCGATTCTCTGATAGGCGCACGGAGCCGCCATCACGGCATGACGCGGAGCAATAACGGCGGGATTATCCGACGCATTTTGTGAGTAGCGCGCAACAAAGGCCCCTGTTCGTCGCCTGAAACGTCAGCCTTTTGCGCTATCCTCGCCGCAAAACACAGACAGGCGTGGATCGGGGCCACGCCAAATGCGCTCGCATGCATAACAATTTCCATATGGCGCTGCTGCTGTTTGCGTGGATCAGTGTCGGGCTGACCACGTTTGCCGCACTGGATGCCGCGACACGCCTGCCGGGGGGCGCGCCTGTCGCAAAACGCCGCACGTGGCGCGTTGCCTGCGCCACCATTCTTGGGACCGGGCTGTGGTCGGGGCTGTGGCTGGCGCAAGCCGGCCTGCACCGCCTGCCGAGTGCCCTCGCCGCCCCCGTCATCGTCTCGCTGGTTGCCGCCTTGGCCGCCTCGCTGGCCGCGCTCTGGCTAGCGCTGCCCAACGCCACGCCGGCCGAATCCGCGCACCCACTGCCGCGCCAACGCATGGCGCTGGCGGCCGCAACGCTGGGCTTGGGACTGGTCGTCGTTGAGCTTGCGCTGTCGCGGCCCTGGCTGCGTAGCGACCCGCTGCCTACGCTGCGCCTGCTCACGGGCTGCGGCGGCGGCGCGCTGATCGTTCTGGCCGGCGCCAGCCTGGCGATGGGCATGGCCTTCCATATGCCCGCGAATCAGCGCCGCTCGGCCGTGGGCTTGCGCGCGCGCGCGGCCATCGTGCTGGCCACCTCGGCCGTGCTGTCGCTGGTCGTCTGGCCGTGTTCCGGTGCGCCGTCGGCAGACGACACCATGCTGCGTGCCGTACCCGTCATCATGCTCTGCGCGGGGGGCGTCTTGCTGGCACTGGGCCTGCATGCCGTGCTGATGATGCTGGAGGCGCACGTCGACTCCGCGCAGGCACACCTGGCCGCCTCGCTGGCCCGCGTGACGCGCCAGCCGCCAGCGCTGGAGCATCACGACGCGCTGACCGGTCTGCCCAACCGCTTCCAGCTGCACCGCGCGATCGACAACGCCATCCTGGCCTCCACCCGGCGCGCCCGCCCGTTCGCCCTGTTCTATCTCGACCTGGACGGCTTCAGGCAGATCAACGAACAGCACGGCCGCGCCATTGGCGACCGCGTCCTGCAAAGCGTGGCCGAGCGCCTGCGCCAGACCATGCGCGGCGAAGACGTGGTCGCCCGCCTGGGTGGGGACGAATTCGGCATCCTGGTCGAAGGGCTGTCGCTGCCCGAGGCCGCCGCCACCATCGGCGACAAGCTGCTGTTCCGCCTACGGGAATCCGTCGACATCGATGGGCGGCGCCTGCGCGTGACGGCCAGCATCGGCGTGGTCGTCCATCCGCACAATGGCGCCACGGCCAGCACCCTGCTCGAACATGCCGATGCCGCCATGTTCGAATGCAAGCAGGCGGGCGGCAACGCCTACCGCTTCTTCGAGCCTTGCCTGAACACCACCGCGCACCGCGTGCTGCAGATCCAGCGGGCGCTCTCGCATGCGGCGCTCAACGGGCAGCTCTCGGTGTACTACCAGCCCAAGTTCGACGCCCACACGCAGGCCCTGGCCGGTGCGGAAGCCTTGCTCCGCTGGAACCACCCGGAACTCGGGCCGGTCTCCCCGGCGGAGTTCATTCCGCTGGCCGAGCGCACCGGCACCATTGTCGAGCTGGGCGATTGGGTGGTCGAAGAGGTCTGCCGCCAGATCATGCATTGGGACGCCGCCGGCATGCCGCCGCTAAAGATCGCCGTGAACCTGTCGCCGCGCCAGTTCCAGCAACCCGACCTGGTGCAGCGGCTGTCACAGATCCTGCACCGCTACCAGGTGGCCGCAGACCGGCTGATGTTCGAAATTACCGAGACCGCCGCCATGCGCGATGCCGGGCAAAGCATTGCCGCCATCCGCCAGCTGCAGTCGCTCGGTTTTGAGGTGGCCATCGACGATTTTGGCACCGGATATTCGAGCCTGAGTTATCTGCAGCGTTTTCGCGCCCAGCAGATCAAGATCGACCGCGCCTTCGTCTGCGCGCTCGACGACAACCCGCCGGAAGCCAGCGCCATCATCCGCGCGATTTGCGCGATGGCGCATTCGCTCGACATGACGGTGGTGGCCGAAGGCGTGGAAACCGCCGCGCAAATGCAGTCGCTGATCAATCTGCACTGCGATCAGATCCAGGGTTACCTGCTGGCCCGCCCGCTTCCGGCCAGCGAATTCCAGCGCTTGATTGAGCAGAAGCAAGTCGCTTGAAAGCGATACGAATGCGCCATTTCGATGCATTTGTGATTTTCTTTCCAGAACCTTTCACTGACTTGCGGAAATGCCGCAAAACAGCATCGGCATGTCGCTGCCGAAGCAATGAAGCGGTCACATAAAAAGCAATCCACACCATCACAGCACGCTATCAAGAGCGCAGCACAAGCGCTTACGCGGTGCGCCGCCGATTTGTTCACATGTTCACCGGACCTGAATTGGTGCAAGACCGCAAGCCACGGGCGGCTCTGCAGCCGACAAGCCATCGTTGAGCCTGAATCCGGAACGCAATTTCTTTACGAACGACAATTGGCAGAAGCAATGTGGCTATAATGCCGTGGGCTACGGGGAGCGTGCCCAAGTTTCTAATGCAATGTTGAGGAATCCATAATGTCGACATACAAGGAAATTGTTCAGAAGATCTCTGAACTACAGCGCCAGGCCGATGAACTTCGGGCAAGTGAGCAGTCAGCGGTGATCGCTGAAATCAAACAGAAGATCGTTGAATACAGCCTGACCGCGGACGACCTTGGCTTTGGCGCAAAGGGCGCTGCAGCCTCGAAGAAAGTCGGCCGTAAAGTGCCGGTGCGTTATCGCGACAGCCAGGGCAATACCTGGACCGGTCGTGGCAAGCGTCCGGGCTGGTTGGTCAAGGCGCTGTCGTCGGGCAAGAAGGTGGAGGATTTTCTGATTGCCTGATGCCTGAATGGGCACCGCTTCCGAGACGCACATAGAAGCTTCCGGAGCACACCACAAAAGACAAGGCCGGCAATTTGCCGGCCTTTGTCATGCTTGCGCCACCCGCGGGCTACACCTGAAAGCGCGCCACCGCAGTACGCAGAACCTGCGCCTGCTCCTCGAGCGACATCGCCGCGGCGGATGCTTGCTCCACCAGTGCCGCGTTCTGCTGCGTCGCTGCGTCCATCTGCGTGACCGCCTGGTTGACCTGCTCGATGCCGGCGCTCTGCTCTTCCGACGCGGCGCTGATCTCGCCCATGATGTCGGTCACGCGCCTGACCGCCACCACCACCTCGTCGATCACGGTGCCCGCCTCTTCCACCAGCACCGAACCGTTCTGCACGCGGCCCACCGAATCGCCGATCAGCTCCTTGATCTCCTTGGCCGCCGTGGCGCTGCGCTGCGCAAGGCTGCGCACCTCGCCCGCGACCACCGCAAAGCCGCGCCCCTGCTCGCCGGCACGGGCGGCTTCCACCGCCGCGTTCAGCGCCAGGATGTTGGTCTGGAACGCAATCCCCTCGATCACGCCGATGATGTCGGCGATCTTCTTGCTGCTGGCGTTGATGCCGGCCATGGTTTCGACCACGCGGCCCACCACTTCGCCGCCCTTGACGGCGATGTCCGACGCGCTGCCGGCCAACTGGCTGGCCTGGCGGGCGTTGTCGGCGTTCTGCTTCACGATGCTGGTCAGCTCTTCCATGCTGGAAGCGGTTTCCTCCAGCGACGAGGCCTGCTCTTCCGTGCGCTGCGACAAGTCTGCGTTGCCGGCCGCGATCTGCTTGGTGGCGCTGGCAATGGAATCGGCGGAACTCTTGATGTTGGTGATCGTGCCGGTCAGTTGCTGCTGCATCTGCGCCATGGCGAAGAGCATGCTGCCATGGTCGCCGGGGCGGGTCTGCACGTGCACGGCCAGATCGCCGGCGGCAATGCGGCGCGCGATCTCGGCCGCGTACGAAGGCTCACCGCCCAACTGGCGCGACAGCCGGCGCGCAATGACCAGGCCCAGCACGATGCCGAGCAGCGCACCTGCACAGGCCATCACCATCATCACCAGGCGCGAGCGGTGTGCATCGTCACGGGCCTTGACGGTGGACGCGGCAGAGACCTCTTCCACACGCTTGACCATCTTGTCGAGCGTCTTTTCAAACGCGGCGGTGTCGTCCAGCAGGCCGACGTTCTCGGCCGTGACGCGGCTGTCGAACTGGGTCGGGTCCAGGCCCTGCTTGTCCATCAGCGCAACGAAATCGGTCATGCGCTTGCCCCAGACGGGGTAGATCGCATCGACCTCGCGGATCATCTTCTTGCCTTCGTCCGACGTGAACAGCGGGCGCACGTTCTCCACCCCGTCTTTGAGGTGCTGCATGCTGTCGGCAATCTGCGTGCTGAGCGTCTTGCGCTCGGTGAGCGTGGTGGCAATCAGCAATGCGGTCTGCGCACGGCTGGCGTGTGCCAGGCTGTTGGCCGCGCTGCCCATCTGCGTGATGGCGCGCATCTGCTTTTGCGCCAGCTCTTCGCTGGCCTTTGTCAACTGCGTGATCGTATAGATGCCCAACCC
>CAJXMR010000184.1 GCA_913056305.1 uncultured Ralstonia sp.
TGCGACGGCTTCTTCTACAAGGGCCAGGAAGTGGCCGTGGTGGGCGGCGGCAACACCGCCGTGGAAGAAGCGCTGTACCTGGCCAACATCGCCACCAAGGTCACCCTGATCCACCGCCGCGACAAGTTCCGCGCCGAGCCGATCCTGATCGACCGCCTGCTGGAACAGCAGAAGAAGGGCAAGATCGAGATCAAGTACAACACCGTGCTCGACGAGGTGCTGGGCGATGACTCCGGCGTGACGGGCGCCCGCCTGCGCGGCGTCAACGGCAACCCGACGGCCACGGAAGACGTCAAGCTGGCTGGCGTGTTCATCGCGATCGGCCACAAGCCGAACACGGACCTGTTCAAGGGCCAGCTCGAGATGAACGACACCGGCTACATCCGCACGCAGAGCGGCCTGACCGGCAACGCCACCGCCACCAACGTCCCGGGCGTGTTCGCCGCCGGCGACGTGCAGGACCACGTGTACCGCCAGGCCATCACCAGCGCCGGCACGGGCTGCATGGCTGCGCTGGACGCCCAGCGCTACCTGGAAAGCCAGGATTAAGCGCCACTGCCCCGGGTTCCCGGGTGCAAACAATGCGGCCGATGGGTAACCATCGGCCGTTTTGCTTTGGGTGGCGTCCGGTCTGCGCGGCGTTCGTATAATCGACGCACGCTCCACCCCGATTGCTCCATCGCCATGAAACGCGCCCCCACCCCCGCCGCCAAGCTCAGCCTGACCGACTTGGCCAAGCTGCGCGAACAGCTCAAGCACGACACCGAAGCCCGCGAAGCCGAGCGCCAGCGCGCCGAGGCCGCCGCCCGCCAGGCCGCGGAAGAAGCCAACGTGTTCCGCGCCAGCATCGGCGAGGTGAGCGCGCTGCGCCAGAACAAGCGCGTCGAGCATCCGCGCAACCCGCCCGCGCCCGACCCCGTGCACTCGCGCGCCGAGGAGCAGACCGTGCTGCGCGATTCGCTGTCGGACGAATTCGACATCGACAACCTGCTCGAGACCGACGACACCCTCTCCTACCGCCGCCCCGGCATCGGCGAGGACGTGCTCAAGAAGCTGCGCCGCGGCGAATGGGCCACGCAAGACGAGATCGATCTGCACGGCCTGCGCCGGGATGAAGCCCGCGAGGCGCTGGCCGCCTTCCTGCGCCGCGCTGTGCAGCGCGGCATCCGCTGCGTGCGGGTGGTCCACGGCAAGGGCCTCGGCTCGCCCGACAAGACCCCCGTGCTCAAGGGCAAGGTGCGCTCGTGGCTGGTGCAGAAAGAAGAAGTGATCGCCTTTGTCGAGCCGCGCAACACGGCCGGCGGCGCGGGCGCGGTGCTGGTGCTGCTGCGCCAGCCGCACAGCGCCTGATTCCCCTCAACTCAATCCCCCAATCAATCGCGTGACTCTGCACGAAACCCGCCTCCAGTTGGTGATGCACTGGATGGAGATCCTGGCCGTCTTCTCGTTCGCCATCTCGGGGCTGGCCGAGGCGAAACGGCGCCGGCTCGATGCCGTGGGCGCCTTCATCGTCGCCTTCCTGACCGCCTTCGGTGGCGGCACGCTGCGTGATCTGCTGCTCGATCGCCGGCCCTTCTACTGGGTCGAGCACGAGCATTACCTGCTGGCGCTGTTCATCATGAGCCTGTTCGCCAACTGGGTGATCCGGCTGGTGAGCCAACTGGTGTCCGACCGTGTGCTGATCATCGCCGACGCCATTGGCCTGGGGCTGTTTGGCGTGCTCGGCACGCAGCTGGCGCTGGACGCCAACATGCCGGTGTTCGTGGCGGTGATGATGGGGGTGATCACGTCGGCGTTCGGCGGCCTGCTGCGCGACGTGGTGTGCAATGAAGTGCCGATGCTGCTGCGGGATAACCACCCGTACGCGACCTGCGCGTTCCTCGGCTGCTTCTTCTATGTGGGATTGACCTACACCGATCTGCTGCCGAGTGTGGCCGTGGTGGTCGCCACGCTGGCGATCGTGGTGGGGCGGCTGGCGACGCTACGCTGGAACATCACCCTGCCCCGCTGAAAGACCGGCGCGGGCGCGCCGGACTCGATGCAATGACGACGGGTTAGACCGCCGCTTCGTCCTTCTCGCCGGTGCGGATGCGGATCACCTGCTCCACCGGCATCACGAAGATCTTGCCGTCGCCGATCTTGCCGGTCTTGGCCGCCTTGACGATGGTGTCGATCACGTGCTCGACCTGGCTGTCAGCCACCACCACCTCGATCTTGATCTTCGGCAGGAAGTCGACCACGTACTCGGCGCCGCGATACAGCTCGGTGTGGCCCTTCTGGCGGCCAAAGCCCTTGACCTCGGTGACGGTCAGGCCGGTCACCCCCACGTCGGCGAGCGACTCGCGCACTTCGTCCAGTTTGAAGGGCTTGATGATGGCGGTGATCTGTTTCATGAGCTGTCTCGCTGACTAGTTGGTGAGGTATTCGAACGTCCAATAATACTGGAGACGGTTGACGCGCACATCCTTGGCGATGCCGTCGACTGCCTCCAACAGGGTCCGATCGTCCGGGAAATTCTTCAGAACGTCGTGCTGGCTGCCGTCATCGAGCGGGCGGCGCTGCCAGGTGTTGCCATCTTCGTCGGTATGCGCGATGGGTGTACTGGAGCCCGGCACATACTGGTTATCGAACCACAGCACGCGCACGCCGGGGCCGAGCACCCGGTGCAGGCGCTCCAGGTGCGCCCGCAGCTCTTGCAGTGGCACGTGCGACCACCAGCCCCCCGCCGTCATCACGTCGAAGGCACCGGGCGCGAAGGGCAACGCATCGTTGTCGGCGCGCACGAACGCGGCCCCGCCGATGCCCTTGGCGCGCGCGATGCGCAACACGGTGTCGTTGAAATCCGCGCCGACAATGCTGCGCGCCTCCGACATCGCCTCGGTCCAGTAGCCGGTGCCGCAGGCCAGGTCCAGCACCCGTGCGCCACGCGTGAGGTCACGCACGCGCGCCTTCAACCACGCCAAGTCGTCCTGCCGCTCCGGCTTCGCATAAATGCGTTCGTATTCGGGGGCGCGCTTGGCGTAGTACTCGAGCATAGCGGTCGTTATTCCTTGAAGCGGGACGTGATCGGATACCGCCAATCGCGCCCGAACGCCCGCTGCGTCACGCGGATGCCCACCGGCGCCTGGCGGCGCTTGTACTCGTTGATCTTGATGAGGCGCACGATCTTCTGCACGTCGGCTTGCGCAAACCCAGCGGCAATGATGTCCGCCACCGCCTGGTTCTGCTCCATGTAGCGCTGCACGATGGCGTCGAGCGCGTCGTATTCCGGCAGGCTGTCCTGGTCGGTCTGGTTCTCGCGCAGCTCGGCCGACGGCGCCCGCGTCAGGATGCGCTCCGGAATCACCTCCGACAGCGTATTGCGGTAGTGGCACAGCCGGTAGACCAGCGTCTTGAAGATGTCCTTGATGACGGCGAAACCGCCCGCCATGTCGCCGTACAGCGTGCAGTAGCCGACCGCCATCTCGCTCTTGTTGCCGGTGGTCAGCACGATGCGGCCGGACTTGTTGGACAGCGCCATCAGCAGCGTGCCGCGGATGCGCGCCTGGATGTTCTCTTCGGTGGCGTCTTCGGGCAGGTCGCGGAACTCTTCCGCCAGCACGCCCTTGAACGCGTCGAACATCGGCATGATGGGGATCTCGTCGTACTGCACGCCCAGGCGGGCCGCCATGTCGCGCGCATCGACCCACGAGATATCGGCGGTGTAGCGCGACGGCATCATCACCGCGCGCACGCGGTCGGCGCCCAGCGCGTCGACGGCAATCGCCAGCACCAGCGCCGAATCCACGCCGCCAGACAGGCCGATGATCGCGCCCGGGAAGCCGTTCTTGCCGAGGTAATCGCGCACGCCCAGCTTGAGCGCCTCGTACACCTGCGCTTCCAGCGGCGCCTCGGGCACGATCTCACCGGCCTGCGGCTTGGCGCCGTCAAAGCGCACGTAGCCGACGCCCTCGGCAAACTGCGCCATGCGCACCACCGGCTGGCCCTGTGCGTCGAGCACGAAGGAGCCGCCGTCGAACACCAGCTCATCCTGCCCGCCGACCAGGTTCACGTACACATGCGGCAGGCCCGATTCCGTGACGCGCGCGCCGATGATCCGCTCACGCAGGTCTTCCTTGTCCAGGTGGTACGGCGAGGCATTGGGGATCAGCACCACCTGCGCGCCGGCCGCCTTGGCCCACGCCGTGGCCTGCGGATACCACGCGTCCTCGCAGATGATCACGCCGAAACGCGTGCCCTCCACGTCGAACACGAACGGCTCGAAGCCGGCCTGGAAGTAGCGCTTCTCGTCGAAGACCTCGTTGTTGGGCAGCTCGATCTTGTGATACTGGCCCGCCACGCGACCGTCCAGCGCCACCGTAACGGTGTTGGTCGGCTTGGGCAGCGTACCGCCCGCGGCCGGCGCCTCCAGCGACACATTCGGATGGCCAATCAGCACATGCAGGTCAGGGAAGGCGGCCAGCTCCGCCACCAGCGCGTCGAGCGCGCAGGCGCTGCCGTCCAGGAAAGCCGGGCGCAACAGCAGGTCTTCGGGCGGATAGCCGGTCAGCGACAGCTCCGGCGTGACGAGGATGCGCGCACCAGCCTGGTGCGCTTCGCGCGCGGCAGCGACGATGCGGGCGGCGTTGCCGGCGAAATCGCCGACGGTGCAGTTGATCTGGGCGAGAGCGACTGAGACGGTCATGGGGGCAATGGGGGAAGCGAGCGCAGCACCCCGAGCTGGAATTAGAATCGGCGGCATGACCTCCCGCCCTCTCGCTCCCGAGCCCGAAACCCGCGCCGGATCGCCACATTATCGCATGCGGCTTGTGACCGATCTGAGTGAGATTGGCCGTGACACATGGGACGCCCTGCTCGCCCAGCAGCCCGAGGCCACGCCATTCCTGCGCTTCGACTTTCTGCACGCACTGCACGCCAGCGGCAGCGCATGCCCCGAGACGGGCTGGTCGCCGCAATACCTGACGCTGTGGGAAGAGCGCCCCGACGGCACGGCCGCCGACGTTCTGGTCGCCGCCGCACCGCTCTACGTCAAGGGCCACTCCTACGGCGAATACGTGTTCGACTGGGCCTGGGCCAACGCCTACGCGCAGCACGGCCTGGAGTACTACCCGAAGTGGCTGTCCGCCGTGCCCTTTACGCCGGTGCAGGGCACGCGCCTGCTGGCGCGCGACGCCATGGCCCGTGCCGCGCTGCTCGACACGCTGCTGGCGATGGCGCGGCAGAGCGAGTTGTCGTCGCTGCACGTGCTGTTCCCGACCGCCGACGAGGCCGAGCAGATGCGTGCGGCCGGCATGTTGCTACGGCAAGGGGTGCAGTTCCACTGGTGCAATGCGGGCTTTCACAGCTTCGACGACTTCCTCGCCGCGCTGGAGCAGAAGAAACGCAAGAACATCCGCGCCGAGCGCCGGCGCGTGCAGCACGCCGGCATCACCTTCCGCCACGTGCCGGGGGCCGCGGCCACCGAGGCCGATTGGCGCTTCTTCCACCGCTGCTATCGGGCGACCTATCGCGAGCATCACTCGTCGCCCTACCTGAACGTGGACTTCTTCCTGCGGATCGGCGCGGCGATGCCGGAGAACCTGCTGCTGGTGGTGGCCCAACGCGAGGGCCATGACATCGGCAGCGCGCTGCTGGTGATCGACGCGCGGCCGGAGGCGTCAGTCATGTACGGCCGCTATTGGGGCGCGGTTGAACACCACCCTTGCCTGCATTTCGAGACCGCCTACTACCAGCCGCTCGCGTATTGCATCGAACACGGCATCCGCACCTTCGAGGGCGGCGCCCAGGGCGAACACAAGATGGCGCGCGGCTTCGAGCCGGTGGCGACGATGTCGGCACACTGGTTGGCGCATCCGGGCTTTGCCGATGCGGTCGGCCGCTTCCTGGACCACGAGACGGCCGGCATGGAGGCCTACCTGGATGACCTGACGGACCGCTCGCCGTTCAGGCAGCGGTCGGATTGAATGGGGCAAAGCGGGAGAATTGCCCGGGCTGTGAACCCGGCCGCCGCGCGCGTTGGGGGCGGCGTTGCGGCTGGCGAGTCGGTGCCCGCACCAAAGGCGGGCATGACACAGTGGATTACTGCGCTGGCGCTTTCTGCTGCGCGACCGTGCAGTAGGTCGGCGCAGTATCGGCGTGGCTGGCGGCCGCGACGGCGCGCTCACCCGCGTGCGCGGTATCCGACGGGCCGACCAGCAACGCCCACACGGTAAAGGCAGCCATGGCCACGGCGGAAAAAACGGGGACAACCACAGTCTTGTTCAACATCGCATTACCAAGGGTTGGAGTCAAACTTGACGGGGAGTCTAGAGCGCTCACATCCGGCGGGCAAATGAGCGTTACTTAATTCTCTTTACAGCGAAACTACCTTATCTGCAGCATTCACAATTTGGAGAAGATGTCAGCGATGACATCACTCCGCCGCCGCAGGCCGCAAAGCCAGCTGCCATGCGGCATCCGCAGAAACGGACGAGGCCCGCGCCATCGCGCATTCAAATAAAACATCCCGGTCATCCATGAGGATGCCGGGATGCGATCGACTACTTCGTACAGCGATTGTCAGAAAACGCCGATGCGAGCTTACTTCTTATAGTTGGCCACGCCGTCGACGATTTCCTTATGGGCTTCTTCGATGCCGCCCCAGCCTTCGACCTTGACCCACTTGCCGGCTTCCAGCGCCTTGTACTGCTCGAAGAAATGCTTGATCTGGTCCAGCAGGTTCTGGCCGATGTCGGACAGGTCCGTCATGTGAGCGGTGGCGGGGCTCAACTTGTTGACCGGCACGGCAACCAGCTTGGCATCCACGCCGGATTCGTCCGTCATCTTCAGCATGCCCAGCACGCGGCAGCGCACCACGCAGCCGTGGATCAGCGGGAACGGCGTGACGACCAGCACGTCCACCGGATCGCCGTCGCCCGACAGCGTCTGCGGGATGAAGCCGTAGTTGGCCGGGTAGCGCATGCCGGTGCCCACGAAGCGGTCCACGTGCAGCAGGCCGGTTTCCTTGTCGGCTTCGTACTTGACCGGGTCGCTCTGTGCCGGGATCTCGATGATGACGTTGAAGTCGTTGGGGATGTCCTTGCCCGGCGAGACGTTGTTGAAGCTCATGGAAATGCTCCGGAATGCGCGAAAGTGACGCAAATGGTTGGAAAAAGGTCAAAAATCTGTCGCGCGCATTATAGCTGGTGGCGGCGGCAGGCCCGCCCGCTCCCGTGCGAGAATCGACCGTTCCCGATCCCCTTTGGAACCCCCCATGCACGCCCAGCACTTCATTGCCAACCGCCTGATGTCGCCCGATTCTGGCATGCGCATCAAGGTGTTCGACCCGTCCGACGGCCAGTCCTTTGCCGAGATCGCGCGCGGCAACGCCACCGACATCAACGTGGCCGTGCACGCGGCGCGGCGCGCCTTCGACGGCGTGTGGGGCAAGCTGGCCCCGGCCGACCGCGGCCGCCTGCTGATGCGCGTGGCCCTGCGCCTGGCCGATCATGAGGAAGAACTCGCCCGCCTGGAAGCCCGCGATACCGGCAAGCCGATGCGCCAGGCCCGCGCGGACGCCCGCGCCATCGCCCGCTATTTCGAGTTCTACGCCGGCGCGGCCGACAAGCTGCACGGCCAGACCATCCCCTATCCGGCGGATACCACCGTGCTGACCATCCGCGAGCCGCACGGCGTGACGGCGCACATCATCCCGTGGAACTACCCGATGCAGATCTTCGGGCGCAGCGTCGGTGCGGCGCTGGCCGCGGGCAATGCGTGCGTGGTCAAGCCGGCGGAGGATGCGTGTCTGTCGCTGCTGCGCGTGGCGCAACTGGCCGCCGAGGCCGGCTTGCCCGACGGCGCCCTCAACATCGTCACCGGCTACGGGCACGAGGCCGGCGCGGCGCTGGCGGCGCATCCGGGCATCAACCATGTGTCGTTCACCGGCTCGCCCGAGACTGGCAAGCTGATCGTGCGCGCCGCTGCCGAGAACCATGTGCCCGTGACGCTGGAGCTGGGTGGCAAATCCCCGCAGATCCTGTTTGCCGATGCGGACGTGGAGGCGGCGATTCCTGCGGTGGTCGCCGGCATCATCCAGAACGCCGGGCAGACGTGTTCCGCCGGCAGCCGCGTGCTGATCGAGCGCAGCCTGTACGAATCCGTGCTGGATCGCCTCGCCAGCGTGTTCGAATCGATCAAGGTCGGCCCATCGATGCTGGACCTGGACTGCGGTCCCCTCATCAACCCGAAGCAGCAGCAGCGCGTGTGGGATTTCGTCTCGGACGCGCAGCACGCCAACATCCCCGTGATGGCGCAGGGGCTGGTGGTGCCCGAGGCGCCCGAGACCGGCTACTACCAGGCGCCGATGCTGCTGCGCGACGTGCCGCACACGCACCGCCTGGCGCAGGAGGAAGTGTTCGGCCCCCTGCTCGCCGCGATGCCGTTCGACAGTGAAGCCGAAGCGCTGACGCTCGCCAACGGCACGCCATACGGTCTGGTGGCCGGCGTATGGACACGCGACGGCGGGCGCCAACTGCGGCTGGCGCGCGCGCTCAAGGCAGGGCAAGTCTTTATCAACAACTACGGCGCGGGCGGCGGCGTGGAACTGCCCTTCGGCGGCACGGGCCAGTCGGGCCACGGGCGCGAGAAGGGCTTCGAGGCGCTGTATGGCTTCACCACCTTGAAGACCATCGCCATCCGCCACGGCTAACACAACACTAACAACGCAGACAACACGAGGAGACACCATGCGGCTTGCCGGCAAGATCGCCATCGTCACGGGCGCGGGTTCGGGTTTTGGCGAGGGCATCGCCCACACCTTTGCGCGCGAGGGTGCGCGCGTGATCGCGGGCGACCTCAATGCGGAGGCCGGCGAGCGCGTGGCCAACGCCATCCGTGTGGCCGGCGGCGATGCGCATTTCGTGCACGTCGACGTGTCGGATGGCGGCTCGGTCGCCCGGCTGCTCGGCGCCACGCTGGACCGCTATGGCGACCTGCACATCGTCGTCAACAACGCCGGCACCACGCACCGGAACAAGCCGATCCTGGAGATCACCGAAGACGAGTTCGACCGCGTGATGGCCGTCAACGTGAAATCCATCTACTGGACGGCGCGCCACATGGTGCCGCACTTCCGTGCGCGCGGCGGCGGCGTGTTCGTCAACGTGGCGTCCACGGCGGGCATCCGGCCGCGGCCCGGGCTCGTCTGGTACAACGCCAGCAAGGGCGCCGTCATCACCGCCAGCAAGGCAATGGCGGCCGAGCTGGGCCCGGACAAGATCCGCGTGAACTGCGTCAATCCGGTGATGGGCGCGACGGGCCTGATCGAGCAATTCATGGGCATGCCCGACACACCCGAGAACCGCGCGCGCTTCCTGGCGACGATCCCGATGGGGCGGCTCTCCACGCCGCAGGA
>CAJXMR010000185.1 GCA_913056305.1 uncultured Ralstonia sp.
GCGCCTGGTACAGCTACGGCGGCGAGCGCATCGGCCAGGGCCGCGACAACTGCCGTGAATACCTGCGCGAGAACCCCGACCTGGCCCGCGACATCGAGAACAAGGTCCGCGAGAGCCTCGGTATCACGCCGATGGGCGCCGTTGCGGTGGCCGAGGCAGTCGAGGAAGAGTAATTGGGTTGGCCATCGACGCAGATCGGCGGCTCTATCGAGCTTGACACGCCTGCCGTTCCCCAACGGTGGGCGTTTTTCTTTGGGGCGTGAAACTGCATGCCGTTGCCGCGTCAACCGTTGTCGCTGAAGGCGCGCGCGCTGGGCTACCTGTCCCGGCGCGAGCACAGCCGCGCCGAGCTGCGCCGCAAGCTGGCCCAGCATGCTGAATCCGCCGAGGAGGTGGATGCGCTACTGGACTGGCTGGAGCGCGAGAACTGGCTCTCCAACGCGCGCTTTGCCGAAAGCGTGGTGCACCGCCGCGCTGGCCGCTATGGCACTGCCCGGCTGATGCAGGAGTTGAAGACCCACCAGTTGGGCGAGGAAACGCTGGGCGAGGTCAAGGCCCAGTTGCAGTCTTCCGAGGCGGCGCGGGCCAAGGCGCTGTGGGACAAGCGCTTCGGCCGCGCGCCCGCCGATCTGGCCGAGCGCGCCAAGCAGGTCCGCTTCATGATGGCGCGCGGATTCTCCCGCGCGGTGGTCTCGCGCATCATCGCCGGGGCGAATGAACTGCTGGATGACGGCGACGAACCGGTCTGAACGTCGCCGATCTTCCGACAATCCATATGGACAATCCGGCTGCGCGCCAAGTGATCGGGTTGCACCTTTTACGTTTGTCGCAACCGTTCTCGCGCTTGCGCAACTGCGTGACCCGGTCTAGTCGTGACGACGTGTTAAAATCCAAGGTTTTGAAGCCGTCCTCTACCTCGGTGGCGGGACGGTCATATTCGTGTGTGGCGGCCGATTCACTGCTGCGCACGTCCCGTAGGTGCGAGCGCGATCCGCGTGCGCCTGCCTCCATCGGTCCTATCGGTCTGTCTGGTCCATGCCTTTGTCTGCTCCCGTCCCGCGCGTCATGCGCCATCGCCGTGCCATCACGGTCGAGGCCTATTTGCGCGAAGATGGCCTGTGGGACATCGAAGCGCGCCTGACGGACACCAAGCCGCGCGACATCCCGCTGGCCAGCGGCGGCGTGCGCCCCGAGGGCCAGCCGCTGCACGACTTGTGGCTGCGCGTGACCATCGACACCCGCATGAACGTCGTCGATGCCGAAGCGTGTTCCGACTGGGTGCCGTACCCCACGCACTGCGACACGATCGGCCCGGCCTACCGCAAGCTCATCGGCCTGAACCTGATGAAAGGTTTCCGCAAGGCCTCGCGTGAGAGACTCGGCGGCGTGGCGGGCTGTACGCACCTGACCGAGCTGTGCGGGGTGCTGCCGACCGCCGCCATCCAGGCTTTTGCGGGCGATGTCTTCCCGGTGCGCGACAACTCCACCGACCACCGGCCGATCGAGCCCGGCGAAAAGCCGCCTTACCAACTCCACGGCTGCCATGCCCTGCATCTCGAGGGCGAGGTGGTCCGCAAGCATTATCCGCGCTGGTTTGCCTACCAGCCCGAAGCCAAGATCCTACCGCCAGTCACCGAGCCGCGTTTGGAGCCATCCTCGGAGCCGTCGTCCTGACGGGCTCTGCGCCGCTCGCGTTTTCATCATTCATCACACTCACTCTGCCTAGCAAAGGAAACACGCATGAATATCCATGAGTACCAAGGCAAGGAAATCCTGCGCAAATACAATGTGCCGGTTCCGCGCGGCATTCCGGCCTTCTCGGTCGACGAGGCCATCAAGGCTGCTGAAACCCTGGGCGGCCCGGTGTGGGTCGTGAAGGCGCAGATTCATGCGGGTGGCCGTGGCAAGGGCGGCGGCGTGAAGGTCGCCAAGAGCATGGACCAGGTCAAGGAATACGCCAACGGCATCCTGGGCATGACGCTGGTGACGCACCAGACCGGTCCGGAGGGCAAGCTGGTCAAGCGCCTGCTGATCGAAGAAGGCGCGGACATCAAGAAGGAACTGTACGTGTCGCTGGTGGTGGACCGTGTGTCGCAGCAGGTCGCGCTGATGGCATCGAGCGAAGGCGGCATGGACATCGAAGAAGTCGCTGAATCGCACCCGGAAAAGATCCACACGCTGCTGATCGATCCGCAAGCTGGCCTGCAAGACGCTCAGGCTGACGACATCGCCCGCAAGATCGGCGTGCCCGACGCGAGCGTGCCGCAAGCCCGCCAAGCCCTGCAAGGCCTGTACAAGGCATTCTGGGAAACCGACGCTTCGCAAGCTGAAATCAACCCGCTGATCCTGACCGGCGACGGCAAGGTCATCGCGCTGGACGCCAAGTTCAACTTCGACTCGAACGCACTGTTCCGTCATCCGGAAATCGTTGCTTACCGCGATCTGGATGAAGAAGACCCCGCCGAAATCGAAGCCTCCAAGTTCGACCTGGCCTACATCTCGCTCGACGGCAACATCGGCTGCTTGGTGAACGGCGCCGGTCTGGCCATGGCCACGATGGACACCATCAAGCTGTTCGGCGGCGAGCCGGCCAACTTCCTCGACGTGGGCGGCGGTGCCACCACCGAGAAGGTGACTGAAGCCTTCAAGCTGATGCTGAAGAACCCGCACGTGAAGGCCATTCTGGTCAACATCTTCGGCGGCATCATGCGTTGCGACGTGATCGCCGAAGGCGTGATCGCGGCGGCGAAGGCTGTGTCGCTGTCGGTGCCGCTGGTTGTGCGCATGAAGGGTACCAACGAGGATCTCGGCAAGAAGATGCTGGCCGACTCGGGTCTGCCCATCATCGCCGCTGACACGATGGCAGAGGCCGCCGAGAAGGTCGTGGCCGCAGCCGCCGGCAAGTAAGCCGCGCGCGGAACCAACCATATGCGAACGCGAACTGCGCCCGTTGAGGGGCAGCTCGCTGCCAAAAAGGCCAAAGAGGATTAAGCATGTCGATTCTGATCAACAAAGACACCAAGGTCATCACCCAGGGGATCACCGGCAAGACCGGCCAGTTCCACACCCGCGGTTGCCGCGACTACGCCAACGGCAAGAACGCCTTCGTGGCAGGCGTGAACCCGAAGAAGGCCGGCGAGGACTTCGAGGGCATCCCCATCTACGCAACCGTCAAGGATGCCAAGGCGCAGACGGGAGCCACCGTGTCGGTCATCTATGTGCCGCCCGCAGGCGCTGCGGATGCGATCTGGGAAGCCGTCGAAGCGGAACTGGACCTGGTGGTTTGCATCACCGAAGGCATCCCCGTGCGCGACATGATGATGGTCAAGGACAAGATGCGTAAGGCCGGCAGCAAGACCCTGCTGCTGGGCCCGAACTGCCCGGGCCTGATCACGCCGGACGAAATCAAGATCGGCATCATGCCGGGCCACATCCACCGCAAGGGCCGCATCGGCGTGGTGTCGCGCTCGGGCACGCTGACGTACGAAGCCGTGGGCCAGCTGACCGCGCTGGGCCTGGGCCAGTCGTCGGCAGTCGGTATCGGCGGCGACCCGATCAACGGCCTGAAGCACATCGACGTGATGAAGATGTTCAACGACGATCCGGAAACGGACGCCGTGGTCATGATCGGTGAGATCGGTGGTCCGGACGAAGCCAACGCCGCTTACTGGATCAAGGACAACATGAAGAAGCCGGTGGTGGGCTTCATCGCAGGCGTGACCGCGCCTCCGGGCAAGCGCATGGGCCACGCCGGCGCGCTGATCTCGGGCGGTGCCGACACCGCGCAGGCCAAACTGGACATCATGGAAGCCTGCGGCATCAAGACCACCAAGAACCCGTCGGAAATGGCGCGTCTGCTCAAGGCGATGCTGTAAGCGGTAGGGTTTGAAGTTGTACAAAAACGGGAGGCCTGGCCTCCCGTTTTTGTTCGTGCGTGCCGGCAGCGCAGCGTGCGAGGCGGGCGCCGGGCGTGTATAAGCAATCACAGCAAGTTGCCTGCATCCCCTCACAAGAACACCTACTGGGACGGCCCATGGCCCTCGCTTCCGGCGCCTTCTGGTTTGCGCTTGGCTCCATCATCCTGACCAATATCGTGCTGTCGGGTGATAACGCGGTCGTGATCGCGCTGGCTGCGCGCAATCTGCCGGCGCAGCAGCAGAAGCGGGCGATTTTCTGGGGCAGTGCAGGTGCGATCGTGCTGCGTATCGTGCTGACCGTGCTAGCGGTCGAGCTGCTGGCGTTGCCGTATCTGAAGACGATCGGGGCGGTGCTGCTGCTCTATATCGGCATCAAGCTGCTGGCTGAAGCCGAAGACGATGCGTCCGGTGAACGCCGCCGGCGCGACGGCCTGTGGCCCGCCATCCAGACTATCCTGATTGCCGATCTGGTGATGTCGCTCGACAACGTCGTCGCTGTAGCCGCCGCGGCGGAGAAGGGGCCACCGGGGACGACGCTTCCGCTGCTGGTGTTGGGGCTGGGGCTGTCGATTCCGCTGATTGTCTTCGGCAGCACGCTGCTGGTGGGGGTGATGGCGCGGTTTCCGGTGATTGTGACGCTGGGGGCGGCGCTGTTGGGGTATCTGGCGGGGGATACGCTCGTCAACGATCCGTTGGATACGGCTTGGTTTGCGCGGGCGATTCCCTATGCGGATGCCGTCGTTGGCTGCCTTGGGGCGCTGGTTGTTGTGGTGGTTGGATGGTGGATGGGGAGGCGGTCTTTGTGGCAGGCGTGACCGCCAAGAGTCGTACCCTACGAAAGTAGGTGATGACGCGTTGCGTCTACATCTTTGCCAGAAAAAGTCAGCTGTTTAGGCAAAAAAGACTTCAAAACCAGGCATTTCCGACCGACAGGGCTCGGCGTTGCCTGGCATGCTCCATGCGCAGTGCTCTCCCATACATATAAAAAAACCTCTGGGGAGAGTGATGAAGTCCAAGCACAGCGGGAACATGTGCCGCGGCCAGCGCGGCTTTACGTTGATCGAGTTGATGATCGTGGTCGCGATCGTCGGCATCCTGGCGGCGATCGCGCTGCCGGCTTACAACAACTACATGGTCAAGTCGAAGCTGACCGAGGCGACGACGACGCTGGATGCGGCGCGGGTTGCGATCAACGAAGCCTATACGTCGAGTGGTGGGACCTTTCCGCCGCAATCGTCGCCGCCCGTCATCGTTCAGGCGGTGCCGGGCAACGCCCGCTATGTCACCGCGATCAAATACAACGTAGGAGCAGGCCCAGCATCCACCGTCGGGGTGGTCGTAACGCTTGGCGGCACCGGGGTCAGCCAGATCGACGGCGGGTACCTGGGTATCTTTGGCGCCGGTCAATCGGACGGCAGCGTGATCTGGACCTGCGCGACGGCCAATGCACAGAACGCTAGCGCATATGGGTCTGGCGTCTCCGTGTCGGCGATGTATCCGTACCTGCCGGCAAGCTGTCAGAACTAAGTTCCAACTACGGCTGACAACTGCGGCGCTCAAATCAAGGGTTCAGCGCAACAGCGCTGACGTTGTTGTCGTCACTTGATTGCCGGTTGATGCGGGTGAAGCCGGCGCGGAAGATTGTCAGGAAAAGGCGCGCATTTCCGCCCGGATCTCGTTACGCTAAACTACCTCCGCTGCAAAGAGCGCCTTCGGGCGCTCTTTTTGTTGTGCTGCAATCCGACGCCGTCTCCGCCAATGCTTCGATCCCCCGTCTCAATCTTGCCGCTCTGGCTCGCCGCCATCGCCTGTTGGTCCGTTCCGTTCCTGGTGGCGCCACACACGTACCCGATCCCGACGTTCTACAGCGAATTCGCCGCTGCCGTGTGCTGGATCGCGCTGGCGGTTGGCGTGCTTGGTGGAACGTGGGGTCTCAACACCGGGCTGCCCAGGATCGCGCTCGCACCGCTTGCCCTGGCTGCCGTGCTGATCGTGCAACTGGTGGTTGCGCCCCCGCTCAACCCGTTTTTTTCGTGTGCCGCAAGCGTGTTTCTGCTGGCGGCGGCGGCGGCGTGCGGACTGGGGGCGCGTGCCCGGAGCGTGCCGGGCATGCTTGAGGCGATCGCCATCGGCGTCATGCTGGGCGGGCTGTTGACGGTTGCAGTGGAGCTGCTGCACCTGTTTCGCGTGCCGAATCTGCCGGCGGCGTTCTTTTCTATGACACCGCCCGGCACCGCCCGCCGCATGTGGGGCAACCTGAACCAGCCGAACCATGTTGCCTCCTACCTGGCGTTCGGTTTGGCTGCCTGCCTGTTCCTGGGCCAGCGATTCCCGCGCTGGCGCATGGCCCTGGCGGCAATTGGACTGAGCCTGCTGCTGGGCATGGCCCTGACCATTTCCCGCGTCACCTGGCTGCATGTGGCCGTGGTGGGCGGGACGGCAGGCCTGGCCTGGAGCGCCAACGAGCGAGGCATCCGGCGTTGGATCGTGGCGTGTGTGCCGCTGTTGGCGCTTGCGGTGGCATACCAGTGCTGCGGCTGGCTGGTGTCGTACGCCAATCTGCTTTGGCACTTGGATCTGCCGTCGTCGTTGGGGGAGCGGATGCAGGAGGGCGCGGGCCTGCGTCCTCTGCTGTGGAAGCACGCGTGGCACATGTTCCGCGCGCACCCGTGGCTGGGTGCCGGCTGGGGCGACTACGCCTGGAACCAATACGTGCAGACGGACGTGCTCGGCCCGGTCGAGATGTCATTGAACGCGCATAACATCGTGCTGGACCTGCTGGCCAAGGCCGGCCTGGCAGGGCTTCTTGCGGTGGCGCTGCCGCTTCTGGGGTTGGCATGGGCCGCGTGGAAGCGCAGCGTGACACCCGCGCTGGCCTTCCTGTACGCCGTCATTCTTGTGATGGGCGTGCACTCGATGCTCGAATATCCCCTGCACTATCTGTACTTCCTGCTGCCTTTCGCGTTTGCGCTCGGCTATGCCGACGAGCGCACTCTTCGGATGCCGTCGGGCCCCCTCGCGTGGGTCCTGACGGGCACCGTTACGGTTTGCGCAGGCGTGCTCACCGCCCGCATGTGGGGGGATTACGCATCCGTGGAGCGGCTGTATTACCTGCCGGCCGACGTGCAGCGTGATGTGTGGCGCCAATTGATCGGCGAACGCAATGTGCTGATCCCATATGCCACTCTGGCGGCGGCGAGCAACGCGAACGTGACGCCCGAAACGGCGCGCACCATGGCCGTTGTGGAACGCAACGCTGTGCAGTTCTACCCGGGGCCGAATACGGTGCAGCGCTATGCGTTGGCGCTCGCTTACGAAGGCAAGGCCGACGAGGCCCTTGTCCAAGTGCGTCGACTGTACAACCACTACTGGACTTCGTATGCGGACCAATCCGCGCTGCTGGCGCAGGCCTGCGGGCGGCAATCAGAGGCCCTCAAGACGTTTTGCGTGCGTTTGCGATCGGAAGGGTTGCTGTCCAATCCCAATTGAGGGGTGCCGGTTGCGCCCTAGCGATCAAACGCCGCAACGGGGCGTTGACGATGAACCCGAGGTCGCGCTTGATACACCAATGCATCAAAGTGAGTGCGCATTGTGGTGAATGAGGCACAAAAATGACCAACTTCGTCACGGGGTGTCAAAATTCGTCACGCCGTGGTGCGGCAATCTTGCGAAACACGTCAATTTGGCCTCGGAAATCGACGGATCGAACCTGGCACGCTCCATGCTCTAATCCCCCTGCATCACCTTTAACCAAACATTCCGGGGGAATTTATGAAGTCGATGCGTCTCAACAAGCGTGTCCAGAAGGGTTTCACGCTGATCGAACTGATGATCGTGGTCGCGATCGTTGGTATCCTGGCTGCCATCGCGCTGCCGGCTTACAACAACTACATGGTCAAGTCGAAGCTGACGGAAGCCACCACGACGCTGGATGCTGCGCGCGCTGCCATTACGGAAGCGTATACGACGGGCGCCGGCGCCTTCCCTGCGACAGCACCAATTGCCACGGTTCCGGCGTCGAACGCGAAGTACGTCAAGAACATTTACTACACCCAGAACGCTTCGCAGGTTGGTGTCGTGGTTCAGCTGACGAACACGGGTAACGCTAACATTGACAACCAGTACATGGGCATTTTCGGCGTTGGCGGCCCTGACGGTACCGTCGGTTGGACTTGCGCTACCGCTGCAACCTCCGGCGCTTATACCTCGGCCGGTGGACAAAAGGCAATGTATCCGTACCTGCCGGCGTCTTGCCAGAACTAAGAAGCGTGTGCTTCTGCTTGCGAGTCGCTCGCTAGCCGAAGTTACGCGCTGCTAAGCGTAGTACAAGTGGAGGGCGCCTTTAGGCGCCCTCTCGCTTTGATGGAAGCGAAGGCTGCTCTGTATGTTCGGGGCGGTCTTCGTTGGATTGCCCCGTAGCGCCGCTCGCCTGAGCGCGCCTCGTCTCACTGCCCCACGATTCCTTCCATTGATGCCTCCCTCTCGCGTTCTGCTGTGGCTGGCCTGCTCCGCGCTTGCTGTGTGTGCGTTGGTTCCATTCCTGGTGGGCCTCCATACAGCCCCAGTGCCGACGTTCTACAACGAGTTTGCCACCACCATATGCTGGGTAGTTCTGGCGCTCGCCATCCTGGCATCGGCCAGGCGGAGTCAAACAGGGCGCGGGTTGCCCAAGATCGCGCTGGCACCCATTGGCTTGATCGGGGCGCTATTTTTGCAACTGCAGTTCGCGCCGCCGCAGAATCCCTTTTTTTCGCTGACTGCCGTGTTTTTCCTAGCCGGCGCCGCGCTTGCCTGTGGCCTGGGGGCATATAGCCGGGAGATCCCTGGGGCAGTGGAGTCGCTGGCGATCGGGCTGGTGCTGGGCGGCGTCCTGACGGTAGGTGTCGAGTTTGTGCAGTTGTTTCGCGTGCAAGGGCTGCCGTTCGAATTGTTTTCCATGGATTTGGATGACACCGGCCGCCGCATGAGCGGCAACCTGAACCAGCCGAATCACGCAGCCTCGTATCTTGCGATGGGGTTGGCCGCCTGTTTGCTGCTGGCCAACAAATGGCGCAGCTGGCGGTGGCCGTTGGCGGTGGTCGCGTTGGCGCTGCTGGTGGGCACCTCCCTGACGTTTTCTCGCACGGCGTGGCTGCACCTGGCCGTGATCGGTCTGCTGGCCGGATGGGTGATCCTGACGACGGAGACGGCCTCACAAGACGCCCGCAAATGGCTGAAGGCTGCCGCGCCGCTCGTTTGCCTCCTGGCCGTGTACCAACTGTGCAACTGGCTGGTCGCCTATGCCAACCTTCGCTGGCACTTCGATCTGCAGACCTCGCTGGCGCAGCGCATGGAACACGGCGTTTCCGACCGGATGCCCATCTGGCGGCATGGCTGGCACATGTTCGTCACGCACCCGTGGTTCGGCGCCGGGTGGGCGGACTTCGCCTGGAACCAGTA
>CAJXMR010000186.1 GCA_913056305.1 uncultured Ralstonia sp.
CCTCGCAGAAGCTGGGCGAGAAGGTCTACGCCGACATGCAGGCCAAGGGCGAGGCAGGTGGTGCGGAACAAGCCGCTGGCGCCCAGGCAGGTGCACAGGCCGGGCACGGCGCGCCGCAGGACGATAACGTCGTCGACGCCGAGTTCAAGGAAGTGAACGACAAGAAGTAAGCCGGATCGTCCGCCAGGCGGACGTGAGGGTACGCCGGGCGGTGGTCATCAGGATGCGTTGGACGCACCTGATGCCACGCTCGGCTTTTTTGCTATTCGACCAAGCAACAATCAGGCGATCTTTTTAGGCCACCATGGCAAAACGTGATTACTACGAAGTGCTCGGGGTGGGCAAGGACGCGAGCGACGACGAGATCAAGAAGGCGTATCGCAAGCTCGCGATGAAGTTCCACCCGGACCGCAATCCGGACAGCAAGGAAGCGGAAGAGAAATTCAAGGAGGCCAAGGAGGCCTACGAGATGCTCTCCGATTCCGACAAGAAGGCTGCCTACGATCAGTACGGCCATGCCGGCGTCGACCCCAACATGGCCGGCGGCTTCGGTGCGGGCGCGCAGGGCTTCGGCGGCTTTGCGGAAGCCTTTGGCGACATCTTCGGCGACATCTTCGGCCAGGCACAGGGCCAGGGCGGCCGCCGCGGCGCGGGCCCGCAGATGTATCGCGGCGCCGACCTGCGCTACAGCATGGAAGTCACGCTGGAGCAGGCCGCGCACGGCTACGACACGCAGATCCGCGTGCCGCACTGGGACGAATGCGACCACTGCCACGGCAAGGGCGCCGAGCCCGGCTCCAGCGTGGAGACCTGCCCGACCTGCCACGGCGCCGGCCAGGTGCGCGTGTCGCAGGGCTTCTTCACGATGCAGCAGACCTGCCCGAAGTGCCACGGCAGCGGCAAGTACATCCCCAAGCCGTGCACCAAGTGCCACGGCCAGGGCAAGCTGAAGAGCCAGAAGACGCTGGAAGTGAAGATCCCGGCCGGCATCGACGAAGGCATGCGCATCCGCTCGTCGGGCAATGGCGAGCCGGGCATCAACGGCGGCCCGCCGGGCGACCTGTATGTGGAAATCCACATCAAGCCGCACCCGGTGTTCGAGCGCGACGGCGACGATCTGCACTGCCAGATGCCGATCTCGTTCGCCACGGCGGCCATCGGCGGCGACATCGAAGTGCCGACGCTGGGTGGCCGCGCCTCGTTCACGGTGCCCGAGGGCACGCAGGCTGGCAAGACGTTCCGCCTGCGCGGCAAGGGTATCAAGGGCGTGCGCTCGGGCTATGCCGGCGATCTGTACGTGCACATCGTGATCGAGACGCCGGTCAAGCTGACCGAGCATCAGAAGGATCTGCTCAAGCAGTTCGACAAGTCCGTGCACGAAGGCGGCTCGCGGCACAGCCCGCAGGAGCAGTCGTGGATGGATAAGGTGAAGAACTTCTTCTCGTCGTAATCGAAGCGTTACCGCAGTCACCGAGGACATCGTCATGCAGTTGCCAGAAGCCGGCGCGCCGTTCGCGCTGCTGGACGATGCCACCTCGGGCGGCGGGCCATGCTCGCGCTGGTACACCGGCTATGCCGGCGAGTTCTTCCGGCCCGCCGGCATGCTCGATGGGCTGGACGACGACCTGCGCGCCGCGTGGCGTGCGGGCCTGCATGCGCTGATCGTAGCGCCGTACGAGTTCGGCGAGCCGCTGGTCGGGTTGCCGGCCACCCCTGAAATGTCTTCCGCCTTGCCCGGTCACGATGGCCGCCTGCGCGTGCTGCTGTTCCGCACGATGCAGGTGCTGACCCCGGCCGAGGTCGACGCGCTGTTCGACGCGTGGCCCGAGGCGGCCGGCACGGCCGGTTTGTTCGACAGCACGGCCAGCGTCGACCACGACACCTACACCCACGCCATCGCGCGCATCCACGACTGGATTGCGGCGGGCGACACCTACGAAGTCAATTACACCTACCGCCTGCGCATGACCGCGTTCGGCGCGCCGGCCGCACTGTACCGGCGCCTGCGCGCGCGCCAGCCGGTGCCGTACGGCGCCTTCATCGGGCTGCCGGAGGGCGGGGCGATCCTGTCGTGCTCGCCGGAGCTGTTCTTCTCGCATCATGCCGGGCGGCTGCTCGCGCGGCCGATGAAGGGCACGGCGCCTGCCACCGGCGACGCGGAGGTCGACGAAACCCGCGCCATCGCCCTGGCCGCCGACGAGAAGAACCGCGCCGAGAACCTGATGATCGTCGACCTGCTGCGCAATGACCTGGGCCGCCTCGCACGGCCGGGCTCGGTGCGTGTGCCGGCGCTGTTCGAGGTGACACCCTATGGCAGCGTGCTGCAGATGACGTCGACCGTGGAGGCGGAGATTCCGCCCGCCACTGGCCTGGAAGCGTGCCTGCAAGCGCTGTTCCCGTGCGGCTCGATCACCGGCGCGCCCAAGCGGCGGACCATGGAGATCATCGATGCGCTGGAGCCGGCGCCGCGCGGCCTGTACACCGGTGCCATCGGCTGGATCGATGTGCCGGCCGATGGGCGTGCGATGGGCGACGCGTGCTTTTCCGTGGCGATCCGCACGCTGGTACTGAGCGCGCCGGGTACCGACGGCTTGCGCGCGGGCGAACTCGGCATCGGCTCCGGCATCGTGCACGACAGCGTGGCCGATGAGGAATACGCGGAGTGTCAGCTGAAGGCGCGCTTCGTGACGGCGCTTGATCCGGGGTTGTCGCTGTTCGAGACGATGCGCGCGACGCGCGAGGGGGTGCCCCTGCTGGAGCGACATCTCGCGAGGCTGGAGCACTCCGCGCGGGCCTTTGGTTTTCCGTTCGATCGCGCCGCGCTGGCAGGGGAGGTCGCGCGCGTTTGCGCCGCCCTGCCACCCCAGGGCGATCACCGCATGCGCCTAGCGCTCACGCGCAGCGGCGAAGCCAGCATCACGGCCGCGCCCCTGTTGCCGCTGCCGGCCACATGGGATGCGCCTGCACGCCTGATTGTCGCCTCGCAAACACGCGAAGCCGCGCACAACTTGCCGAGCCACAAGACCAGCCTGCGCGCCGCCTACGACGCGGCCTGGCAGGCCGCCGAGCGCGAAGGCGCCTTCGATGCGGTGTTCTTCAACGGGGACGGCACGCTGGCCGAGGGCGGGCGGACCACGGTGCTGGTCAAGCTCGACGGCGCGTGGTGGACGCCGCCGCTGTCGGCCGGCGTGCTGCCGGGCGTGATGCGTGCGGTGTTGCTGGATGACGCGACACCATGGCTGGGCGCGCCGTTGCACGAACGCGTGCTGACCCGCGCCGACGTCGCTCGTGCCGAGGCCGTTGCCGTGTGCAACGCCCTACGCGGTGTGGTGCCCGCGCATTTCGAGCCGCCCCTCGCTGGGAGCGTGTAATGGGCTTTGACGGGGGCGCGTTGCTTCCAAAACGCGGGCTGGGTAGGCGCGGACGGCTGCCAATGGTTGTTCCATTGGCAGTTGGCTGCGACACCCCCAGCGCGTGTTTTGGAAGCAACCCGGAGGGAGGTTGTTCCACAGGGGGCAGAGCGTTGTTGTAACCTCCTCGTGTGGCATGCCACACAGCGTCGGCCACGCCTAGCTCTGCCCCCTGTGGAACAGCCTCGCGCCCCCGTCAAAGCCCATTACACGCTCCATCTTCCAACGCGCTACGCCGGGCAGGTTGATCAGCTCGCGGTCGTGGCAAACCATCAGCAGTGCACGGCCTTCTGCCGCCAGTTCGCCCACCAGCGCGAGCACCTGCTCGCGCGCTGCGCCATCCAGGTTGGACGTCGGCTCATCCAGCAACAGCACGTCGGTGCGCAATGCACGGGCGCGTGCCAGCGCCAGGCGCTGCGTTTCGCCACCGGACAGGCGCTCGGGCGGCACGTCCAGCACCTGCTGCAGGCCGGCCCAGCGGATGGCGTCGTCGACGCGGTCCTGCAACTCCGCACGCGAAACGCGGTGCGGACCCGTCGTCAGGCCGTAGGCCAGATTGGCGCGCACCGACGTGCGGAACAGATACGGATGCTGGTGCACGTAGGTCAGCCGCGCGCGCAACGCGCCGGGGTAGGGCGACAGCGGCTGCGGGCCGTTATCCAGCGTCACCACGGCAGCACCGGCCGGCGTGAGGCCGGCCAGCATGCGCAGCAGCGTGGTCTTGCCGACCCCGTTGGCGCCGGTGATGACCACCGCATTGCCCGCCGACAGCGCCAGGCGCGGGATCTCGAACAGCAGGCGCTCGCCGTGGCGGCAGCGCAGGTGTTCGAACACCATCAGCGGGCGGGATGGCGTCATCGGCGTGTTCACGCGGCGCGATGGCGGAAGGTGCCCGCGCCCTGCAGCCACGCCAGCACCACGTTGACGAGCAGTGCCAGCGCGATCATCACGATGCCCAGCGCGATGCCCTGCGCGAACTCGCCCTTGCTGGTCTCCAGTGCGATCGCCGTGGTCATGGTGCGTGTGACGCCTTCGATATTGCCGCCGACCATCAGCGCGGAGCCGACCTCGGCGATGACGCGGCCAAAGCCCGCCACCACCGCCGCACCCAGGCCGAAGCGCAATTCACGGAACACGGTCAGCACCAGCCGCAGCGGTCCGGCGCCGAGCACGCGCGCGGTCTCGGTCAGTCGTGGGTCGGCGCGCTCAAGCGTTGCCAGCGCAAACGCGACGATCACCGGCAGCCCGAGTACCGCCTGCCCCAGGATCATCCCGCCTTGGGTGAACAGCAGCCCAAAGCCGCCCAGCGGCCCCTGGCGCGACAGCAGCAGGTAGAGCACCAGCCCGATCAGCACGGTCGGAAACGACAGCGACGCCTGCGCCAGCACCACCAGCACACGGCGCCCCGGGAAGCGGTGCATGGCGATGGCGTAGGCGATCAGCAGGCCGAGCGGCGCCGCCAGCAGCAGCCCAGCCACCGCCACCTTCAGCGAAACCCACACGATCCGCCACAGCGCCGCATCGCCGCTGGCAAGCAGGGCGAAGGCGTCGACGGTGGCCGACCAGATTTCCATGCGGGCGCGCGGTGCGGATTACGCCGCGAAGGTGTGTTCCGGCCCGGGGAAGGTGCCGTCCTTGACCGCTGCCACGTAGGCCGAGACGGCGCCGTCGATGGTGGTCTGGCCGTCCATGAAGTTGCGCACGAACTTGGGCCGGTGGCCGGGGAACACGCCCAGCATGTCGTGCATGACGAGCACCTGGCCCGAGCACTCCAGCCCCGCGCCGATGCCGATGGTGGGTACCTTCAGCAGGCGTGTCACCTCGCCGGCCAGCGCGGCCGGCACGGCTTCCATCAGGACCATCTGCGCGCCGGCATCCTGTGCGGCCAGCGCATCGGCCTTGAGCTGCGCTGCGGCCTCATCGCCGCGGCCTTGCACCTTGAAGCCGCCGAAGGCGTGCACCGACTGCGGCGTCAGGCCGATGTGCGCACACACCGGAATGCTGCGCTCGATCAGGAAGCGGATGGTGGGCGCGAGCCACACACCGCCCTCGAGCTTGACCATTTGCGCGCCGGCCTGCATCACGCGCACGGCGCTGTGGAAGGCCTGCTCTGGTGTGCCATAGGTGCCGAACGGCAGGTCCGACATCAGCAAGGCCTTGTCGATGCCGCGCGACACGCATTCGGTGTGGTAGACGATGTGGTCCAGCGTGACGGGCAGCGTGGTCTTCTGGCCCTGCATCACGTTGCCGAGCGAATCGCCGACCAGCAGCACATCGGCGCCGTTGCGGTCCATCAGGGCGGCGAAGCTGGCGTCGTAGGCCGTCAGCATGGCGATGCGCTCGCCGCCTGCGCGCATGGCCTGCAGCGAAGTGACGGTGACGGCCTTGCGGTTCGATTCCTGGAGGTAGCTCATGGACTGGGACTCAATGGGGCATCGCGACGGCCCACGCAGACCATGGAGTGCGTCGGCTAGCGCGTTGCCAGCTTGATGAATTCCTTGGGGCCGCGCATCGCGTCGATGCGGGCGAGCAAGGTGCGGAAATCGTCGTCGTTGCCTGAGGGGTCGAAGGCAGCGGTGTCGACGATCAGCGTCGGTGCGGCATCGTAATACAGAAACAGCTCGCCGTACGCGGCGCAGATGCGCCCGAGGTACTCGGCGTCGATGCCCGATTCGTAAGGCACGGCACGCTTGGCAATGCGCGGCAGCAGGTCTTCGGCGCGTGCCTGCAGGCAGATCACGAGGTCGATGCGCTGCTGCGGCAGGGCCAGCGCTTTGGCCATCGCGTCGTACAGCGCGAGTTCGTCGGCGGGCAGCGTCAACTGGGCAAACAGGCGGTCGCGTGGCAGGAAGCTGTCGGCGACGATGCGCTCGCCGGCGAGCGTCGCCTTGTGCCAGGCGGCCAGTCGCTCGGCGCGCTGCAGCAGGAAGCGCAGCTGCACCGGCAGCGCAAAGCGCTCGGGGTCTTCGTAGAAGCGGGCGAGGAAGGGGTTCTCGGCCGGCGTCTCGAACAGCGTGGCGGCACGCAGGTGGTCGGCCAGGCGTTGCGCGAGCGCCGTCTTGCCGACGCCGATCGGCCCTTCGACGACGATGCGGCGCAGATGATCGAGTGCCATCGTGCGGGTCCGGTAGGTGAGTGTGAGAGCGTCAGGCGGCCGGCGTGGCGCGCATGCACTGGCACATCGAGGTTTTCTCGATGCGCTGGTCGGCCACGTTCGGCAGCAGCTCGGCCACCGCGCCGATGCCCGGGATGACGAGATCCGGCGCCAGCTCATGCAGCGGCAGCAGCGTGAAGGCGCGTTGGCCGACGCGCGGATGCGGCACCGTCAGCTCGGGCGAGGTGAGGACGTGGTCGCCGTAGAGCAGCAGGTCCAGGTCCAGCGTGCGCGGCGCGTTGCGAAAGGGGCGCTCGCGGCCGAACTGGTCTTCGATGTGATGACAGATGCGGAGCAGTTGCCCCGCAGTGAAGGGCGTCTCGATGCGCACCACGGCGTTGATGTAGTCGTCGCCGGTGGCCTCCACGGGCGCGCTGCGGTACAGGCTGGACTTGCCCGTGATGGTGATGCCGACCTGCTGCGCGAGGCAGACCACGGCATCCTTCACGGCCTGGCGTGCGTCACCCAGGTTGGCGCCGATGCCGATGTACGCCACTGTCTTCACGTTCCCTCCGAACCTTCCGGATTAACGTGTCCGACTGTATCCGATTTTGCCGGACCGCGTCGGCGGCGGCGGCGCTTGGCCGGCCCCGTGGAGCCCCCGGTTGCGTCACCGCCCGCCATGCCCGGCATGCGCGACCCGCTCGGGGCGTGCTTGGCCTGGGCGATCAGCGCTTCGCGTGCCTCGCCGTCGCCGTTCTGGAAGTCGGTCCACCAGGTGGCCAGCTCCTCCGGCAATTCACCCGAGGCGCAACGCAGCACCAGGAAGTCGTAGCCGGCGCGGAAGCGCGGCGACTCCAGCAGGCGGTGCGGCATGCGGCCGGCGCGCTTCTCGAAGCGCGGCTGCATGCTCCAGATTTCCTTCATGTCGGCCGTGAAGCGGCGCTGGATGGCGAGCTGCTCGGTCTGGCGGTCGAGCACTTCGTCCATGGCGGTGTGCAGCGCGGGGATCAGCGGCTCGCCAGCGGCGCGGCGGCGGTTCCAGTGCTCCAGCACGTGGTGCCACAGCAGCGAGGCGAACAGGAAGCCCGGCGAGACCGGCTTGCCTGCCTTGACGCGGTCGTCCGTGTTGTCGAGCGCGAGCTGCACGAAGCGCTGGCCCATCGGCTGCTCCAGCGCCACGTCCAGCAGCGGCAGCAGACCGCTATGCAGGCCGGCCTTGCGCAGCTCCTGCAGCGACGCCCAGGCGTGGCCCGACATCAGCAGCTTGAGCATCTCGTCGAACAGGCGGGCGGCCGGCACGTTGTGGATCAGCGGGCCCAGCTCGGCGATCGGCGCGCGCGTGGCGGGGTCGATGTCGAAGCCGGTCTTGGCCGCGAAGCGCACCGCGCGCAGCATGCGCACCGGGTCTTCGCGGTAGCGCGTGACCGGATCGCCGATCATGCGCAGCGTGCGCGCGCGCATGTCTTCCATGCCGTGATGGTAGTCATGCACGGTCTCATCGGCGGGGTTGTAGTACATCGCGTTGACGGTGAAGTCGCGGCGGGTGGCGTCTTCAGCCTGGGTGCCCCAGACGTTGTCGCGCAGCACGCGGCCGCTGGCGTCCACGGCGTGCGTGTGGTGGTCCAGCTCGGTGCGCTTGACGCGCTTGCCGGCCGGCACCTGCTCGCTCTCCACCGCGTCGACCAGCGCGCGGAAGGTCGAGACCTCGATGATTTCCTGGTCGCGCCCGCCGTAGAACGTCACGTGCACGATCTGGAAGCGCCGGCCGATGATGCGCGAGCGGCGGAACAGCGCCTGCACCTGCTCGGGCGTGGCATTGGTGGCGACGTCGAAATCCTTCGGCTTGATGCCCAGCAGCAGGTCGCGCACCGCGCCGCCGACGATGTACGCGTCGTAGCCGGCTTCCTGCAGCGTGGAGGTGACCTTGACCGCGTTGCGCGAGAGCAGCTTCGAGTCGATGCCGTGCTCGTCCACGCTCCACACGCGCGCCTGGCGCGGCACGCCGCCGGCGGCCGCCTTGGTGCGCGGCTTGGGCGTCTTGGGCGTGCGGGTTTTCTTGGCGGGAGACGTCCCCAATTCAGCGGGGGCGGGGGAAGCGGGCTCTGCGGCGGTCTTGCCCAGCAGGCGGTTGATGAGTTTCTTGATCACGCCGCGCTCGATCGGAAGAGGTCCATGATGCGCCAGTTGCGCTGGGTGGCCAGGTGCCGCAGGGTGTCGTCCGGATTGGTGGCGACGGGGTCGCTCACTTCTTCCAGCAACGGCACGTCGTTGGCGGAATCGCTGTAGAAGGTGCTGTGGCCGAAGTCGCTCCAGCCGCGGCCCATGTGGGCGAGCCACTCGTGCACGCGCGCGACCTTGCCTTCGCGGAAGCTCGGCGTGCCGGCCACGTCGCCGGTGAAGGCGCCCTCGGGCGTGCCGTCGGCGGTGGCCGGTTCGGTGGCGATCAGGTGGTCGATACCAAACGCCTGCGCGATCGGGCGGGTGACGAAGCTGTTGGTGGCCGTGACCACGCAGCACAGGTCGCCGGCATCCAGGTGCTGGTCGACCAGCGCCTTGGCCTGCGGCGTGATCTTGGGGAGGATCACGTCGTGCATGAATTCCGCATGCCACTGGGCCAGCGTATCGCGTGGATGTGCCGCGAGCGGCGCCAGGGCAAAGCGCAGGAAGGCGTGGATATCCAGCGTGCCGGCCTTGTAGTCGGCATAGAACTGATCGTTCTTGC
>CAJXMR010000187.1 GCA_913056305.1 uncultured Ralstonia sp.
GGTCAGCCAGATCCTGACGCTCTACACCACGCCGGTGGTCTACCTGGCGCTCGACAAGCTACGCCTGTGGCTGCTCGGCCGCCGTAAGGAAGCACCGTTGCCCGCTTTGGATACGCAAGGAAGTTGAACATGACAAGAGGCATCCACGCCCTCCACCCCTCCCGCCTGCTGCCGCGCCTGGTTGCGCTGGCTGCCTGCGCGCTCGTGACCGCCTGCGCGGTCGGCCCCGATTACAAGCGCCCGTCGGCCGACGTGCCGCAGCAATACAAGGAAACCGCCGGCGCATGGAAGGTCGGCGCCCCTGCCGATACCGCGACGCGCGGCAAGTGGTGGGAGATCTTCGGCGACGCGCAACTGAACGCGCTGGAAGACCAGGTGGCCGCCGCCAACCAGAACATCTTCGTGGCCGAGGCGCAGTACCGGCAGGCCCAGGCGCTGGTGCAATCGGCACGCGCGCAGTTCTTCCCCACGCTGTCGGCCAGCGCCTCGGCCACGCGCAGCCGCTCGGTACGGACCACGGTCAATCCGGACGGCAGCCTCTCCACGGGCAACCCGAGCCTGCTTAATGCGCAAAGCATCTCGCTCGATGCCAGCTGGGAGCTGGACCTGTGGGGCCGCGTGCGCCGCACGGTGGAGTCGAACAAGGCTAGCGCTGAGGCCAGCGCCGGCGATCTGGCGTCCGCCCTGCTCTCCGCCCAGGCAACGCTGGCGCAGAACTACTTCCAGCTGCGCGTGACAGACACGCAGAAGGCGGTGTTGCAGCGCACCGTGGCCGACTATGAACGCTTCCTGCAGCTCACCAAGAACCAATACGCCGTGGGCGTGGCGCAGCGCTCGGACGTACTGACCGCACAAACCCAGCTGCAGCAATCCCAGGCCCTGCTGCTCGACACCGAAGTCACGCGCGCGCAGTTGGAGCACGCCATTGCCGTGCTGATCGGCAAGACCCCGTCGGAATTCTCGCTGGCATCGACCAGTGCCGCGACCGTGCAGGATCTACCACTGCTGCCGGAGATTCCGCTGGAAATTCCGTCATCGGTACTGGAACGCCGGCCGGATATCGCGGCAGCCGAACGGCGCATGGCGGCGGCCAATGCCAACATCGGCGTGGCCAAGGCCGCCTACTTCCCGACGCTCACGCTGGGCGCAACCGCCGGAGTGGCGGCCAACACGCTGTCGCACCTGGCCACGCTGCCCACCCGCATCTGGTCGATCGGCCCGACGCTGGCGGCGACGCTGTTCGACGCCGGCGCCCGCTCGGCGGCCGTCGACAAGGCCGGTGCCGCCTACGACCAGTCGGTTGCCACCTACCGCCAGACCGTGCTCGGCGCCTTCCAGGACGTGGAGGACAACCTGGCCGCGCTGCGCTGGGAGGCCAAGGAATTCGATGCGCAGAATGAGGCCGTCAAGGCCGCCCAGGAAGCCGCGCAGCTCGATCTCAACCGCTACCGCGCGGGCACCATCAGCTTCCTTGAAGTCATTACCGCGCAGGCAACCGCCTACAACGCCGAACGCACGCTGCTGACGCTGCAGGGCAAGCGCTACTCGGCGGCCGTGCTGCTGGTCAAGGCACTGGGCGGCGGCTGGCACGGCGAGGTGCCGCTCGTGGGCCAGGCCGCACAGCCCGCCACTTCGGCACCCACACCGCAATAGGCACCGCGCCTGCCCTGAAGGATTTCTGACATTTCTACAACGGCAACGCGGCCTTGGGAGGCGGGCCGCACGCTGCGCGCCCGTTCGCCCTATAATCGACGGAATTTTTCGGCCTAATCTGATTGCAATTGGCCGAATCCACTGACGGGAGCAAGGTGGGGCGCGCGTGCTGACCAGCAGGCGTTGCAGCCGCGACTTGCAAACGTTCAACCGGATGCAGCTTTCTTGCCGCCATGTCCGCCGCGCGCGTGGCCGGCTGTTGAAATTCTGTGCAAGGACGCGCGCCGCCAAACCATCATCCACTCTCTCTGATGATCCGATCCACGCTTTCCCGCTCCGCCAAGGTGCTGGCTGCCGCCATGGGCGCCACCACGCTCTTCGCCGCCGTCCCCGCGCAAGCCGATACGCTCGACCCGTCGGTGCGCGCCATCTACGGCCGCGACAACCGCCACGGCATTGAGAAATACGGCGTCGACGTCGATTTCGATTCCGGCTTCCACTGGGGCAACCCGCAAGGCTGGTTCGTGAACCTGGACTGGGAAGTGGCGCTCGGCCAGTGGCGCTCGACCTCGGGCACCAACCGCCAGAACCTGACGGAATTTGGCGTGACGCCGCTGTTCCGCATCGAGAAGCGTGGCAGCTCCTGGGTGCCGTTCATCGAGGCCGGCGTCGGCCCGCGCCTGCTGTCGCACACCCGCACCTCGGATGAGCACAACTTCAGCACGGCCTTCCAGTTCTCGGACATGATCGGCGTGGGCGTGGCCTTCGGCACCCGGCAGCAGTTCCAGGTGGGCTACCGCTTCGAGCACCTATCGAACGCGTCCATCAAGCGCCCGAACCCGGGCACCGACTTGAACGAGCTGTATCTGCGCTACTCCTTCTAAGCCGGCGTTGCGCCAGGTTTGCCCGAACGGCCTGCCCTGTGTGGCGGGCCGTTTTGCTTTGGGCCGCGCGCGATCGGGCCGCTAGCCGGCGTCAGCCTCGCCGTCGATGTCGCGCTCGCGCGGGCGCATGCTCATCAGACGCTCGTAGTTGAGTGAGGCGTGGAAGCCAAAGCCGTTGCCGCCTGCACGCTTGACCTCGTACATCGCGGAGTCAGCACAGCGGATCAGCGTCTGCGCGTCGCGCCCGTCGCCCGGGTAGAGCGCCACGCCGGCGCTCACGCTCATCGACAGCACGTGCCCCTCCATGCGGAACGGCGCCTGCAGCTGCTCGATCAGCCGCTCAACGGTCTGCTCGACGTCGTCTCGGGTCTGGCAGTGCGTGAGGATGGCGACAAACTCGTCGCCGCCCAGGCGGGCCACCGTGTCGGACGCGCGCAGGCCGCTGCGCAGGCGCATGGCGGTGGCCTTGAGGACGAGGTCGCCCATGCCATGACCATATTCGTCGTTGATCGGCTTGAAGCGATCGAGATCGACAAACACGACCGCCACCTGGCTGCGGGCCCGGCGCGCGGTCTGGATGGCGACGAACAGGCGGTCGCGCAGCAGGCGTGCGTTGGGCAGATCGGTCAATGGGTCGTGCAGCGCAAGGTGATGCGCCTGGTCCAGCATGGCGCGGCGCTTGGTCACGTCCTGCAGCGTGCCGCTCACGCGCACGGCAATGCCATACGCGTCGCGCTCGGTCACACGCCCGCGTGCCGACACCCAAACCCACTGGCCCTGCTGACCGCGCAGGCGCTGCTCGACTTCAAAGCTGTCCGCATCACCGCGCAGATGGCGATAGACACGGCGCGCGCTGAGCGCGGCATCCTGCGGATGCACCATGGCCACCCAGTCGTCCGGATCGTTGGAGAGTGCGTCCGCGTCATAGCCGAGGATCTCGGCGGTGCGGCGGTTGAAGGAGACGTGCTGGGCGCGCATCGACCAGTCGAAGGTGCCAAGGCCAGCGCCGTCCAGCACATACGCCAGGCGCTGCTCCGAGGCGCGCAAGGATTCAAGTGCCAGACGCCGTGCCGTGACGTCCTGCACCTGCACGATGAGATGCTGGCCCGCGGCGCCCTCGTCGTCGGCCGCGGCCAAGGCAAAGTCGGCCTGTACCCAGACCGTGCTACCGTCCTGGCGCACCAGGCGCGTTTCCAGCGAAAGCGCCTCGCGCTGACCAGCCAGCAATGCCTCCACGCTATCGCGCGTGCGCCGGGCGTGGTCGGGGTGGCAGAGGTCGAACAGATCGCGCGCGCGCAGCGCCTGGGCTTCATGCCCCGTCAGCGCACACAGCGCGCGGTTGACGTCGAGGAAGCGACCCTCCGGCGCACATAAACCGATCCCTATCGGCGAATGTTCGATCGCTGCTTTATACAAGTGGTGATCCTCAAGCATGACGATGCAGTTTCGCGAATGCGGCAATTCCGGAGGCATCTGGTCATGGGCCGGGCCACCCCGCCGATCTGCTAGCGCTGTTGGTCTGCGCTGGGCGTGGTGAGTGGTGGTCGGCGTGGTACCCCGTTACCGTTCTCGTGGCCTGCATGTCTGGCTGGCAGGACCGTGTCGCGCGTGTGACGCGCGCGAATCGAGGCGGACTATAGAAGCCGCTGATTAACGGGGCAATCCCTTCCCGCGAGGGGACAGGGCGCACCTGCTCCTCGTGCTCGGATCGACGCGAAGGAAACGCGCCCCGCGTCATTCCCATCGGCGTTTGTCGCAGCCGTCCTGTCGGCTGCGATCCGGCGTCGCCGGACGTCAACAATGTACCACCGTCATCCGCCTGCAACAGCTAACCATTCGGTTAAGGTGAAATGACGCGCCGCACAACGCACACGCCGACACTCTGCGTGCGTAGCGCAATCCACATTGTGGATGCCTGCACCGGCAGGCATCGTGCGCGTGGTCATCCGGAAGGACGAGATGAACTCCATGCGGAACCACTCTCCGCTATTCTTCAAACATCGCTTCGGGGGGCGAGTTCGACACGGCGTGGCCGCGGCGCTAGCGCACGCGGCTGTGGGAGGTGGTATGGAATTGAGCTTTGTCGCCCCGGGGACGCAAACGCACCGCTACGCGCTCAAGCTGGCGGGCCTGCCCGAGACTGGCGAACCCCTGGATCCGGTGTGGATCGACGATGCGCTGACGGCCGCGCTGCGGGTGTTCGACGCGCATCGCGTGCATTTTGCCGATGCGTATTTCGCCTATCGCGCACGGGATGCTGCGGTGCAACCTGGCGACCAGGCCACCGCCGGCGTGAGCGTCATGCGCCCAGCGGGCGATCTACACGATGACACCTTGCTGCTAGCGGATACGTTTGCGATTGCGCAGCTGGCAGCGCTGGTCTCGCTGGAGGCGGCAGGCGTGGCTGACATCATCGATGTGCACCTGGTGGTCGAACGCCTGCGTGACAACGCGCCCACGCCGCCCGACAACCGCCTGGGCGATGTCGCCATCTCGCCGGAGAGCCTCGTCCCGACACGCAGTCCTGCCAGGACGCACTGACGCGCGGCCGATTCCCGTCAGGGCTTAACGCGCACCGCCGCGCGCGACGCTTGGGCAGGGCGCAACGCCCGCGCCGGCAACCGCCGCGTCGCGAAACGTCCAGTGCCGGTGCAGCAGGAAATTGAAGATACCGGTCAGCGACGAGGCGAACACCTGCGCCACCAGGTAGTACAGGCCGATGCCGAGCCCCGCCGCCATCAGCGCGGCATTGCACCCCAGCGCAAACAGCGCGACGAGTCCGAACCGCACCATCGCACCCGCGTGCCCGCGTGTGGTGTTGAACACCGCCCTGCGGCTGATGACGTAATTGAGGGTCGCGCCGATCACGCTGCCCGCCACCGACCCGCGCCAGGGCGGCACATGGGCCTGCACCAGCCCAAACAATGTCACGTAGTGCGCCAGCGTGGCGCCACCGCCGATGACGACGTAGCGCACGAACTGCGCCGCCGCTGCCACAACTCGCTGCCTTGGGGGACTCACGTACGACCTGCCTGCCATGAATGGAAAACCGGTGCCGAGCATAACCGTGCCGTGTGCCATTTCCGTGTCGGCAGGCGCGTTGGCGCAAAGGCGCGCCGGTATGCGGCGCCAAGTGCGCTTAAAGTTATGTCCCGCTTGGCCGTTTAAGACAGCGGGAGACTTCGCGCGCGGCCTCCCCCAATGCACATGATCGAACTCCAACCCCTCGACATTCCGCTTGCCGTTCCCCTGCCCTGGCCGATGCTGGCGCCGGACGGGCAACTGCTCGTGCCCAAGGGCGACGTGATCCACTCGTCCGAAGAGGTTGACCTGTTGTTCACGCTGCACCGTCCGCACCGGCAGACCGACGAGACGGCAGCGCCGGCCGTCGACACGACGCCGTTCCCGAACACGGCCTTCCCAGCGATGGGCGAGGACGCCGAAGGCGAGCGCGCGATGGCGCTCGAGTTGCTGGGGCTGCGACCAGGCGGCATGCTGACCGTGCGTCTGACCGCCGGCGCGGGCCAGAGCAAAGGCACCGCACGCATCATGGGCTACAGCCCGCAGCGGCACCTGCTGATCACGGTGCCGGTCGACAACGGGCGCCCGCTGCTGCCGGTCAAGGACGAGCTGCTGGAGATCCACGCCTTCTCCGGCGAGGGCATCGCCAGCTTCGAATGCACCGTCATGGCGGTCTGCCGCCTGCCGTTCGACTACGCCGTCCTGTCTGCGCCGCGCCGCATCAAGAACCGCTCGTTACGCAAAGCGCTGCGGGTGCGCGCCAACCTGGTCGGCAAGATCCTGATCAGCGGCGAGGCGCCACGCATGATCCATTTGTCGGACCTCAGCACCACGGGCGCCTCGTTCCGCTCGGCGCACCAGTTGGAGGCAAGCGGCGCGCCCGCGCGCTTGCGCTTTCGCGTCAAGACCCGCGACTACCACTCCGAACTGGTGGTCGCCGCGCTCATCCGCAGTGAGAAGCCGGCGGGTGACCTGGCCAATGTCTATCAGTACGGTGTGGAATTCCTGGACCTGCCGACCGCGCAGAAAATGCTGCTGCAGTGCTTCATTTACGAGCAGTTGCTATGGGGCAGCCAGCGCATGGTCTGAGCCACGTGACGTCGCGCATCGCGACGCACGCATGGCCGCCGGAGTCCGATATGCATTTCGCTTTGGTCAGAATTAATCGGAACTGCAATTCATATTCCGCCCGTGCGATTCCCGCGACAACCCGCCAGGAATTGGCTGAGATTCGGCCGCGTGGGCCACGCTTTGCGCTTAAGATGCCTTTGGGTCAGCTGTCACAATGCAACATAACTGACGGCGTGCAGCCAGCCCAATCGCGTTCTTCGTTTCAAAGGCATTTGCAGGACGATCCCCATTTATGAGTCGCGCAACGTCCGTCGCGCCATCGGGTCTGGATCCGATCTCCGGATTGCCGGACCGTGAACGATTCGTCCATCTACTGGCCAAGATGCCGCACCCGGCACGCTCGGGCGGCGTCGGTGCGCTGCTGCTGATCGGCTTCGATCATTTTGCCGAGGCCTCGGCCTCACTCGGACCGCTGGCCGCGCGCAGCGTGATGGTCGAATGTGCACAGCGCCTGCAGGCGCTGTGTGTACCCGACGTCAGTGGGGCCGCACCGATGGTGGGTCGCGTCGGGCCGGAGACCTTTGCCATTGCCTCGGCGGCGTTTGCGTCGGCGCAGGATGTCCATGACCTAGCCCGGCGCATCACCGCGTCGCTCACGCGGCCGTTCATCACGCAGGGCTACGAGCTGGTGTGTTCGTGCAGCATCGGCATGACGATGTTCGACGCCACCCCAGCCGACACCGCCCGCCTGATCGAGCAAGCCGATCGTGCCCTCTACCACGTGCAGCACGGCGGCGAGGAAAGCCCGGCGATGTACGCGCCGGTGGCATCCCCTGCACGCCAGGCCGGCGATGTTGCTTCGGCAATGGACGCAAACGATCCCGTGAGCGAACATCCGCGGCTGGCGGCGCAATTGCGGCATGCGTTGGGGCGCCGGCAGTTCAGCCTGAACCTGCAGCCGCAGCTGAGCCTCGTCAACGGGCAGATCGTTGGCTACGAATTCCTGCTGCGCTGGATTTCGCCTGAGCTGGGCGGCGTGGCCCCGGCGGATTTCCTGCCCATCCTCGAGCAGACCGGCGACATCCGCGAAGTCGGGCGCTGGGTGCTCGACAACGCCGCGCAGATGCTGGCCGGCCTGCAGCGCGAAGAATCCGAGCGCGCCGAGCGTCGCGGCACGCCGCACCAGCCGGGCGTGCATGCGGCGGTGAACCTGTCGGTCGCGCAACTGCTCGACCCCCAACTGAGCGAGGTGGTGCGCGACATTGCCGCGCGCCATGCGGTGCCGACCGCGCGGCTGGTCTTCGAAGTGTCCGAGCACGCGCTGCTGCGCGCTAACGGCGCGGCGCGGCAGGCCATCGAGGCACTACACGCATGCGGTGCGCGCGTGGCGGTGGAAGACTTCGGCGCCACCGAGCACAGCCTCGATTGCCTCGCGCAGTTCCGCCCCGACCAGGTCAAGCTCGATCGCGGGGTGGTCAGTGCCGGCGATGACGCGATGCTGCAGCGCCTGGTAGCTGCCGCGCACGATGCCGGTGTGCCCGTGACGGCCACGCGCGTCGAGACGGCGGCGCAATTGCAAGCCCTGCGCTCGTGCTGCTGCGACGTGATCCAGGGCTACCTGCTGTCGCAGCCGTTTCCCGCGCGCTGGATCGACGATACGCAGGGCGTGATCGCCGAGCGTGCACGTGACCTGATGCCATAAACGGCAAACGCCCTTCCGCAAGCTGGCGAAAGGGCGTCTTGGGCGGGCTGGCTGGCCCGCCGCTTCCCTCTTAAGCGTGCTCGACGCGGAAGGCCCCCACGGCGTGGCGCAAGGCCTCGGCCTGTTCCTCCAGTGACTCGGCCGCCGCCGCCGCCTGCTCCACCAGCGCCGCGTTCTGCTGCGTCACCTGGTCCATCTGGTTGACGGCCTGATTGACCTGCTCGATGCCGGCGCTCTGCTCCTCCGATGCGGCGCTGATCTCGCCCATGATGTCGGTCACGCGCTTCACGGCCACCACCACCTCCTCGATCACCGTGCCGGCTTCGGCCACCAGGGTCGAACCATTCTGCACGCGGCCCACCGAGTCGCCGATCAGTTCCTTGATCTCCTTGGCCGCCGTGGCCGAGCGCTGCGCCAGGCTGCGCACCTCGCCCGCGACCACGGCAAAGCCGCGGCCCTGCTCACCGGCACGGGCGGCTTCCACCGCTGCATTGAGCGCCAGGATGTTGGTCTGGAACGCAATGCCCTCGATCACGCCGATGATGTCGGCGATCTTCTTGCTGCTGTCGTTGATGCCGGCCATGGTCTCGACCACGCGACCCACCACCTCGCCGCCCTTGACCGCGATGTCCGATGCGTTGACCGCCAGCGTGCTGGCCTGGCGCGCGTTGTCGGCGTTCTGCTTCACGATCGAGGTCAG
>CAJXMR010000188.1 GCA_913056305.1 uncultured Ralstonia sp.
CCGACCGGCGCGTAGATGCGGCACGGGCGGTTGAGCTTGCCCGCCTTGTTGCCGACCACCTGCTCGTACAGCGGCTCGCCCATGCCGTGCAGGCACTGGAATTCATATTGGCCGGGGTAGTAATTCTGGCCGGCCATCTGGTAGATCGCGGCCAGCGTGTGCGCGTTGTGCGTGGCGAACTGCGGGAAGATCGCCTCCGGCGCGGCCAGCAGCTTGCGCGCGCAGGCCAGGTATGACACGTCGGTGTAGACCTTGCGCGTGTAGACCGGGTAGCCCTCCAGGCCGTCCACCTGGGCGCGCTTGATCTCGCTGTCCCAGTAGGCGCCCTTGACCAGGCGGATCATCAGGCGGTGCTTGCTGCGGCGTGCCAGGTCGATGATGTAGTCCAGCACGAACGGGCAGCGCTTCTGGTAGCCCTGCACCACGAAGCCGATGCCGTTCCAACCGGCCAGCTCGGGCGCGAAGCACAGGCGCTCCAGCAGGTCGAGCGACAGCTCCAGGCGGTCCGCTTCTTCCGCATCGATATTGATGCCGATGTCGTACTCGCGGGCCAGCATCGCCAGCGCCTTCACGCGCGGATACAGCTCGTTGATGGTGCGGTCGTACTGCGCGCGCGCATAACGCGGATGCAGCGCCGACAGCTTGATCGAGATGCCCGGCCCCTCATAGATGCCGCGCCCGCCCGAAGCCTGGCCGATCGCGCGGATGGCCTGCTCGTACGACGCGAGGTAGCGCTGCGCGTCTTCCTCCGTCATGGCGGCCTCGCCGAGCATGTCGTAGGAATAGCGGAAGCCTTCGGCCTCGTACTTGCGCGCGTTGGCCAGTGCTTCGGAAATGGTCTCGCCGGTGACGAACTGCTCGCCCATCAGGCGCATCGCCATGTCCACGCCCTTGCGGATCAGCGGCTCGCCGCGCTTGCCGATGATGCGCGTGAGCGCCTTCGACAGGCCGGCTTCGTTGTGCGTGGCGACCAGCTTGCCCGTCAGCAGCAGGCCCCAGGTGGCGGCGTTGACGAACAGTGACGGGCTCTGGCCCAGGTGCGACTGCCAGTTGCCGTTGCTGATCTTGTCGCGGATGAGCGCATCGCGCGTCGCCTTGTCCGGGATGCGCAGCAGCGCCTCGGCCAGGCACATCAGCGCCACGCCTTCCTGGCTCGACAGGGAGAACTCTTGAATCAGGCCTTGCACCAGCCCTTCGCGGCCGGTGCCGACCTTCTGCGTGCGCAGCTTGCCGGCGAGGTTGTGGGCGAGCTGCTTGGCTTCCGAGGCGAGCGCGCCCGGCAGGCGGGCCTGCTCCAGCAGCATCGGAATGGCTTCGGTTTCCGGCCGGCGATACGCGGCCGTGATGGCAGCGCGCAGCACCGATTGCGGTTGCACGCTCTGCGCGAATTCGAGGAAGGGTTGCACCACGGCATCCTCGCCGTCGTGCACATCCGAGACGGCTGCGGCGGCGGACGGGAGGCCATCCGCCGCCGGGCCGTTTGCGTCCGACTTTACGTCATTTGGCAGCTGCCCCCGCTCCACTTGATCCAGATACGTGAAGATCGCCTGCTTGATCAGCCAGTGCGGCGTGCGGTCAATGGACTGCGCGACACGCTTGAGGCGTTCACGCGAAGCATCGTCCAGTTTGACCCCGAGGGTGGTTGTAGCCATGTGGGTTCCTTTCCGTAGCTGCCATTGCCTGGCTTGTGGCCGGCAAATTGGAGGGCACTATACGCCGGTTGCACCACGGTGCAACCTAGTGCAACCCCTTACTCCAGACAGGGGGGATTTGGGCTTCCGCATGCATTTCGCAACACTTTTCCGCTTTCCAACGGCGGAGATGTCCTCTATTTCTATGCCATCAGAGAAATCTGACTCCGCTCGGATCCCACCACACTCGGACGACACCCATGCCCAACACGCTACGATCCGCGCTTCAACGCGCATGCGGCGGCCTGCTTTTGTCGCTGGCCGCACTCGGCGCCGCCCCTGCCCACGCTTCGTCGACCCCCAACGCGTACACCTACTATGCCTTCCCGGCCGGCACGCCGCCGCTGTATGACGTGACCTTCTCCATCACCGTCGACCAGGACCCCGGCCACGCCGCCAATGTGTTCTGGAGCAACCAGTTCGGCTTTGCCGGCGGCCTGGGCGGCTACCTGGGCATGCAATCCAACGGCGGGCCGAAGCGCACCTTCCTGTTCTCGATCTGGAACGCCACCGAGGCCCGCGCGGGCGATGCCGGCAGCTACTGCCTGAACTTCGGTGGCGAAGGCGTGGGCAAGAGCTGCCGCACCCAGGCCATCGACTGGGTCCAGGGCCACACCTACCGCTTTCACGTGGCGGGCGAAGGCAACCAGTGGTTCGGCGTCACCATCACCGATGCCACCACGGGGCGCGCCTACAAGCTCGGCAGCATCCAGGTGAAGTCCGACACCGTGAACCCGTCCGGCATGATCGACTGGACCGAATACTTCGAGTGGAATGACCCGACCGCGTCGTGCTTCAACCAGCCCTATGCGCGCGTGACCTTTGGCGTGCCGGTGGGCAACGGCGGCACCATCGCCGCGCACGTCAGCGGCAGCAAGGCCAGCACGGGCGACTGCCTGTCGACGGTCACGCAGGTGCCGGGCGGCTCGGTGCAGACCACGGCCATCGGCAACTCGGTGCGCGGGCCGATCGTGGGCCTGCAGGGCAAGGTGGTGAATATCGCTGGCGGGCTCACGGCCGGGGCGCACGCGGTCCTGTACCCGGCCAACGGCGGCGCCAATCAATCGTGGGTGCTGGGCCACGACCACACGGTGCGCACGCTGCATGGGCTGTGCCTCGACACACAGGGCGCCGCCAACGGCGCCCAGGTGATCGCGGCCACGTGCAACAACGGCGCCAGCCAGCAATGGCAGGTCAACGGATTGGAACTGGTGAACACGGCGTCGGGGCGCTGCCTCCACGTAGAAGGGCGGCCAATCGGCGGACGGCACGCCGCTCATCCTGTGGACCTGCCATGGCGGCACCAACCAGCAGTGGCGCGTACCGGTCACGCCCCAGCCGTGGCCCTGATTGCAGCCCGCCTCACGCAGCCCGCCTCAGATCCGCAGCGGATCGATCTCCAGCTGCCAGCGCACGCCCTTGACGGTCTTGCCGATCTCGGCAAACCGGTCGGTCCAGGCGCTCAGTAGCTTCTGCAGGGCGGCGCGCGAGGCGGATTCCACCAGCAGCTGGGCGCGCTCGCGGTTGGCCAGGCGCACCATGGTCATCGGCACGGGGTCGTGTAGGAAGACCGGTGCGCCCAGTTCTGCGACCAGCGCCTCGCCCAGCTCGCGCGCGGCGCCGAGGAATTCCAGCGCGCGAGCGACCTCGCGGTGCTCGGTGGTCAGCAACGCCTGATAAGCGAACGGCGGCAGGCCGGCCTGCTTGCGCTCGCGCAGGAGCTGGCGGGCGAAACCGCCGTAGTCGTGCCGGACGAGCGCCTGCAGCGCGGGCGCATCGGGGTAGCGTGTCTGGATCAGCACCTCGCCCGCCAGCCCCGCACGGCCGGCCCGCCCCGCCACCTGCATCAACGAGGCGAACAGGTGCTCGCCGGCGCGGAAGTCGTGGCTGAACAGCGAGGGGTCCGGCGCCACCACGCCCACCAGCGTCACGCGCTGGAAGTCGTGGCCCTTGGCGACCATCTGCGTGCCGATCAGGATGTCGACGCTGCCCTCGTGCACGGTGTCGAACAGCGCTTCGGCGCTGCCCTTGCGGCGCGTGGAATCGGCGTCGATGCGGGCCACGCGTGCTTCTGGGAACAACGCACCAAGCGTTTCCTCGATACGCTGCGTGCCGCGCCCGAGCGGGGCGATGTCGACGTTGCCGCAATCCGGGCAATGGTGCGGGATGCGCGATTCATAGCCGCAGTGGTGGCAGCGCAGGCGGCGTTCGGGCTTGTGCAGCACGAGGTAGGCCGAGCAGCGCGGGCAGCCCGACAGCCAGCCGCACGCATCGCACGAGAGCACCGGCGCGTAACCGCGGCGGTTGAGGAACAGCAGGCTCTGCTCGCCGCGCGCGAGGCGGTCGGCAATCGCGTCGACCAGCGGCTTGGACAGGCCATCGCGGATCTCCCGCCCGGCGCGGCGCTCCAGGTTCAGGTCGATGAGCGACACGCGCGGCAGCACCGCCTCGGCCTGCGCGCGCTGCGACAGCGTCAGCCGCGTGGTGGCGCTCTGCTCCGCGCGCCACCAGGTCTCCAGCGACGGCGTGGCCGAACCCAGCACGATCGGGATGTTGCGCTGCCTGGCCCGCCACAGCGCCAGGTCGCGCGCGGAATAGCGCAGGCCTTCCTGCTGCTTGTAGGACGTGTCGTGCTCCTCGTCGACGAGGATCAGCGCCAGGTTCGGCAGCGACGCCAGCATCGCCAGCCGCGTGCCGAGCACGATGCGCGCCTCGCCGCGATGCGCGGCCAGCCAGTTCAGCGCGCGCGGCTGTTCGGCCAGGCCGCTGTGCAGAGCCGCCATCGGCACGCCGGGGAAGCGCGCCGCGATACGCGCCTCCAGCTGCGGCGTCAGGTTGATTTCCGGCACCAGCATCAGCACCTGCGCGGCCGGGTCGCGCGCCAAGGCATCGGCGATGGCGTGCAGGTAGACCTCGGTCTTGCCGCTGCCGGTCACGCCGTACAGCAGGAAGGGGCTGAACGTGCCACCCGCCCCTGCCTGCGCGATGGCGGCCACGGCGGCAGCCTGCTCGGCGTTCAGCGCGGGCGCGATGGACGGCTCGGGCAGCTCCAGCGGCACCGGCAGCAGCAGCTTCGGACGCAGCTCCGCGCGCAGCCAGCCCATGGCGGCCCAGTCGCGCAGCTTGGCCACGGCCTGCCCGTGGAGCGCGACGGCGGCACTCGTCGAGAGCTCACCGTCGCCGGTCAGAGCCTCGGCCAGGCGCATTGCCCCGGCGGCGCGCTTGGGCACGCTGTCGAGCAGCACCGCACGGGCCGGCTCTTGCATCACATAGACGGTTTCGTTGGCCTGGCGCGCGAGGTTGTCCCAGCTGCCGGGTGTGCGCCACAGCGGCGGCAGTGCCGGCAGCGTCACCTCGCCCAGGGCGCGGTGATAGTAACCGGCGGCGAATTCGGCCAGCGCACGCCATTGCGCATCGAGCGGCGGCACCCAGTCGAGCACGCGCTCGACGTCGCGAAGACGGTCTTGCGGCACCTCGGTGGTCGCGGCGGTCTCCACCACCAGCGCCACCACCCGCCGGTTGCCGAACGGCACCACCACCAGTTGCCCCGTCAGCACGGGTTGCGCGCAGCGGTAGTCGAACACCGCATCCAGGGGCGTATCGATCACCACCCGCGCAATGCCGGGCGACTGGCCGAGCCCCGAAGCAGGCAGTGCGACGTCGACGGAAGCGGCGGTCATGGGATCGGAACGACGAGGACGAAAGGAGTCAACTGCGGGTTCAACTGCAAAGGAATTGTTGCGCGGCAGCGGTGAATCGCACGCGACGGAAACAGCGCTATCGGGCAGGCTGCATCACGTGATCAAGCCATCGCGTCAGCTCCGCGCGCTGCCCACTCTTCACGTACTACTTGAAGTTTGCAGCTTGGCGCCCTGATCGGCGTCCGTTTTTTCCGCTATCCACACAAGCTGTGGATAACTTTGTTGAAAACTCGCCGCCACCGCCTGCAAAGGCCGGTAGATCAAGCCCTTTTCTAGCTTGCACGATTTCCGCGCACACGACTTTCTTTCAGAAAAATCAAACACTTATGCGATGGTTGCACAAGCCTGTTTGTGTTGCGCCGCGAAAAATCCCAGCCGCGACAGCTTTGTGCATAAGTCAAGTCTTGACAGCGAGGTTACGCTCAAAAAGGTGCGAAATATTTCGCTTGACAGGGGTCTGGGCCGTGCAAGCTCACCCCGCACGCGAGTGGCCGCTCACAGCTTCTGCACCAAAGCGGCGAACCGACCACCCTTGGTTCTGCGCCGACGCACCAGAGGGGCTCAATTCAAACGCCACCGCACTGCAGCAAGTTCTTGTTACGGCAACCGCGTGCGCAATACGCGGCTGAAGCTGTGCACCTCATCCACCAGCACCGACACCGACTCGGGTGGCGTGAACTGCGAAATGCCGTGGCCGAGGTTGAACACGTGGCCGTCGCTGTCGCCGCCGGCTGCGTAGTCCTCCAGCACCCGGCGCACTTGGGCGCGGATGGCCTCGGGTTCGGCAAACAGCACGGTCGGGTCCAGATTGCCCTGCAGGGCGACGCGGCCGCTGGTGCGCTGGCGGGCGAGCTGCAGGTTGACGGTCCAGTCCACGCCCAGTGCATCGGCGCCGGTCTCAGCCATGGCTTCCAGCCACAGGCCGCCGCCCTTGGTGAACAGGATGACCGGCACGCGCTGGCCATCGGCCCCGGTGCGGATGCATTCCACCACGCGCGCCATGTAGGCCAGCGAGAACTCGTGATAGATGCCATCGGCCAGCGCGCCGCCCCAGGTGTCGAACACCATCACGGCCTGGGCGCCGGCGTCGATCTGCGCGTTCAGGTAGTCGATCACGGCCTGCGCATTGATCTCCAGGATGCGGTGCATCAGGTCCGGGCGCGCGTAGAGCATCGACTTGACGGTGCGGAAGTCGTCCGAGCCACCGCCTTCGACCATGTAACAGGCGAGCGTCCAGGGGCTACCGGAGAAGCCGATCAGCGGGACGCGCTGGCGGCCGTCCTGCACCAGCGCGCGGCGGATCTCGGCCACGGCATCGAACACGTATTGCAGCGAGGCCATGTCGGGCACCGACAGCGAAGCCACGTCAGCTTCCGAGCGCACCGGCTTGGCAAAGCGCGGGCCCTCGCCCTGCGCGAACGACAGGCCCAGGCCCATCGCGTCGGGCACGGTCAGGATGTCGGAGAACAGGATGGCCGCGTCCAGCGGGTAGCGATCCAGCGGCTGCAGCGTCACCTCGGTTGCGTAGGCCGGCGACTTGGCCAGGCCCAGGAAGCTGCCAGCGCGCGTGCGGGTGGCGTTGTATTCAGGCAGGTAGCGGCCGGCCTGGCGCATCAGCCACAGCGGCGTGTAGTCGGTGGGCTGGCGGCGCAGGGCGCGCAGGAAGGTGTCGTTGGCGAGCGGTGCGGACATGGCGATGGACTCTTTAGGAGGGCGCCATTGTAAGGGATGGTGTTTTTATTCCGACCTGACCCAGGCCAACATGCCGAAGATCAGGGCGCAGATATCACGGCACCTTGTGTGTATCGCCGGCGCGCTGCGGCGGCAGCTTGATCGCCATCGATTTGAAATCCGTGCTGGTGGTCAGCGTTCCGTGCACCACGCCACGAGGGATCACGATCAGATCACCCGCCCGGACCTCGCGCGGCGCGTTGTCGAGCCAGACGGTGGCCGTGCCCGACATTACATACTGGATCTCGTCGGAGTACGTGTGCGTGTGCTTGGCCACGGTGCCGACCTGGACGCCCACCGTGCCATTGGCCGCCGTCACCAGCGTCTTGGTGCGCAGCGTACCCATCTCGGCGATGACTGGGCCGACCTCGTCCGGGGCCATACCGCCCATGTTGATGATCTGCGCCGAGAGCGGCGGTGCCGAGGGTGGAGCCGCTGCCGCAGCCGGTTGCGACGCTTGCGCAAACGCGCCGGCGCAGCCGGCAAAGATGGCGGCGGCAGAAACCGACCGGATCACGGTAACAGGACGATGGCGATGCATGATGGCTCCTCATGACGCGGTCGCCGCAAAGGCGCGGCGATCCGTGGCGCGTTGATTGGCTCATTCGTTTGGCGCGCTCGCGGCGATTGTCGCATCGGCACACAGAGCCATTGACCTAGGGCGATTCCCGAGAACGTGCCCCTCGTACGCAAACCGGCTCGCCTATAGTGGACGGCGCAAAGCCCGCCACAAACGCACATCACAGGAGACCGGCATGACACACAAAGGAAGCTGCCACTGCGGCAACGTCGCGTTCGAAGTTGAGGGGCATCCCGAAAACGCGATGGCATGCAACTGCTCGATCTGCCAGCGCAAGGGGTCGCTGCTGTGGTTCGTGGCCCGCGACAAGGTGCGATTGCTCACGCCGGAAGACAACGCCAGCACCTATCTCTTCCACAAGCATGTGATCAAGCACCGCTTCTGCCCGACCTGCGGCATCCATCCCTATGCAGAGGGCGCGATGCCCGACGGCACACCAATGATTGCCGTCAACGTCCGCTGCCTGGAAGACATCGATCTGACCAGCGTGCCGGTCACCCACTTTGACGGGCGGTCAATGTAGCGGCGCGTCAGACGTTGCGCAACTTGAACAGCCCAACCGTGCGAGCCAGGCCGTGCGCCTGTTCGTTGAGCATGGACGATGCAGCCGTCGACTGCTCCACCAGTGCCGCGTTCTGCTGCGTGGCCTGATCCATCTCGGCGACGCTGCGATCGATCTGGCTGATGCCAGTGCTCTGCTCGTGCATCGCGCCGTCGATCTCGCCGATGATGCGCGCCACACGTTCGATGCCCTGCACGATTTCCTGCATCGTTGCGCCGGCGGCCTGCACGCGTTGCGCGCCGGTCTTCACGCTGGCTTCCGATGCCTGGATCAGGTCTTTGATTTCGCGCGCGGCCGTAGCGCTGCGTTGTGCCAGCGTGCGCACCTCGCCGGCCACCACGGCAAAGCCGCGGCCGTTCTCGCCGGCACGCGCGGCTTCCACCGCGGCGTTGAGCGCCAGGATGTTGGTCTGGAAGGCGATGCTGTCGATCACGCCGATGATCTCGGTGATGCGTGCCGACGACTTGCCGATCTCGTCCATCGTGCTCACCGCGCCCGACACCACCTCGCCGCCGCGCGTGGCGGCGTCGCTGGCTTCGCTGGCCAGGCGCGTGGCCTGCACGGCCGCGTCGGCGGAATTCTTCACGCTGGTGGTCAGCTCGGTCAGCGCGGCGGAGGTTTCCTGCAGGTTGCTGGCCGAGACCTCGGTGCGGTTGGACAGGTCGCGGTTGCCCATCTCGATCTCGCCGGTGGCGGACTTCATGCTGTCGACGCTGGCGCGCACTTCCAGCAGCAC
>CAJXMR010000189.1 GCA_913056305.1 uncultured Ralstonia sp.
GCACGAATCGGGCGTGGTGCGCTTCTGCTTCGCCAAGAAAGACGAAACGCTCCAGTTGGCCCTGGAGCGTTTGTCGAAGCTGTAAGAACCTGATCACGATCCTACTGCGCGGCCCGATCTTGGCCCTGTGATGCTCGCCGTACCCAATGTACGGCTGCGCTTCTCGGACCAACCTCGGGCCGCTCGCTACGGATCGTGAACAGGTTCTAACCGCGGCGGGTTACGCCCGCTTGCTGGCGTAGTGGGCGAGCATCTGTTCCAGGTTCGCCTTGCTGTCTGCTCTCATCTTCTGCACGTTGGGGTTCTCGGCCATCTTGGCGAGGTACGGCTTGACGCCTTCGATGGGCGCCAGCAGGTCTTCGCCATAGATGATCTTGGTGGCCTGGCTCACCAGCGGGAAGTGCACGATGGCGGCACAGTCCGCAATGGTGAAGGTGTCACCCGCCACGTACGGCGCAAACTTGAACAGCTTGGCCGCCGCCGGGATGTTCTTCTCCAATTGCTCGCGCACCTTCACCTTCAGGTTGTCGCTGATCTTGCCGCCGAAGAACGCCTCGGGAAACAGCTGACGCGCCACCAGTTCCAGGTGCAGCTCCAGGAAGGTCACGATCTCGCGCACCTTGGCTGCCTTGAACGGATCGGCCGGAATCAGCGGATGCTGCGGGTAGCGCGATTCGAGGTAATCGATGATGACCTGCGACTCGCACATGCCGCCGTCCTCGCCCACCAGGTACGGCACCTTGTGCAGCGGCGAGATCTCGCCGTCGGTCTGGTCGGGCCAGCGCAGCGACTCCTCGAAGGGGATGCCCTTCTCCATCAGCGCGAGCTTGACCTTGTTGTAGTAGTTGCTCGCGGAAAAACCGTATAGCGTCAGCATGCACCAGTCTCCTTGGTTGGTTTGATCGCCTGTCATGGTTGGCGCGGATGCCAAAATCGCACGCTCGTGCTATTTTAGCCAGACTTCTTTCGATCGAAGCGGATTTCATATGCACTGTATCGGGATTGTAGGTACCGGCGCCATGGGGCGCGGCATTGCGCAGATCGCGGCCCAGGCCGGCCTGCGCGTCAAGCTGTTCGACGCCAACCCTCAAGCCGTGGAGGCCGCCCGCAGTGCGCTGGCCGACACACTGGCCAAACTGGCCGCCAAGGGCAAGCTGACGGCGGATGAGGCCGACGCCGCCGTCGCCCGGCTGATCCCCGCCAACGCGCTCACGGACCTAGGCGACTGCGACTTGGTCGTCGAGGCCATCGTCGAGAAGCTGGAGGTCAAGCGCGATCTCTTCCGCCAGCTCGAAGACATCGTCCGCCCGGATGCGATCCTGGCGTCGAACACGTCGTCGCTGTCGATCACAGCGATTGCCGCAGGCTGCAAGCACCCCGAGCGCGTGGCCGGCTTCCACTTCTTCAACCCGGTGCCGCTGATGAAGGTGGTCGAGGTGATCGACGGCCTGCGCAGCGCGCCCGCCACCGGCGACGCCCTGGCCGCGCTCGCCAAGCGCATGGGCCACACCGCCGTGCGCTGCATCGACATGCCGGGCTTCATCGTCAACCACGCCGGGCGCGGCATGAACACCGAGGGCCTGCGCGTGGCGCAGGAAAGCGTGGCCGCGTTTGCCGACGTGGATGCCATCATGCGCGAGCAGGCAGGCTTTCGCATGGGCCCGTTCGAGCTGATGGACCTGACCGGGCTCGACGTCTCGCACCCGGTGATGGAATCGGTCTACCGCCAGTTCTATGAGGAGCCGCGCTACCGCCCCTCGCAGATCACCGCCGTGCGCTTTGCCGGCGGCATCCTCGGCCGCAAGACGGGCGAAGGCTTCTACCGCTACCCGGAAGGACAGAAGCAGGTGCCGGCCGAAGCCCCTGTGCCCGCCGCACGCCCAAAGTCTGTCTGGATCAGCCGCGCGCATGAAGCCGGCCACGCCGCCGCGCAGCGCCTGATGCTGGACCTGGGCATCACGCCCGAGGCCGGCACCAAGCCGTCGGCCGACGCGCTCATCATCGTGACGCCGCGCGGGCTGGATGCAACGGCCTGCGTGGCCGCCGAAGGGCTCGACGGCCGCCGCACCGTGGCGCTCGACACGCTCTACCCGTTCGCCGCCACCAAGCGCCGCACGCTGATGACGACGCCGGCCACCGACCTCGCCTACCGCGACGCCGCGCACGGCCTGCTTGCCTCCGACGGCGTGCCGGTGTCGGTGATCCGCGACTCCGGCGGCTTTGTCGCGCAGCGCATCGTCGCGTGCATCGTCAACATCGCGTGCGACATCGCGCAGCAGCGCATCGCCACGCCGACCGACATCGACCTCGCCGTCACGCTGGGCCTCGGCTACCCGCAAGGGCCGCTGGCGCTGGGCGATACGCTGGGCACCAACGCCATCCTTGAAGTGCTGCAGAACCTTTACGTGCTCTATGGCGACCCGCGTTATCGCCCGAGCCCGTGGCTGCTGCGCCGCGCGCGTCTGGGTATGTCGCTGCTGACGCCGGACGCCTGAACGCTCGAACGCTCGAACGCCATTCCACACGAGGCCATCGCCATGACCGCGCAACTGCTCTCCCAACGCATCGGCTCCACGCTGGTGCTCACCCTGTCCAATCCCGACGCGCGCAACGCGCTGGACCCGGTGATGTACACCGCGTCGATGGAGGCGATGGACCGCGCCGCCAACGACAACGAGATCCGCGCCCTCATCTTCACCGGCGCGGACGGCGTGTTCTGTGCCGGCGGCAACCTGAACCGCCTGCTGGAGAACCGCAGCAAGCCCAAGCGCGTGCAGGAAGAGGGTATCGACGCGCTCAACCACTGGATCGAGACCATCCGCACCTTCCCCAAGCCGGTGATCGCGGCGGTGGAAGGCGCGGCGGCGGGCGCGGGCTTCTCGCTGGTGCTGGCGTGCGACTTTGTGGTTGCGGCGTCGGATGCCAAGTTCGTGATGGCCTATGTGAACGTCGCGCTCACGCCGGATGGCGGTGGTTCGTGGCACATCGCCCGCTTCTTGCCGCGCCCGCTGGCCAGCGAGGTCATCATGCTTGGCAAGCCGGTCGGCGCTGAGCGACTGGCGCACTTCGGCCTCGTCAACGACGTCACCAAACCCGGCGAGGCGCTGGACCAGGCGCTGGCGCTGGCGGAGAAGCTCGCCGCGCAATCGCCGCACGCGGTGGGCCGCATCAAGGGCCTGATCGCGCATGCGGAGGATGCCTCGCTGCACGATCACCTGAAGGCCGAGCAGCACAGCTTTGTCGAAGCGCTGCACCACGCGGATGGCAACGAAGGCATCTCGGCCTTCCTGCAGAAGCGCAAGCCCCAATACCGCTAACACTGACCAGTCGCTGAACGATGATCCCGTTTCCCGTTCCCAACCGCCGGCGCGTCTACCTGATGCGCCATGGCTCGGTCACGTACTTTGACGAGACCGGCCGCCCCATCCTGCCCGAGACCGTGCCGCTCAACGAGGAAGGCCGCAAGCAGGCGAGTACCGCCGGTCAGACCTTTGCCTCGGAGAACATCGTGTTCGACCGCGTGATCGTCAGCGGCCTGCCGCGCACGGTGGAAACCGCGCAGCGCGTGCTGGCCGAGATGCCCGCGATGCAGGAACGCGGCGTGACGCTGGAGCAATGGCCCGAACTGCAGGAGATCCGTGGCGGCAAGCTGTCGGAGATTCCCGAGCATGAAGTCGCACAGGCCTTCATCGATGCGTTCGAGGGCACGGTGCCGGAAAGCCGGCGCTTCCTCAACGGCGAGAGCATCGGCGAATTCCTCGACCGCGTGGTTCCGGCCATCGCCCGGCTGCGTGCCCTGCCCGACTGGGACACCGTGCTGCTGGTGCTCCACGGCGGCACCAACCGCGCGATCCTCTCGCACGCCATCACCGGCGGCGATCGCGTGTTCTTCGGCAACCTGGCGCAGACGGCCGGCTGCATCAACGTGCTCGACGTGGGCGATGAGGCGAGCGACTGGGTGCTGCGCATGAGCAATTTCTCGCCGCCGTCGCCGGTGCACCTTGGCTCGCGGCTGACGACGATGGAGGTGCTGCTGCAGCAGTACCTGCGCTACCGAAAATCGGCCTGACCCATACACAGAACAAGATTCGGAGACACACCATGACGCAACAGGATTTCTCGGCCTTTGAAGGCACGCGCCCGGTCGCGGAACAGCAGAAGTTCGACATCGCCGCATTGGAGACGTGGATGCGCGCCAACGTGGAGGGCTTTGCCGGCCCGCTCACCGTCGAGCAGTTCAAGGGCGGCCAGTCCAACCCGACCTTCAAGCTGATCACGCCGTCGTGCACGTACGTGATGCGCGCCAAGCCGGGGCCGAAGGCGAAGCTGCTGCCGTCCGCCCACGCCATCGAGCGCGAATACCGCGTGATGGATGCATTGGCCAAGACCGACGTGCCTGCGCCCAAGATGTTTGCGCTGTGCGAAGACGAAGACGTCATCGGCCGCGCCTTCTACATCATGGAGTTCGTGCAGGGCCGCGTGCTGTGGGACCAGGCGTTGCCCGGCATGGAACCCGCCGAGCGCACCGCCCTCTACGACGAGATGAACCGCGTCATCTCGGCGCTGCACAGCGTGGACTATGCCGCCATCGGCCTGGCCGACTACGGCAAGCCCGGCAACTACTTCGCGCGCCAGATCGAGCGCTGGAGCAAGCAGTACAAGCTGTCGGAAACCGAGTCGATCCCCGCGATGGACAACCTGATCGAATGGCTGCCGAAACATGTGCCGCAGGAAGCCGAAGAGATCACCAGCATCGTCCACGGCGACTACCGCCTCGACAACCTGATCTTCCACCCGACCGAGCCGCGCGTGCTGGCCATCCTCGACTGGGAGCTGTCCACGCTCGGCCACCCGCTGGCCGACTTCAGCTACCACTGCATGAGTTGGCACATCGAGCCGGGCCAGTTCCGCGGCGTGGCGGGGCTGGACTTCGCGGCGCTGGGCATCCCGTCCGAAGCCGACTACATCCGCCAATACGAAGAACGCACCGGCCGCCGCATCACCGGCGACTGGAACTTCTACCTCGCCTACAACATGTTCCGCATCGCCGGCATCCTGCAGGGGATCATGAAGCGCGTGGTAGACGGCACGGCGTCGTCCGCGCAGGCGCTGGAAGCCGGCAAGCGCGCACGGCCGATGGCGGAACTCGGCTGGAAGTACGCTCAGCAAGCCGGCTGACGGGTGAAGTCATCGCGCGGGTCGGCTTGATCGACCCGCATGGACTACCTCGTCGCACACGCTACCCATTCCCGTCGGCGAGCGCAGCGGCGGCATCGTCCACCGCCACCTCCGCCATGGCGGCAAAGACGTGATCGCGCAGCCAGCGGCCGGCGGCGTCCTGGTCGCTATTGGCATGCCAGTACAGGTACAACTCCAGCGGCGGCACCTGGAACGGCAGCGGCAGCATCACGTTGCCGTAGGGCTCGTTGGCGATGCGCGCGTAGCGCACCGGCAGCGTCACTAGCAGATCCGTACAACTGACCACCCGGCACGCCGCCGGGTAATGCTGGCAGCGCAGCCGCACGCGCCGCTCGCGCCCGAGCCGGCGCAGCTCCACATCCTCCAGCCCCGCCCCGCGTCGCCGCGACGACACGTGTACGTGCTCATACGCCAGGTAACGCTCCAGCGTCAGCGGCCCTTGCGTGATCGGGTGGCCGGGGCGCGCCAGCACCACCATCGGATCGGTCAGCAGCGACGCATGGCGGATGGCGGGCGACACCGGCAGCAGGATGTCGACGGCGGCGTCGATGGTGCCGGCCAGCAGCTCGGGCTCGAGCTGGCGACGGTCTCCGCGCGCCGCCGTCACATCGATGCGCGGCGCCTCGCGGGCGATAGCAGCCATCAGCGGCGGCAGCAGCGTCGCCTCCAGCGCATCGCGCATCGACAGCGTGAAGCGGCGTTCGCTTGCTGCCGGATCAAAGCGCGTGCCCTCGCGCAAGGTGCGTTCGAAGCCCTGCAGCGAAGTGCGCACCTCGGCGACGAGCGTGCGCGCCAGCGGCGTCGGCACCATGCCCTGCCCGCGCCGCTCGAACAATGGATCGTCGAACAGCTCGCGCAGCCGCCCGAGCGCATGGCTGACCGCCGGCTGCGTCAGGTTGAGCGTGCGCGCGGCGGCCGTGATCCCGCCTTCCGTGTAGATGGCATCGAAAACGACGAACAGATTCAGGTCGACACGGGATATATGCACGATATTGATGGATGGCAATCCACGAAATTCATTTCTCTTATTGTAGGCCAAGGCTTATGCTGCGGGCATCGTGTTTGGAGTCGTGTCCACCATGACCGCCACCGCTGCCGACCCTCAACTGACCGTGCCCGCCGGCTTCGAGAAGCTGGTCAAGCCGAGCCCCTTCCTGACGATGCTGGGGCCGGTGTATGCGCGTGGCACGGGGCCGTCGATGGTGATGGGCTTTCACGTGCTCCATCACCACTTGAACCGGCGCGGCATCCTGCATGGCGGCGTGGTCGCCTCGCTGGCCGATGCGGCGCTCGGCTACTGCCTGGCCGAGCCAGGCGACGATGCCGGCGGCGCGATCGCCATGTCCACCGCCAGCCTGACGGTCGACTTCATCGCATCTGCCGGTGAAGGCGACTGGATCGAGATCACCCCAGAGGGGTTGCGCACCGGCAGCAAGCTGGCCTTTGCGCAGGCCCTGTTCCATCGTGGCGACCGGCTGGTCGCGCGCGCCAGTGCGGTGTTTGCCGTACTTGGCGGTCGCGTGACCGGACCGGTCTGATCGGCTCATCGACGCTTGAACGATTTCCGGAGGAGACACCATGAATTTCGACTACACGCCCAAGGTCAAGGAGATGCAGGAACGCCTGCTCGCCTTCTTCGACCAGCACATCTACCCGAACGAGCATCGCTTCCACGAAGAGATTGAAGCGAACCGCCGCGCCGGCAACGCCTGGATCCCGACCAAGGTGATCGAGGAGCTCAAGCCGCTGGCGCGCAAGGCCGGGCTGTGGAACCTGTTCCTGCCGCGTTCGCCGCGTGCGCCGGAGGGCTTGTCGAACCTGGAATACGCGCCGCTGTGCGAGATCATGGGCCGCGTGCCCTGGGCGCCAGAGGTGTTCAACTGCTCCGCGCCCGACACCGGCAACATGGAAACGCTGGAGCGCTACGCGTCGGAAGAACTCAAGGACCGCTGGCTCGAGCCGCTGCTGCGCGGCGAGATCCGCTCGGCCTTCCTGATGACCGAGCCGGCCGTGGCCTCGTCGGATGCCACCAACATCGAATGCCGCATCGAGCGCCAAGGCGATGAGTACGTCATCAACGGCCGCAAGTGGTGGTCGTCGGGCGCCGGCGACCCGCGCTGCGCGGTCTACATCGTCATGGGCAAGACCAACCCGGACGCGGGTCGCCACGAGCAGCAATCGATGATCGTGGTGCCGGCCAACGCGCCAGGCATCACCGTCATGCGCCCGCTCACGGTGTTCGGCTACGACGACGCGCCGCACGGCCACATGGAAGTCGATCTGAAGAACGTGCGCGTGCCGGTCGGCAACATCCTGCTGGGCGAAGGCCGCGGCTTCGAGATCGCACAAGGCCGCCTGGGCCCGGGCCGCATCCACCACTGCATGCGCAGCATCGGCATGGCCGAGCGCGCGCTGGAACTGATGTGCAAGCGCCTGGAAGCGCGCGTGGCGTTCGGCAAGCCGATCTCGCGCCACAGCGTGTGGCATGAGCGCATTGCCGAAGCGCGCTGCATGATCGAGCAGGCCCGCCTGCTCACGCTCAAGGCCGCTTACATGATGGACACCGTCGGCAACAAGATCGCCAAGGCCGAGATCGCCATGATCAAGGTGGTAGCGCCCACCATGGCCTGCCAGGTGATCGACTGGGCCATCCAGGCACACGGCGGCGGCGGCGTGTCGGGCGACTTCCCGCTGGCCTCGGCCTACGCGCACCAGCGCACGCTGCGCCTGGCCGATGGCCCGGACGAGGTGCACCGCGCCGCCATCGCCAAGCTGGAGCTGGCCAAGCACATGCACCTGTCGACGGATGGGATCGACATGCCGATCACGCGCGGCGCCTGAGCCAACCGCACCGTTCACTCCTTAGTCCCCGTGGCATGCGGGGATTTTTTTTGCCCGTCGGGGCCGTCGGCGCCGTCTGCGCGTTTTTGCGTTCTGTGCTTGAATGGGCAATCTGCGGGCCGCCAGCCGGCTCGCCCTTTCCCTGCTCAGGAGCACGCAAGCCATGATCGACGTCTACAGCTGGGCCACGCCCAACGGCCACAAGGTTCACATCATGCTGGAGGAATGCGGGCTGCCGTACCGCGTCCATGGCATCAATATCAGTGCCGGCGACCAGTTCAAGCCCGACTTCCTGAAGATCAGCCCGAACAACAAGATCCCGGCCATCGTCGACCAGGATGGCCCGGACGGCAAACCCCTCTCCTTGTTCGAATCGGGCGCGATCCTGCTGTACCTCGCCGGCAAGACCGGCAAATTCCTGCCGGAGGACGTGCGTGGCAAGTACGAGGTGCTGCAGTGGCTGATGTTCCAGATGGGCGGCGTCGGCCCGATGCTGGGCCAGGCGCACCACTTCCGCATCTATGCGCCCGAGCAGATCGAATACGCGGTCAACCGCTACAGCAACGAGGCCAAGCGCCTGTATGGTGTGATCGACACGCGCCTGGGGGAATCGAAGTACCTGGGTGGCTCGGACTATTCCATCGCCGATATCGCCACCTGGCCGTGGCTGCGCAGTTGGAAGAACCAGGGGATCGAGCTGTCGGCCTACCCCAAGCTGCAGCGCTGGTTCGAGGCCATCGAAGCGCGCCCCGCCGTGCAGCGCGCAGTGAAGGTGCTGGCCCAGGAGCGCCCGGTGGTGCAGGACGACAAGGCGCGCGAAATCCTGTTCGGCGCGACGCAGTATCAGCGCCACTGAGCCGCGCGCTCGCCACGAGACCAAAGGCCGCGTATGCGGCCTTAATGAGATGGTCACCCCCACCCTACGAGCGGGTAACGCTGGTAGGGT
>CAJXMR010000190.1 GCA_913056305.1 uncultured Ralstonia sp.
GGCCACTGCCGCGCCCGGTTCGGGTGATAGCCCCGGCGCTGTGCGCCGGGGCTATGCGACTACTTCACGCGGCCAGTGCGTGCGCTTCCTCCTCGCTGGTGGCATCTTCCGGCGCGTCGGCGTCGGCCTCGTCCACCACCACCGGCACGCCTTCCGGCTCGGTGTGATGGCCGGTCTGGAATACGGCGGGCATCCAACCCGTACCATCCGCCAGCCGTTCCGCTTCGCTGGCAATGTCGCCTTTTTTCAACTTTGACAGGCGGGTGACATGCGCCGGGGCGTACTGGTTTACGGCTTCCAGAATCACGGCCTTGGGGACGTGCTGGAAATAGCCCTCGGCGGTCGGCTTCCACCATGCGGCCATGTCCAACTCCACTGCCCGCGCCAGTTCCGCGCCGGGCTGGTGCTGCGCAGCGCGAGGCGTCACCACGTCCACCGTGGAAGCCACGCACACGGCAAGCAGGCGCACCAGTTCATCTTGCGACTTCGTCAGCAACACGGCGAACAGTTCGGCGCTTTCCTCCGGCAAGGTTGCGCCCGCGACTTCCTGCAAGGTGCGCAATGCTACGGCGGCGGGCGATTCCGACACGTCCGGGGCAAGGCTTTCCAGCCGGTCTTGCACTTTCAGGCTGACGCCAAGCGGCAAGTCATGTCCGTGGTAGCGGTCTTGCAGCACGGTTTGCACCATGCCATGCACCAGCGCAGCCAGTGCCACCAGCGGATGCCGGGCGACTTCGACTTGCAACGCCGCCGTGCGGTGGGCGCTCAACCGCTGCGCCAGCCGATCGGACACGCTGGCGGTCTTGGGCGCTTCGGGTTCGTCGCCTTCGTCGTCGTTCGCGCTTTCCCCGACGAATCCCTGCCGCAGCTTTTCCAGCGTGCGCAGTGCCTTGGCCTCGGCCTCGCGCAGCAGGCCGCGATGAATCACGGCTTCGCCCTCGCGGTCGAGCGTGACGATGGAACCGGCCACGGCGCGCACGTCCGGGGCGTAGCTTTGCAAGGCTTCTTCGATGGTTTGCAGTTCCCCGGCCACGTGTTCGCGGCGTTCTTCCAGCGTTGCCGCCTTGTCCTCGTCCTCGGCGTCGTAAGCGTCTTCCAGTTCGGCGTCGATTTTTTCGAGGCGGGTTTGCAGCGAGGCGAAGCGGCGGGCTTCGCGGGCGGTCGGCTCGCGGCGCTGGCGCGGCGCGTTCTGGAATGCCTGCCGGTCGGCGGAACTGATGTGCGGCGTAGCATCCACCCACGCCCAGCCTTCGGCACGCACGCCCTCGGCCAGCGCGTCCAGTTTGCCGCGCACCAACGTTTCCAGCAGTGCGGCGTCGGTCAGGTAGGTTCCGGTATCGCCTTCGGCGAACAGGTCGCGGCGGGTGCCGCCGCCTGCCGCCGTGTAGGTCTCCAGCCCGGCGAAACGCACCAACGGATGCGCGGCATTGATTTCGCGCTCGGTCAGGCGTTCGCGCAGAGCGGACGCGCCGCGCTGCCATTCCGGCGCACCGTAGTACGCGGCTTCCTGCGCGGCGTGGTCGTCGGTGACGGTCAAGGCCATCAACTGTTCCAGCGTTGCGGTGCCGGCGCGGTAATCGACCAGCAGGCGCGGCGAGACGTTTGCCAGCTTCAAGCGGCGCTGCACCACCAGCGGGGTCACGCCGAAGTCAGCGGCAATGTCCTCGATGGGTCGGCCTTCCTTGACCAGTGCGGCAAAAGCCGCGAACTGATCGGCGGGGTGCATGTTCTCGCGCTGCACGTTTTCCGCGAGGCTCACGGTACGGGCGGACGCATCGGCCACCAGCAGGCACGGCACTTCGTAGTCGGCGGCGATGCGCTTCTTCTTCGCCAGCAGCTTCAACGCGGTCAGGCGGCGGTCGCCCGCCACGACTTCGTAATGCTCACCATCTGCGGCGGCAATCACGATGAGGTTTTGCAGCAGGCCGACGCGGGCGATGCTCGCAGCCAGTTCAGGGATGGACTGGCGCGGAGTCGTGCGGACGTTGCGCTTGGAGCGGCGCGGCAACAGTTGCGACAGCGGAACCAGAATCAGGTTCTTGGTCGGGTCGGCCACTTCCAGCGGCGTGACGGCTTCAACGGCGGAGGCTTCGGTTTTGAGAACGGCGTTCATGGTGATAACTCCTTGCGGTTAGGGATGCAGCAGCGAAAGAAGCGGCAAGGGCTGCTGCCTGCCCCTGCCGCGTTGGGATTCAGGCTTTCAACTGGCGCAGGCCATCGGCCAGCAGCCACAAGGCGCGATTGAGGCGGATGCCGTTGTCGATGCCTTGCACCGGGCGAGTGGTCTGGCGGCGACCATTCGCGGCACGGGCGGACAGGCCGCCTTTGATGAGGTTTTCTTGCGTGCGGTTGAACACGCTCCACAAGTCGCGGCGGCTGTCGTCGTGACGGCGCGGCATCAGGATTTGCGATTCCGTGATGGGCGCGGGCTTGTCCTCGTCGTACTTCAACGCCAGCGCAGCGCGGGCGAAGACTTCCGATTCCCCTGCATCCAGCGTGATTGCCTGCATGGCATCGCGGGATTCCTGCGCTCGGTCGAAGCCGCGCAGGACTTCGTAAGCGCCTTCAATGACCTGCGCGGCCACATCGCCTTTGTGGGGTACGCGCACGTCCGCCACGGTGTCGCCACAAACGAGGCCGTTCTGGCACACAAAGCGGAACATGCCGGCGAGCATCTGATAGCTGCTCGTGCCGTCGTGGGAGTTCAGCAGGATGATTTCGTTGGCCTCGCGGCCGTTGATCTGGCTGGCATGGCGCAGCCGGATCATGTGCTTGGTGTAGTCACGGCGGTCGTCGGCGCGCACGCGGGTCTGGCACACCATGAAGGGCTCGAAGCCCTCCCCGCGCAGCTCTTGCAGCACGCTGGCGGTGGGGATATAGCTGTACCGCTGCGAACGGCTTTCGTGCGGGGCGTCCGCGAAGATGGACGGGGCCACGGCGCGGATTTGGTCATCGGACAAGGGGCGTTCCGAACGCAGCACCGGCGAACGGGAAGCGAAGCGAGAGGCGAGTTGCATGGTGATTTCTCCTGACAAAGAAAGAAGGGTTGGCTTTCACCGCACACCGGATTTCTAGATTCGGAGCCCAGCCTTTCGGCTGTTCGGTGCGGTCGGCACGACGAACCCGGTTGGCCTCGTTGCCACCGTCTTTTCTGAGTTCATCGCCCGCGACGGTCAGGAGCGCGCGGACGGGGGCCGTCAAGGAGACAAGCGCAGGGTTGGTGCGGCCCGCAGGCGCAGCCGAGGACACGGCCCTGCGCGCCTTGACGGCACACGGCCGCGGGCTACAGTCGCGGACAAGGTGATGAGGTCAGGAAAGACGGTGACCTAGGCAACGGCCATCCCTGTGTGCCGACCGCACGCAAGCGAAGCGCGCAGGCCCGGATCGAGAATCCGGGCCGTAGGCGTCAGCGATGGAAGCCCGCAGGGGCCGAGACGCCGCAGGCGGCTCGATGCGCAGCACGACAGCGCGACCGGCAACGCCGGGGACGCCCATCAGCTCGATGTCGCCACGTGCTTGCCGCCAGATCCTTTTTCGCGGAAAATGGAGGTCAAGGCCTCGTCCGCCTGAGCTTCGAGCGGCTCAATCAAGACTGCTGAAACTGCTTTTCCTCATCTTCTTGCCACCACCATGCGATATCGCCTGGGCGTCGGCCAAGTAATCGCTCGATTGGCCACGCTGAGATCAGGAGAATCGTATGTCGATCGGCATTTCCGACCTTGCCCATTCCGTTCGCAAGAACAGCGCTGCTCAAGGGCCATCCGTGCCCCTCGGGCATTCGCAGCAGTTGGTCGTGGCGGCGCTGGGCTACAAGACCTTTGCCGCCTACCAGGCTGCACAAGCGACTTCACAGGAACCGGCGCATCTGGCCGATGTCCACCACGTCGTACTCGACGTCGACCGGCTCGATCAGCGTGCGTCGGAGCTTGGCGTGGCGACCACGCCCGACCAACTGCACGCGTTGCTCGATACCGCCTTCGGCGAGCGCGCGCCGCATATCCGCCTCCACGCGTCCTACGCCGCCTTCGAGGATTTTCTGCGGCAGCATGTGGATCAAACGGTCACGGAAGATAGTGACGTGAATAGCGAAATGGCCAATGCCAACTACGACGGCATCGACGAGGTGTATTTCGATTTCGAGGTCGCGTTCGATGACGTCGCCGTGGGCGGTGCGCTCGATATCGAACTGGCCGGGCACGTAGGCCTGGGAATCGACACCGAGCGGCCCTACGCGGGCCACATCGTGAACGTGGAGGGCGTGCTGAGCGTGGTGCGCCTGGGCCAGCACTGTTTTGGATCGGTGGATTGCCAGGTCACCAAGGCTGATCTGGATACCGACTGGGGCGACGACGACCACGAAGACGGGCCGCCGGTGCGCAGCACGTCGCAGGCCTACGCGGAGTTGCTCGGCCTGGAGCTGCACGAGGTCGGCGACCTGGTCGATGTCGAGGCCGAGCCGCGAGACGGCAATAGCGGCGAGATGATCTACAGCTATCTGCTGGATTTCACGGACGCCGCCTCGCCCGAGATCGCGCAGAAGATCCTGCGGCGCCACGGCTCGCTGCGTATCGAGGTCGGCCCGAGCTTCTTCGAGAACTTGCGTAGCGACGACTGGCCGCGGTAACGACGCAAGCACGCGCATCCCACGGAAGTGGGATGCGCGACCCAGGCGTCCGCGAGGACACCGACCGTTAGCCGTTGCCTTACCGCATGTCGGCGTACAAGGTCAGCGGGGCAAAGATCGCGGCGATGACGACCGCGCCCAGCGAGGTCAGCCAGAAATCGACGCCGATGGCAATGACGTCCGCCAGCTTCGGCACGGCGGAGACCCGGTGCAATATCGCATTGACGCGCACGATGACCTGCAGCCAGTCCGGCATCGTCGTCACCGCATGAGGGCGTTGAACAAGAAGGTCAATGGGTACAGCACCAGCAATCCCATGCCAGGGCACTGGAGGCGGTACGTGCCGTCATGCCAAAAGGCTCAAATATCTAGCTGATGCACCTGCATCCAGCATCAGCATCACCCCCGCCCGTCAGAATGACGCCTAAGGCTACTCAAGACTGACATCGAAGGGCGCGTACACCGATCGAAACGTCGTCAGGATGCTCTGCCTGGCCGCATCCAGTTCGCCAGCGGCGCGATGGGTGAGCGTGTACGTCGGACAATCCGGCTGACCGCAGCCGCAGTGTTTGATCTCCCCTTCCTTGAGGCGAGTCACGAAGATGCGCCGCAGCGCATCGACCTGACGAACGACCTTGTTCAATACGGCGCGGATGCGTCGATCGCGAAGATGATGGATCGATGGGATGCGCCGGATCTCGTCGCCTTCGCGTGTCCGCCACACGCCGGTGTTCAGCGCGCCTATAGTGTCTTCGATGGCCTGCTGAAAAGCAGGCAGGGAGCTTTCCTGATGGAATGGCGTGCGAAAGGCGGGACGATCGAACACGGCCGCCATCAATTGCAGCGCATCGGCATCCGTCAATTCGGGAAAGTCGTCCACGAACGCACGGATCGCCGTTTCGGCATCGGGAAATTCGATGCCCTGGACAAAACGGCGCAGCAGGTATTCGGCGCGAAGGCGCAGGTTTTCCTCGAACTCCACGCCCGACCATATCGTCACGTGCGCAACGCCCAGGGACGCTGCGGCCTGCTCGATCCGCGTTCGGGCGGTGTCCGACACGGCGCCACGGCAGACGAACTTGAAGGCATCCGGCACCCCGCCGATGGCCTTGACCGCCTTGCTCATGTCGCTCTTGGCCTTCGCCAGGGTCAGCGTGTCCCGGTTCGCGCATTGGATGATGGTTTTGCGTGCTGGCCGGTCATCAAACGGCTCGGTGCCCGAGATGTCCCGTCCTTGGTCTCCACCGGATTGCCCGCGCCAGACCAAGTCGTGCCAGCCGGCGCGCACGTGATACGCAAAGACCAGGCGCTCGAACTGAAGGCCGCTGTAGTCCTCGAAGTGAATGGGAGAAACCGTCACTGTCGCCATGCCTTTTTCCTTTTCTTTGTGACTACACGTCCTTCACTACGCCGCACTACGCCGTAGCGAGTTCCCCCGATAGCCAATGAAAGCCACCATTACTCCGTGCGGCGGCAAACCTTTCGACGCCGAACACTCACGGAGTTCGACATGGAGAATAGCCCGCTGCAAAAAATCAATAGGGACGACGGTGCCGAAGGACTACCGCGAGCTGCCTCCCTACCCCTCCCCGGCACGGCCGCCTACGAGGAACTGCCCCAGTTTCCCAAGCGCAACACCTTGCCGTTTCGTCGCACGATTCGCCGCCAGGAACTGCGGCAGATCGTTCCGCTGGCCGAGACTACGATCTACGAGATGGAGCGCCGTGGCGAGTTTCCGCGTCGCTTCAACCTGACGCCGCGCTGTGTCGTGTGGGACCTGGCCGAGGTGGAAGCGTGGGTCGAGGCCCGCAAGCAAGCGCCGCGCGGCGGCGTCTCGAAACCCGATGTCCGTCTACGAAAAACCCGCCCTGTGCGAGCGGCCTCTCGCCAGGAATGAAGCGCGGAGCGGCCCTTAGCTCACCAACGCTCCCAGTTCCCTGGACACTGACCGCGTCAGCCGTCGGCCCTCCTTTGCCACGTTGACCTGCAGCGCCACCCGCGCCACGTCCAGCACGTCCAAGGCCAGCGAATACGTGCCCTTGGCCTGCAGCCAGGCCAGCACGTCCGCCAAGTGCCAGATCGATGCGCTGCCCTCATGCACCGGCGCCGGAAAGCTGCCCGGGTGGGCCAACATCAGCTTGCGCATGTTCTGCCGCGACACACCCACAATATCGGCCACGTCGGTCAGTCCAACCAGGTCCGGCGCGACTTCGATCAACTGTGCCGAAGGCACAGCGTGCCGCACGTCTGCCAGCGCGCTGCGCACGGCCGCCCCGGCATCGGTCGCCTCGCGGGTGAATTCCAGCGCCATGCGTCCCGGCTGCCCGATGCCGATCAAGGCGTCGTCGCAACCGGTCTCGCCCAAGCGCTCGACCAGCGCATCGGTGTCGCTGTCGTCGTCCGCAAGCTGGTACTTCAGGGTAAAGGTGTATTCCATCGCTCTCGTCCTTGGCCCTGTCGGGCGCGGCGGACGCCCACCTGGATGGGCGAGCCACACGCTCGGCTCGCCCGCGAGCGTCTTCAACGTCTTGCCTCCCATGAGCGAGACGGCCATCAGCAACCATGACTATGGACAGGAAGGGCATGGTTGTCAAGTGACAACCATGCCCTTACATTAGGCTATGGCGCTCAACATCGGCACCGTCACGTTCGCCGGCATCAACTTGGGCACGTAGGTCTGCCCGCTACCCCAGGCGTCGACCAGGTTGGACCACTCTTGCAGCATGTGGCGCCGTTGCTCGGCGTATTCGGCCTTGTTGTAGATCGAGCGCGACGAGCGTCCGTCTTCGTGCGCCAGGCACTTCTCGATCCAGTCGCGGTTAAAGCCGATCTCGTTCAACAGGGTCGACCCGGTACGGCGCAGGTCGTGCACGGTGAATGGCTGCAGCGGTAGCCCTTTGCTTTTTGCGGCGTCCGCCACGAGCTGCGTGACCCGATTCAAGGTCGCATTGGACATGCAGCGCTCTGCGTCGTAACGCGAGGGAAAAACGAATCGTGAGCCTGCCGCGCAGGCGTGCAGCGTGACGAAGATGCCCAGCGCCTGACGCGACAGATAGACCACATGCGGGTTGCGTCCTTTCATCCGCTCCTTAGGGATCGTCCACGTCGCGTTCTCGAAATTGACCTCATCCCAGGTGGCGTGAATCAGTTCGCTCTTGCGCACCAGCGTCAGCAGAATCAAGCGCAGCGCCAGCTTAATGGTCGGATAGGTGGCCACCGATTCCATCTGCTGCACCATCAGCCGGATTTCCAGCGGCGACAAGGCGCGATCCTTCGGCACGAAGGTGGCGATCGACGCCGCCCCCACGCTGTTGGCGGGGTTCTCCACCTTTTCACCGTGGGCGATGGCGTAGACATAGACCTGCTTCACGATGTCCCGGATCTGAACTGCGGTGGCTGGCGCCCCCCGCTCCTTGACCTTGTTGCACAAGGCCCGCAAGTCTTCAGGCTCAATTTCGATCAGCAGACGGTTCTGGAAGACCGGCAGGATGTCCCGGTCGATGATGTGCTTGCGCATGGCGCGGGTGCTGTCGGCCAATTTCGCGTGGGCCAGCCAGGCGTCCATCGCCGCGCCGAAGGTCTTGATGGCGACCACGCGGCGCTTCTCGCGTTGCTTTTCAATGGCGGGCGAGATGCCCTTGAGAACGGCTTTCCGCGCGTCCAAAAGCAGTTCGCGCGCCATCGCCAGTGAAATACCGTCAGGGCCGTAGCGCCCGAGGGTTAGGGTCTCCCGGCGTCCGTTAAGACGGTAGTCATAGCGGAAGGTGACGGTACCGGCGGTCGATACCGTCACGTACATCCCATCACGGTCAGAAGCCTTATAAATCCGTGACTTAGGCTTCAAATTACGCAGTGCAGCGTCGGTAAGCATCGTGCATTTCCTCCTGTTTTTTGACGGCTTTTACCGTCAAGGATCAGGAGACCCACTGATGCCCGGAAAGCCGCATAAAACAAGCTTCTCCGAGAAGATTTTTACCGTCAAAGACGGTAAAAGTCTGAATAGTGAATGGGAGGGTATCAATCCGGCCTCGATTTCTACCGTCAGCTGTACCGCCAACTTTTTCTGCTGGCCGGCGATTGACACCGATAGCCGCCGCGACGTATTTCTTTCTAAATCAACACGTTATGGCTGTTTTTCGATAGCTGGCGATAGTCCCCGAAGGACCTGATTTCACTCCCACTCAATCGTCGCCGGCGGCTTGCCCGACACGTCGTACACCACCCGGTTCAAGCCACGCACTTCATTGATGATGCGGTTCGACACCCGAC
>CAJXMR010000191.1 GCA_913056305.1 uncultured Ralstonia sp.
TTCGTCTCGCACAGCGGCTGGGAAGTCGACGCCATGCTCGACGCGTGGGAGAAGAACAAGCGGCGCGGCCACGTGGTTGCGGGCGGTTCGACCATCACGCAGCAACTGGCCAAGAACCTGTTCCTCTCGGGCGAACGCCACTACCTGCGCAAGGGCGAAGAACTCCTCATCACCTGGATGCTGGAGTTCTGGCTCGACAAGGAGCGCATCCTCGAGATCTACCTGAACTCGGTGGAGTGGGGCGAGGGCGTGTTCGGCGCCGAAGCCGCCGCGCAGCATTACTTCAAGCGCCCGGCCGCGCAGCTCTCGGTGGGCCAGGCCGCACGCCTGGCGGCAGCACTGCCCGCGCCCAAATGCTTCGATAAGAAGAGCTACTGCGCCAATGTGCACGTGAACTTCACGCGCAAGGCCACCGTCATCGCCAACCGCATGGGCTCGGCCACGCTGCCCGATTGAGGCGGCGGGGTGTGGCTGACCAGACTTACCTGAGCCAACCCTTCCGGCGGAAATACACCAGCGGAATCGCCGCCGACACGATCATCAGCACGATCGCATACGGATAGCCCTGGGCCCAATCCAGCTCCGGCATCACCTTGAAGTTCATGCCGTAGATCGAGGCGATCAGCGTGGGCGGCATCAGTGCCACCGACACCACCGAGAACAGCTTGATGATCTTGTTCTGGTTGATGTTGATGAAGCCGACCGTGGCATCCATCAGGAAGTTGACCTTGTCCGACAGGAACGCCGTGTGGTTCTCGATCGAATCGATGTCGCGCAGCACTTGGCGCGCTTCGTCCTGCTGATCGGGCGACAGCAGCTGGCTGCGCAGCAGGAAGGACACCGCACGGCGCGTATCCATCACGTTGCGGCGGATGCGGCCGTTGAGGTCTTCCACGCGGGCGATGATCTCCAGCACGTCGGCCGCGGCCTTGTCGGTGACTTCGTCGGCCAGCACACGTTTGCTGGCGTCTTCCAGGCGCTCATAGACTTCTTCGATCGAATCCGCCGAGTATTCCGCGTCGGTGGCGTACAGGTCCATCAGCACGTCCTTGGCGTTGCGCACCGAGCCGGGGCGTAACCGCGCGCGCATGCGCACCAGGCGGAAGGCGGGGAGGTCTTCATCGTGGATGGAGAACAGCACTTCCTTGGTCAGCACGAAGGCCACGCGCACGTTGCGCGAGGCGGTTTCCTCGTCGAGCAGGAAATCGGTGCGGATGTGGATATGGCCGTCCTCGCCCTCGAAGTAACGGGCGGAGGCCTCCAGGTCGCCCAGCTGTTCCAGCTCGGGCAGGACCACGCCGTAGGTGTCCTTGATCCACGCCAGCTCTTCGTCGTCTGGGTCGATCACATCGATCCAGATCGGCTTGTGCTGGAGCAATTCACTGCGATGTTCGACCTGTTCTTGCGCGAGACGGCCTTTTTGCAAGACGAACAGGTTGATCATGCGTGAATCCTCAAGCGGGCGACGGGTGGAAAACCGCGCGAGTGTAGCGTAAAGATCTTGCACCGACCGCTACGAAGCGTGCCTGCGGCGATACACGCAACCGTCACGTTGATACCGCCGCCCGGATGCCCGGCGGGTAAAATGCCAGCAAGTCATGCGGCAACCCGGCCGCACCACAGGATTCCCGACACCATGCGATTTACCGAACAACTGGCTAGTGCCTGGCAGCGCAACAACTCCTTGCTGTGCGTCGGGCTCGACCCTGATCCGGCGCGCCTGCCGGCGTCGCTCACCACCACGGGCGGCGCGATCTTCTCGTTCTGCCGTGCCATCGTCGATGCCACCGCCGACCTGGTTTGCGCGTTCAAGCCGCAGATCGCCTACTTTGCCTCGCAGCGTGCCGAAGACCAGCTCGAGCAGCTCATCAGCTACATCCATGAGGCGTATCCGGACATCCCGGTCATCCTCGATGCCAAGCGCGGCGACATCGGCTCCACCGCCGAGCACTACGCCAAGGAAGCCTTCGAGCGCTACCAGGCCGATGCCATCACCGTCAGCCCGTACATGGGCTTCGACTCGATGCAGCCGTACCTGGCGCACGCCGACAAGGGCGTGATCGTGCTGTGCCGCACCTCCAACGCCGGCGGCAGCGACGTGCAGTTCCTGGAAACCGGCCGCCGCCCGGTCTATCAGGTGGTGGCTGAGCGCGCCCGCGACATGTGGAACACCAGCGGTCAGATGGGCCTGGTGGTGGGCGCGACCTTCCCGCAGGAAATTGCCAAGGTGCGCGAGATCGTCGGCGACATGCCGCTGCTGATCCCAGGCATCGGCGCCCAGGGCGGCGATGTGGAAGCCACCGTGCGCGCCGGTCGCAGCGCCGATGGCACCGGCATGATGATCAACTCGTCGCGCGCCATCCTGTACGCCAGCAGCGACAGCGATTTTGCCGACGCCGCCCGTCGCGTGGCCGTTGCCACGCGCGACCAGATCAACCAATTCCGCAGCTGACCGGATGCCCCGGGTCGGTTGCCGCGAGGACGCCATGCGCACTGCTGCCCGATCGACCCAGCACGAGCACGATCCCAACAAGGAGCGTGACAAGGAACGCGACGACACCCGCGAGCACGAGACCACGCGCCACGATCACGACCGCGACCGGCGCCGTGAGCACGACCACGAGCGCCAGCCGGAACACGATCACCAGGAGCGGGTCCGGCCGGAACATCCGGACGAAGTGACGAGCTAGGATTCGGCGCTGTCGAGAAATTCAAGCAGGCCGCGCAGCGCATGCTCGGCGGCCTGCAGGCGGACCTGCTTGCGGTCGCCCTTGAAGTGGCGCGTTTCCACGCGCGTCTGCAGGCGATTGCTCCAGCCGAAGCACACCATGCCGACGGGCTTGTCGGGCGTGCCGCCGGTCGGGCCCGCCACCCCGGTGATCGCCACCGCCACCTGCGCGCGGCTGTTGAGCACCGCGCCTTCGGCCATCGCGTGCGCCACCGGTTCGCTTACCGCGCCATGCTCGCGGATCAGCGTCGCCGGCACCCCCAGCATCTGCGATTTGGCCTCGTTCGAATACGTCACGAAGCCGCGCTCGAACCACGCGGACGAGCCGGAAATGTCGGTGATGGCCGCGCTCACGAGCCCACCGGTGCAGGACTCCGCCGTCGCCATCATCAGGCTGCGCTTGTGCAGTGTGTCGGCCACCAGTTCCGCCAGTTGCGCCAGCGTGCGGGATTCAGCCATGGCGATGCCCTCTCGACGAAATCAGAACGAGCGCCACAGCGCAAACACCAGCAGCGTATAGAACGCCGCCAGGATGTCGTCGACCATCACGCCGTAACCGCCACGCAGGCCAAAGCCCTTGAGCGACCGGTCGTAGTAGCGGATGGGCGCGGGCTTAACCATGTCGAAGAAGCGGAACCACAGGAAGGCCGCGAACTGGCCGCCCAGCGTGGTCGGCGTGACGAAGGCCAGCACCAGCCAGAAGGCGACCATTTCGTCCCAGACCATGGCGCCGTGGTCGGGCACACCCAGGTCGCGCGAGGTGCGGGCGCATGCCCAGATGCCGATCACGAACCCAACGGCGGCGATCAGCAGCCAAGTCGGTCCCGCCACCCAGCGCGAGAACACCACGTAGATCAGCCACGCGTACAGCGTGCCCGCCGTACCCGGCATGATGGGCGACAGGCCCGAGCCGAAGCCCAGCGCCAGGATGCGCGCCGGATGGCCGAACATGAAGCGTGCCGTCGGGCGGCGTACCTGCGCGGTCTGGCCAGCTTCGAGCACGACGGTCTCGGGTTGCTTGGCGGCATCAGCGCCGGGGGCGCTGGGAGGGAGGGGAGCGGAAGACATCATGATGGTGAAGCGAAGTGATCGAATCCAGCCTGCGTGAACGTGACCGGCGCGCCGTGCGCGTCGATCAGCCGCAGGCCCGCCTCGGCGTCGATGCGGCCGATGCGGGTGACGGGCACGCCGGCGCGCAGGCCGGCGGCCAGCACCGCGTCGCGCGCTTCGGCGGGGGCGGTGAAGCAGAGTTCGTAGTCGTCGCCGCCGGCCAGCGTGCACTGCAGCTGGCGCTCGGGCGGTTGGGCGGCGAGGGTGGCGGAGCGCGGCACGCGGTCGACCTCGACCGTTGCGCCCACCTGCGATTGCACGAGGATGTGGCCCAGGTCGCCCAGCAGACCGTCGGACACATCCAGCGCCGCCCGGGCGATGCCGCGCAGCGCCAGGCCCAGCGCGACACGCGGCGCCGGGGTGTCCATGCGCGGTTGCACCAGCGCCAGCGCCTCGGGCGCCAGCGGCCATTCGTCGCGCAGCGCGCCCAGCGCCAGGCGTGCGTCGCCGACGGCTCCGGAGACCCACAGGTCGTCGCCGGGCTGGGCAGCGTCGCGGCGCAAGGCCACACCGGCGGGCACGTCGCCAAATATGGTCAGGCTGAGCGTGAGCGGCCCGCGCGTGGTGTCGCCGCCTATCAGCTCGCAGTGGAAGGCATCGGCCAACGCAAGCATGCCCTCAGCAAATGGGCCCAGCCAGGCCGGGTCGGCCGCCGGCAGCGCAATGGCCAGCGTGAAGGCGCGCGGCTCGGCGCCCATGGCGGCCAGATCGGACAGGTTGACCGCCAGCGCCTTGTGCCCCAGCGCGCGCGGCTCGGCATCGGCAAAGAAATGGCGGCCGGCGACCAGCATGTCGGTGGAAATCGCCAGTTCGTGCCCCGGGCGCGGGCCCAGCAGGGCGCAATCGTCACCCACGCCGAGCGTGGCCTGGCGCGCCGGGCGGGTGAAATACCGGCGGATCAGCCCGAATTCGGACAGATATTCAGCGGAATCGGCGGGAGCGGGGGGCTTGGGCACGGCGTCGGTAAAGGCAAATAGAGGGCAAGCCCGATAGTGCCGTGAAAGGTCGTTGGAATATTGTATCGAATGCGCACGGCACCCCAACCCAAATTCCCGTTGTGAGATCGGTTTTCACTATATAAAATGACGGGCCCAAGGAGGCGGACCGTAGTCCCGAGACGCTCATGTGGTTTCCCGGTGGCCCGCTAGATGCGATGGTCGGCGCGCGCGCCGATACCCTGACGAGAGACACCCCATGACCACGGTGGATACCCAGCCTCAACAGCCCGCCCGCACGGACGAAGAACTCAAGGCGCAGCAACGCGCCGCCCTGCGTAAAGCCGCGCTGGAGTATCACGAGTTTCCGACCCCGGGCAAGATTTCCGTCACGCCGACCAAGCCGCTGTCGAACCAGCGCGACCTGGCCCTGGCGTACTCCCCCGGCGTGGCCGCAGCGTGTGAAGAGATCGTCGCTGACGTCGGCAACTCCTTCCGCTATACCGCGCGCGGCAACCTGGTCGGCGTGGTGACCAACGGCACTGCCGTGCTTGGCCTGGGCGACATCGGCCCGGAAGCCTCCAAGCCGGTCATGGAAGGCAAGGCCGGCCTGTTCAAAAAATTCGCCGGGATCGATGTGTTTGACATCGAGATCAACGAAAAAGACCCGCAGAAGCTGGTCGATATCATCGCCTCGCTGGAGCCGACCTTCGGCGGCATCAACCTGGAAGACATCAAGGCACCGGAGTGCTTCTTCGTCGAGCGCGAGCTGCGCAAGCGCATGAAGATCCCCGTCTTCCACGACGACCAGCACGGCACCGCCATCGTGGTGGGCGCGGGCATCACCAACGCGCTCAAGGTGGTCGGCAAGGACGTCAAGAAGGTCAAGCTGGTGGCCTCGGGCGCCGGCGCTGCGGCGCTGGCCTGCCTGGACCTGCTGGTGGACCTGGGCCTGCCGCGCGAGAACATCTGGGTGACGGACCTGGCCGGTGTCGTGTACGAGGGCCGTACCGAGCTGATGGACCCGGACAAGGCCGTGTTCGCGCAGAAGACCGACAAGCGCACGCTGGCAGAAGTGATCGACGGTGCTGACATTTTCCTGGGCCTGTCCGCCGCGGGCGTGCTCAAGCAGGACATGGTCAAGCGCATGGCCGACAAGCCGATCATCTTCGCGCTGGCCAACCCGAACCCGGAAATCCTGCCGGAGCTGGCCAAGGAAGTGCGCCCGGACGTCATCATGGGCACCGGCCGCACCGACTATCCGAACCAGGTCAACAACGTCCTGTGCTTCCCGTTCATCTTCCGCGGTGCGCTGGACGTGGGCGCGACCACCATCACGCGTGAGATGGAAGTCGCCGCCGTGCACGCCGTGGCCGAGCTGGCCCGCCAGGAGCAGAGCGATATCGTCGCCACCGCCTACGGCATCCAGGACCTGGCGTTCGGCCCCGAATACCTGATCCCGAAGCCCTTCGATCCGCGTCTGATCGTGCAGATCGCGCCGGCCGTGGCCAAGGCCGCCATGGATTCCGGCGTGGCCAAGCGCCCGATCGAAGACATGGACGCCTACCGCCAGCACCTGCAGCAGTTCGTCTACCACTCGGGCACGCTGATGAAGCCGATCTTCTCGGCCGCCCGCAAGGTGCCGATGGAAAACAAGCGCATCGTCTTCGCCGAGGGTGAAGAAGAACGCGTGCTGCGCGCTGTGCAGCTCGTCGTCGACGAGAAGCTCGCCAGCCCGATCCTGATCGGCCGCCCGGGCGTGATCGCCCACCGCATCGAGCGCTTCGGCCTGCGCCTGCGCGAAGGCGTGGACTTCGCCATCGTCAACCCCGAGCACGACGAGCGCTTCCGCGACTACTGGGAAACCTATTACAAGCTGATGGCCCGCAAGGGCGTCACGCCGCAGTACGCCAAGCTGGAAATGCGCCGCCGCTCCACGCTGATCGGCGCCGTCATGATCCACAAGGGCGAAGCCGACGGCATGATCTGCGGCACGGTCAGCAACACCGCCGCCCACCTGCGCTACATCGACCAGGTCATCGGCGGCACCAACTGCCTGTATGCGGCAATGAACGGCCTGGTCCTGCCGGGCCGCCAGATTTTCCTGACGGATACGCACGTCAACGTCGACCCGACCGCCGAGCAACTCGCCGAGATCACCATCATGGCCGCCGAGGAGCTGTGCCGCTTCGGCATCCAGCCGAAGGTCGCGCTGATGTCGCACTCGAACTTCGGCTCGTCCGAGGCGCCTTCCGCCGTCAAGATGCGTGAAACGCTGGCCATCCTGCGCGAACGTGCCCCGAACCTGGAGGTGGATGGCGAAATGCACGGCGATGCCGCGCTCGACCAGAAGCTGCGCGATTCGCTGGTGCCGGATTCGACGCTCAAGGGCGAGGCCAACCTGTTGGTGATGCCCAACATCGACGCCGCCAACATCGCTTACAACCTGCTGAAGACGGCTGCCGGTAACAACATCGCCATCGGCCCGATCCTGCTGGGGGCGAAGAAGCCGGTGCACATCCTGACGCCGTCGGCCACGGTGCGACGCATCCTCAACATGACGGCCCTGACCGTCGTGGATGCCGCGGCGCAAGCGCAACGCTGATCCGCACTGCATCAAAACGGGGAGCGCACGATACTGCGCTCCCTTTTTTTGTCTGCTAAGTTTGCGTGTGCTTACATTTGCGCAACATTAATGTTTGCTTCAAAAAACCCTTCAGACATTGACCGCCGGTTGATTGTTGCCATCGATGAGCGTACCCTTACGGGCTGAAGGGGTGCTTCTGAGCACATGAGGTCGGTACTGGGCCAGACGGGTTCAAAAAAGCGGTTTTTCGTGCACACGTCTGATCTGGTCGCCTCGTTCTGGTGCGCGCAATTTGCAGGTGTGTGCAGGCGGAAGGATTCCCCAAGTCTCCGGCAGTCGCCCGACTTGTCATTCTCCCCCGCCAAGCCTCGCACGCATTGAGCCGCTTCGCTTTCAGCTGCAATCAGGCCGTCTGGACTGCTGTCCGGCGGCTGCATGCGCTTGTGACCTGCGTCGGGTTATCCGCTCGGCGCGATTCTCCCGTTTGGGCTTGCTGATGACAAAGCGACTTGGAGCGTGGTTGGGCCGCTCCGTATCTCAGGCGATGGCGCGTGGTGCGCTGGCGGCAGCGCTCGCGTTGTCCGTGGCCGGGTTGCCTGCCAACGCAATCGCCCGGGACACGACGGGTATGGCGCCGGCGGCGGTGGGAACCATTCCCGCAACGGACCTGCCCAATGAGGCGCAACGGACGCTCTCCCTGATCGAGCAAGGTGGACCATTCCCGTATACGAAAGATGGCACCACGTTCGGCAATTATGAGCGCCGTTTGCCGGCACAACGCCGTGGCTATTACCACGAGTACACCGTGAAGACGCGCGGCGCGCGCAACCGGGGTGCCCGACGCATCATCTGCGGCGGTGACCAGCGCGCTGCGAACGAGTGCTACTACACGGAAGACCACTACAACAGCTTTCAACGGATACAGCGATGACGACCAACATGTTTGGGCTGGACGACTCGCTCACCACTCGCGATGAGCGCGTTGCCCGCGATGCGTGGCAGAAGGCGCAGAATCTGTACGATGGCGTGCGAGGGATGCAAGCCCTTGGCCCGCGTGTCGGGGGGACGGCCAAGCTGGTGCCGCAAGACACCGACATTGACACCAACGAGACCGAGACGGACGACGACGGAGGCCTTGAAGACGCCATGAACCTGTTCAAGACCGTGCGTCCGAATATCGTGCAGTCGATCCGCGCCTTCCGCGTGGCCGATCTGGCGGAATCGGCGACCAGCCTCGGGCAGCATTTCCTCTACGCCAACTGTGCGGCGGCGACGACCAAGGCCGAAGTGCTCGACGTGATTGCGCGCGAGTTTCTGTTCCCCAAGCATTTCGGCAAGAATTTCGACGCCCTGGCCGACTGCCTGACCGACATGATCTACAAGGCCGGCCCGCAGCCGGGTTTTGTGATCGTGCTCGAGGGCCTGCCGTGCCAGCCGAAGTTCGACAAGGAAGCGCGTGAAGTGCTGCTCGACGTGTTCCGCGA
>CAJXMR010000192.1 GCA_913056305.1 uncultured Ralstonia sp.
CACCCGCTGGAAACCACCGATCTGTCCTACTTCTGGATGCCGTTCACGGCCAACCGCCAGTACAAGGCCGCGCCGCGCCTGCTCACGTCGGCCCAGGGCATGTACTACCGCGACGCCGACGGCCGCGAGGTGCTGGACGGTACGGCCGGCCTGTGGTGCGTGAACGCCGGCCACAGCCGCAAGGAAATCGTCGAGGCTATCGCCACGCAGGCCGCCACGCTGGACTTCGCGCCCACCTTCCAGATGGGCCACCCGATGGCCTTCCGCGCTGCCGAGAAGGTTGCCGAGATCATGCCGGAAGGCCTGAACCGCATCTTCTTCGTCAACTCCGGTTCGGAGGCGGTGGATACCGCGCTCAAGATCGCGCTGGCGTATCACCGCGCGCGTGGCGAAGGGCAGCGTACCCGCCTGATCGGCCGCGAGCGCGGCTACCACGGCGTGGGCTTCGGCGGCATTTCGGTGGGCGGCATCTCGCCGAACCGCAAGGCGTATTCAGGCAACCTGATCCCGGGTGTCGATCACCTGCCGCACACGCATGCGCTGGAGCACAACGCGTTCTCCAAGGGCCAGCCGGCCTGGGGCGAGCATCTGGCCGACGAGCTGGAGCGCATCGTCACGCTGCACGACGCGTCGACCATCGCCGCCGTCATCGTCGAGCCGCTGGCCGGTTCCACCGGCGTGCTGGTGCCGCCCAAGGGCTACCTGCAGCGACTGCGCGCGCTGTGCGACAAGTACGGCATCCTGCTGATCTTCGACGAGGTCATCACCGGGTTCGGCCGCCTGGGCGCGGCTACTGCAGCGGAGTTCTTCGGCGTCACGCCCGACCTGCTGACGATGGCCAAGGGCATCAACAACGCCGCCGTGCCGATGGGCGCCGTGGCCGTGCGCCAGTCGCTGCATGACACCATCATCGACGCCGGTGCGCCGGGCGCGATCGAGCTGTTCCACGGCTATACGTATTCCGCGCACCCGCTGGCTGCCGCTGCGGCCGTGGCGGCCATCGACCTGTACCGCACCGAGGGCCTGTTCGAGCGCGCTCGCGCACTGTCGCCGGCGTTTGAGGCGGCGGCGCATTCAGTCAAGGATGCTCCGCACGTGAAGGACATCCGCAACCTGGGCCTGGTGGCGGGCATCGAGCTGGAATCGCGCCCGGGAGCCATCGGCGCGCGTGCGTATGAAGTCTTCCTGAAATGCCTGGAGCGCGGCGTGCTGGTGCGCTACACCGGCGACATCCTGGCGTTCTCGCCGCCGCTCATCATCGACGAGGCGCAGATCGCGCGCATCTTCGATACCGTCCGTACCGTTCTGCAAGAGGTAGCTTGAGATGAACCGACCGATCGATCCCGCTGTGACTGAATCTGTGGTCAGCCACTACATCGGGGGCCAGCGTGTTGCCGGCAGCGCCACGCGCAGCGCCGATGTGTTCAACCCCGCCACCGGCGCCGTCAGCGCGCAGGTGCTGCTGGGCGGCAAGGCCGAGGTGGATGCCGCCGTGGCCGCCGCGCATGCCGCCGCCGCGGCCTGGGCCGAAACCTCGCCGCTCAAGCGCGCGCGCATCCTGTTCAAGTTCAAGGACTTGCTCGACCAGAACCACGACGCGCTCGCTGCCGCCATCACGCGCGAGCACGGCAAGGTGTTCTCCGATGCCAAGGGTGAGGTCACGCGCGGCATCGAGGTGGTGGAGTTCGCCTGCGGCATTCCGAACCTGCTCAAGACCGAGTTCACCGACAACATCGGCGGCGGCATCGACAACTGGAACCTGCGCCAGCCGCTGGGCGTGGTGGCGGGCATCACGCCGTTCAACTTCCCGTTCATGGTGCCGATGTGGATGGCGCCGGTGGCGCTGGCCTGCGGCAACACGTTCATCCTCAAGCCGAGCGAGCGTGATCCGAGCCCGAGCCTGATGATTGCCGACCTGCTCAAGCAGGCCGGCCTGCCGGATGGCGTGTTCAACGTCGTGCAGGGCGGCAAGGATGCGGTGGATGCGCTGCTGGCGAATCCGGACGTGCAAGCGGTTTCCTTCGTCGGCAGCACGCCGATCGCCGAGTACATCTATTCGGAAGGCACCAAGCGCGGCAAGCGCGTGCAGGCCCTGGGCGGCGCCAAGAACCACCTGGTGGTGATGCCGGATGCCGATCTCGACCAGGCCGTCGATGCACTGATCGGCGCCGCCTACGGTTCGGCCGGCGAGCGCTGCATGGCAATCTCGGTGGCCGTGGCGGTGGGTGACGTGGCTGACAAGCTCGTGCCGCGTCTGGCCGAACGTGCGAAGGCGCTGAAGATCGGCAACGGGATGAATGCCGACAGCGAGATGGGCCCGCTGGTGACCGGCCCGCACAAGGCCAAGGTGGAAGGCTATATCGCCCGCGGTGTGGAAGAGGGGGCCAAGCTAGTGGTGGACGGTCGCGGCCACACGGTCGACGGCCACGGCGAGGGCTTCTTCACCGGCGGCACGCTGTTCGACCACGTCACGCCAGACATGACGATCTACAAGGAAGAGATCTTCGGCCCGGTGCTGTCGGTGGTGCGCGTGCATGACTTTGCGCAAGCCGTGGACCTGATCAACGCGCATGAATTCGGCAACGGTGTGTCGTGCTACACCAGCGACGGCGGCATCGCCCGGGCCTTTGCGCGGCAGATCCAGGTGGGCATGGTCGGCATCAACGTGCCGATTCCGGTGCCGATGGCGTGGCACAGCTTTGGCGGCTGGAAGCGCTCGCTGTTCGGCGACCACCATGCCTACGGCGAGGAAGGCGTGCGTTTCTACACGCGCTACAAGAGCGTGATGCAGCGCTGGCCGGATTCGATCGCCAAGGGCGCGGAGTTTGTCATGCCGACGGCCAAGTAAGCGCTGGGGGCCATCTCAGCGCAAATGAAAAAGGGAGGCAATGCCTCCCTTTTTTTGTGCGCTCGCAGCACGGAAATCCTCCTGTCATAACGGTTTGATATTGACGGCCATGGGCTTGCCATCCGGCCCCATCACAATGTCATAGCTGACACGCTGGCCTTCACGGAATTGCTGCCACCGTGAAAACCGGATTTCCGAATCCCGCATAAAAGAAGAGGCAGCGTGCATTTCTGCACCTGCCTCGGCGGGCGGATCAACTTGAATCGGTTCATCTTCAATTCGGCCGGCCATTGCTTTCTCCCGAGTAGGGTCCGTCAAACCAGACCACCGTTTCCGGCAGCCCTCCGACAGCTTCATGGCAAACACGTACTGAACAACCTAACAAACTGATGCCTTGGGGGCTTAGACCGGCGCACCGCCCGCCCGGAAGCGGTGCGCCATCCTCTGATCGTTGCAACGATCTTGGCGGGTCTGGTCCCCAGCCTTCGGTTTAAGCCGCCTGGATATTCGAGGCTTGCTTGCCCTTCGGGCCTTGCGTGATTTCAAACGAAACGCGTTGACCTTCCTTCAGAGTCTTGAACCCCTGCATGTTGATGGCGGAAAAATGCGCGAAAAGGTCCTCGCCGCCTTCATCCGGGGTAATGAAGCCGAAACCCTTTGCGTCGTTGAACCACTTGACGGTACCAGTAGCCATGATCTTGAACGTGAAGTTGAGAAATCGATCGGCCGCCGGCCAAAAACGACAGCAGGCAGACGAGGCCAAACCGGCCAAACGATCGTTTGGTGAATATATGCTTGGCGCGTCTCCTCGTCAAAGCCTGTTTGTTCACAATTTCATCCGGATCAGTGGGGCATCTTGTTTACGAGCACGCCTGGCGACTGCATCAGGCTTCCCGCCGCCGCACCATCGGTGCAAACACCCGCACAACCGATAGGAATTTCACCTAACATTGAGTGGCTTCTGCCGCACTCTGGCGGCCCTCGGCATGGTGCTGGGGTTGGCTTTGCGGCAGATGGCGCACGAAAATTGCGCCCGCGCCCCTCGTCATCCAAGCAAGCGGCCTCCTCATGACGACTGCCACCGCCAGCACAATCACCAAAAAACCCGCATTGATGGCCACCATGGTGGGCGCAATCGGCGTGGTCTTCGGGGACATCGGTACCAGCCCCCTGTACGCACTCAAGGAGTGCTTCAACCCCGAACACGGCGTGCCGTTCTCCGACCAGACCGTCTATGGCGTCCTGTCGATGCTGTTCTGGGCGATGACGCTGGTGGTATCGATCAAATACGTGGTGTTTGTGATGCGCGCCGATAACAACGGCGAAGGTGGCATCCTCGCGCTCACGGCGCTGGCCATGCGTGCCAGCGGCGGCGGCGCCCGCATCACGGGCACCCTGATGCTGCTGGGCCTGCTGGGCGCCAGCATGTTCTACGGCGATGCGGTCATCACGCCGGCCATCTCGGTGCTGTCGGCCATCGAAGGCATGGAGATCATGACGCCCGCGCTGCAGCCGTGGGTGCTGCCGCTGTCCTTGATCGTGCTGATCGGGCTGTTTTTGCTGCAGAAGCACGGCACGCACGTGGTGGGTCGCCTGTTCGGGCCGGTCATGGTGATCTGGTTCGTGCTGCTGGGGCTGATCGGGTTGGCATCGGTGGTGCGTTCACCGCAGATCTTGGTGGCGTTGAGCCCGGTCTATGCGATCGAATTCATGTTCCGGCACGCCGTGCAGGCCTTTGTCGTGTTCGGCTCAGTGTTCCTGGCGCTGACGGGTGCCGAGGCGCTCTACGCCGACATGGGCCACTTCGGCGCCCGCCCGATCCGCTACGCCTGGTTCTACATCGCCATGCCGTGCCTGCTGCTGAACTACTTCGGCCAGGGCGCGCTGCTGCTGCGCGAGCCGTCGGCGGTGCAGAACCCGTTCTTCCTGCTGATGCCGACCTGGGCCGTGGCGCCGATGGTGCTGCTGGCGACGGCCGCCACCGTCATCGCGTCGCAGGCGGTCATCTCCGGGGCGTTTTCGATGACGGCGCAGGCGGTGCACCTGGGTTATGCGCCGCGCATGAAGATCCTCTATACGTCGGACGTGGAGATTGGCCAGATCTACGTGCCAATGGTGAACTACGTGCTGTTGCTGCTGGTGGTGGCCGTGGTGCTGGCGTTTGGCAAGTCCGACAACCTGGCGGCGGCCTATGGCATTGCCGTGACGACCACCATGCTGCTGACCACCGGTCTGGTGACGGTGGTGATGCACAACGCCTGGAAGTGGAGCGTGCCGGTGGTGGCAGCACTGGGCACGGTGTTCCTGGCGGTGGACCTGTCGTTCTTCGGCGCCAACCTGCTGAAGATCGCGGCCGGCGGCTGGTTCCCGCTGCTGCTGGGCGGCCTGATCTTTTTCCTGATGGTGACGTGGCACACCGGCACGCAGCTGCTGAGGGCGCGCAATGTGGAGGGCGGCATCCCGCTCGAGCCGTTCATGGAGAGTCTGCTGCGCAATCCGCCGTATCGCGTGGATGGCACGGCGGTCTACCTGACCCCGAGCATTGAGTTCGTGCCGCTGGCGCTGTTGCACAACCTCAAGCACAACCACGTGCTGCACAGCCGCGTGCTGTTCATCCATTTCCGCACGCAGGCCGTGCCGTACGTGGAGCCGGCCAAGCGGCTGGTCGTCAAGACCCTCGCGCCCGATATCTACACGGCCGTGGCCGATTTCGGCTTCAAGGAAACGCCAGCCGTGGACGAAATCGTCAGCGCGGTGGGGCAACGGCTCGGCATCGTCTTCGAAGACATGGAGACGTCGTTCTTCATCACGCGCGCAACCGTTGTGCCATCGACGCTGCCCGGTATGGCGATGTGGCGCGAATCGCTGTTTGCGTGGATGCAGCACAACAGCGCCAAGCCGTCGGATTTCTTCCGGATTCCTGCCAACCGGCTGGTGGAGCTGGGCAGCAAGGTCGAGATCTAGCCCGCCGCCTGGGCGGGCTTACGCGAAGCGGGTCACGCTGTCACCGCGGCAGAATGCCAGCAGGGTCAGATGCCCCGCATTGGCATGCGATATCGCCAGCGACGACGGCGCTGAAATGGTCGCCAGCAGCGGCACACCCACGTGCACGCATTTGCGCACGAGTTCGTAGCTTGCGCGGCTGGTCATGACAATGAAGCCGTCGGCGGGGCGAATGTCCAGGCGCGCCAAGTGGCCAATCAGCTTGTCGAGCGCGTTGTGCCGGCCGACATCTTCCAGCACATGCAGCGGTGCGCTGCCACCGGCGGGTACCCAGCCGGCTGCGTGCAGGCCGCCCGTGAGCGCATTGGCCGGCTGATGGGCGGTCATCGCTTTCAGCGCGTCGAGCACCTGTGCATCGGGCAAGGCCTCGACCCACGCCGGCGGCACGAGCGGCACGGGTGCAATCTCGAAGGTCTGCAGGCTCTCGATGCCGCACAGGCCGCAGCCGGTCGGGCCCGCCAGCGCGCGGCGGCGCTCCTTCAGGCGGACGAAGCAGTGCGAGGCGATCTCGGCGTGGACTTCCAGCCCGTGGGGGTGGGTTTCCACGTCGGCGCCACGCCAATCGGCTCGGCTGTCGACGATGCCCTCGGACAGGGCGAAGCCCAGCGCAAAGTCTTCCAGGTCGGTCGGCGAGGCCATCATCACGGCATGCGTGATGCCGTTGAAGACCAGCGCGACAGGTGCCTCGTCGGCGACGGCGGTGGCGGCATCTTCGTGCTTGCCGTCGCGGGTGCGTTGCGTCGCCGTGGTGGAGACCACGGGCAGGCCGGCGGGATGGCGGCTGTGCGCGTTCATACGGGATCGGCGAGCGCAACGGTGCGCCCGGCGTCAGTCAGGTGGATCAGCCAGCGCGTGTCATCCATGCGCACGCTGAGTAGCCCCGCATCGGCCAGCGGGTGCAGCGCCCGCAGCACCGTACTGGCGCGCTCGCCCATACGCTTGGTCAGCCACGGCAGCGACACGGAGCGCCCCGGCTCGCTTTCACGCAGCGCGGCCAGCATGGCGTTCTGCAGCGGTGACATCAGGCTTCGGCCGCAGCTGCCGTCTTGGCGTCGGCGCTGCGTTTGATTTGGCTCGGCACCAGCATCACCGGAATCGACTTGGACGTCGGCGTGCGCGCCTGGTCGGCCACGGAGGAGAGCGGCACCAGCGGATTGGTCTCGGGGTAGTACGCCGCCAGGCAGCCGCGTGGGATGTCGTAGGCCACCAGGCGGAAGCCGTCGGCGCGGCGCGTGATGCCGTCTTCCGACAGCGTGATCATGTCGATCCACTCGCCATCTTTCATGCGGATCGTGCGCAGGTCTTCTGCGTTGATGAAGACCACGCGGCGCTGGCCGAACACGCCGCGGTAGCGGTCGTCCATGCCATAGATGGTTGTGTTGTACTGGTCGTGCGAACGCACCGTGGCCAGCGTGAAGACGGTGGCATCGGCATGGCGCTCGCGGGCGCGGTGCACCGGCGTGTCGGTCGGGATGCCGTGCAGGTGAAATTCCGCCTTGCCCGACGGCGTGTTCCAGATGCGCTCCGACGCTGTGTTGCGCAGGCGGAAGCCGCCCCGCACGCGGATCTTCTCGTTGAAGCCGGCAAAGTCGTCGAACACGGCTTCGATGCGCCCGCGGATGCGGTCGTAGTCTTCCACCAGCCAGCGCCAGGGGATGGTGCTGTCGGGCAGTGTGGCCTCGGCCAGCCGCGCCACGATGGCCGGCTCGGACAACAGGTGCGGTGATGCCGGCGGATTGATGCCCGCCGACATGTGCACCATGCTCATCGAGTCTTCCACTGTCACGCCTTGCGTGCCGCCAGCCTGCTCATCGACTTCGGTACGGCCCAGGCAGGGCAGGATCAGCGCGGCCTTGCCGTGCACGATATGGCTGCGGTTGAGCTTGGTGGTCACGTGCACGGTCAGGTCGCACTGGCGCAGGCCGGCCCATGTGGCAGCGGTGTCCGGCGTGGCCGCCGCGAAGTTGCCGCCCATGGCGAAGAACACGCGCGCGGCGCCGTTGCGCATCGCCTCGATGGCGCCGACGGTGTCGTAGCCGTGCGCGCGCGGCGGCGTAAAACCGAACACTTGCTCCAGCCGGTCCAGGAACGCGGGCGCGGGCTTCTCGTAGATGCCCATGGTGCGATCGCCCTGCACGTTGCTGTGGCCGCGCACCGGGCACGCGCCGGCACCTGGGCGGCCGATGTTGCCGCGCAGGAGCAGCAGGTTGACGATCATCTGGATGGTCGCCACCGAGTGCTTGTGCTGGGTGATCCCCATGCCCCAGCAGGCGATCACACTGCCGGCCTTGATGTAGGTGTCGCCGGCCTGGCGGATCTCGGCTTCGGGCAGGCCCGACTCGGCCTCGATGGTCGCCCACGATTCGGCGCGCACGTCGGCGGCAAAGGCCTCGAAGCCGCCGGTGTGCTGCGCGATGAAGGCGTGGTCGATGATCGACGGCTCGCCGCGGCTGCGGGCCACGTCGTCGTGCTCGATCACATGCTTGATCAGGCCCTTGACGGTGGCCAAATCACCACCGATACGGAGTTGGTGATACTCAGTGCTGATGCGCGTCGAGCCCAGCGTGAGCATCTCGGCCGCGCTCTGCGGGTTGGCAAAGCGCTCCAGCCCGCGCTCGCGCAGCGGGTTGAACGACACGATGGCCGCGCCGCGCTTGGAGGCCTCGCGCAGCTCACCCAGCATGCGCGGATGGTTCGTCCCCGGGTTCTGGCCGAAGATGAAGATCGCGTCGGCGCGGGTGAAATCGTCGAGCGTGACGGTGCCCTTGCCGACGCCGATGCTGCCCCGCATGCCCGTGCCGGACGGCTCGTGGCACATGTTGGAGCAGTCGGGGAAATTGTTCGTGCCGTACGCGCGCACGAACAGCTGGTAGAGGAAGGCCGCCTCATTGCTGGTGCGGCCGGAGGTGTAGAAGATCGCCTGGTTCGGATCGGGCAGCGCGCGCAGGTGCTGCGCGATCAG
>CAJXMR010000193.1 GCA_913056305.1 uncultured Ralstonia sp.
TCGAGCCGGTTCATGATGCCGATGAAATCCGCCACGTGCCGGTTGGCCGGCTGGAAGTAGATCTCGCGCGGCGTGCCGATCTGCGCGATGCGGCCGGCTTCCATGACGACGATGCGGTCGGCCAGGGCCATCGCCTCTTCCTGGTCGTGCGTGACGTAGATGGTCGTGATGCCCAGGCCGCGCAGCAGGCGGTCCATCTCGGCGCGCACGGATTCGCGCAGTTTGGCGTCGAGTGCCGTGAGCGGTTCGTCGAGCAGGAGCACGCGCGGCTCGGGTGCCAGGGCGCGCGCCAGGGCCACGCGCTGGCGCTGGCCGCCGGAGAGCTGGTCGACGGCGCGGTCGGCATACGGCGTGAGGTGCATCATCTCCAGCAGCGTATTCGCCCGGGCGCTGATCTGCGCATCGGACAAGCCGTTCTGGCGACGCTGGATACGCAGGCCGTACTCCACGTTGCCGCGCACGCTCAGGTTCGGGAACAGCGCGTAGTTCTGGAACACCATGCCGACGCGGCGGCGCTCGATCGGGCGCGCGGTGACGTCCTCGTCGCCAAAGCGCACGGTGCCGCCGGCATCCGGCGCCTCCAGCCCGGCGACGATGCGCAGCGTGGTGGTCTTGCCGCAGCCCGAGGGGCCGAGCAGGACGACGGTCTCGCCGGCGCCGATGTCGAGGTCGAGCGGGTCCAGCACGCGCTGGCCGCCGAAGTGCTTGCCGCAGCCGCGCAACTGGATCGGTACGGGGGCGAGATGGAGGGGTTCGTGACTCATCGGGACGGTTTTCCGGAGTTCGTGCGCATGCCACCGAAACGCTGCATCAGCACCAGCAGCGGCACGATCATGACGAAGAAGATCAGCGTATAGGCGCTGGCAATCTCCAGGCGCATCGACGCATAGGTGTCGGCCAAGCCGACCGGCAGGGTCTTGGTCTGCGGGGTGTGCAGCATCCAGGTCAGGTTGAACTCGCCCACCGAGAGCGTCACCACCGTCAACGCGCCGGCCAGGATGCCGGGCTGCACGTTGGGCAGCACGATGGTGCAAAAACGCTGCCAGAACGACGCGCCCAGGCTGGCCGCGCCCTCCTCCAGCGTGCGCAGGTTCTGCCCCGCACACACCGCCGCCACCGAGCGCACCATGAACGGCAGCGTGAACACCACGTGCCCGACGACAATGAACCACAGGCTCTCGCGAAAGCCGCCAAAGCCGCCATAAGCCACGATCAGCCCCAGCGCCGTCGCCAGCCCGGGCAGCGCCACGGGCAGCGTCAGGAATTCCTCGATCAGGCGGCTGGTGCGGCTCTGGCGCCGGGCCAGCACATAGCCCGCTGGCACGCCCGCCGCCAGCACGATCACCAGCGTGCACAGCGCTACCAGCAGCGACATCCAGATCGACGTGTGGTAGGTCTCCCACACCTGGGCGACCCAGTCGAAGGTCCAACCGCTCTTGAAGCCGCGGATGTAGTTGCGCGTCAGGCCCACGGCCATCGACAGCACGACGGGCACGATCAGGAACAAGCACAGCAGCAACGTGACCAGCCATTGGCCCAGGGATAGTGCGCGCCTCATGCTGCCGCCCCTGCTTGCCCACCGCTCGCGGTACGCGCTATCGCCAGCACCAGCCACGTCACCACGCCCAGCACGACGGAGAGCGCCGCCGCCATCGCAATGCCCGCATTCAGCGTGAACTCGGTATAGATCGTCATCGGCAGCACATCGATGTCGGTGGCGAGCGTGAAGGCCGTGCCGAACGCGCCCATCGACGTCGCAAAACAGATCGCCCCGGAGGCGATGAGCGCTGGCGCCAGCCCCGGCACCAGCACGTCGCGCGTCACCTGCCACGACGACGCACCCAGCGAGCGCGCCGCTTCTTCCAGCGAGCGATCGAGCTTTTCCGCCGCCGCCATCACCGTCAGCACCACGCGCGGGATCGAGAAGTACAGGTAGCCGAGGAACAGGCCGCCGATGGAATAGGCGAAGACCCATTTCTCGCCGGTCAGCTTGTGCGTCAGGTCGCCCAGCAGGCCCTGGCGCCCGGCCAGCAGGATCACCATGAAGCCGACCACCACGCCCGGGAAGGCCAGCGGGAAGGTCAGCATCGCAGTGATTAGCCGTTTGCCCGGCACGTTGTGGCGCACTAGGAACAGCCCGGCGATGGTCGACAGCACCAACGTTGCCAACGTCACCGCTGCCGACAACACCACCGTCGACAGCAGGCTGCTCAAGTAGCGCGACGTGGTCAGCGCCGCCGTGTAGGTGGCGATCAGGCCTTCGCTGCCGCTCACGCGCAGGAGCGCCGCCATGGGCAGCAGCCAGAACGCGCAGAACAGCGCGACGGCCGGCGCCAGCAGCGCCACCCGCCACCGCGCGGGCAGCACGGCATCGTCCCGTAATGTGGGTGGGGTGGATCGGGCAGCGGCTGCAGGCATGCTCAGCGGACCTCGTCCAGATAACGCGTGCCGAACGCCTGCTGGCCGGCCGCCATCTTGTTGAAGTCCACCGTCTTCACGCGGGCGTATTCGCTGGCCGGCAGGAAGCGGGAGGCGGCTTCCTTGCTCATGGCGTTGGCGCGCACCGGGCGCAGGTAGGCGTTGGCCCACAGCGCCTGGCCTTCGTCCGACAGCACGAAGTCCAGCACCTTCTTGGCGTTGTCGGAATGCGGCGCGCCGGCGGTCAGGCTCATCACGTACGGCACGGCGATCGAGCCTTCCTGCGGGATCACGAACTCCACGTTGGCGTGGTCCTTGTACTTGGCGCGGTAGGCGTTGAAGTCGTAGTCGAGCAGGATGGGGATTTCACCGGCGACGACGCGCGCGTAGGCGGTCTGCTTCGGCACGATCGGCGTGTTCTTCTTCAGCTGCTTGAACCACTCGATGGCCGGGCCGAAGTTGTCCAGCGTGCCGCCCAGCGCCTGGTTGACCGCCACGGCGCCCACGTAGCCGACGAAGGCGCTGCTCGGGTCCAGGTAGCCGACCATACCCTTGTATTCGGGTTTGAGCAGATCCTTCCACGAGCGCGGCACGGGCTTGCCTTCCAGCGCGTCCTTGTTGACGAAGAAGCCGAGCGTGCCCGAGTGGATCGAGAAGAACGCGCCGTCCGGGTCCTTCATGCCCGCCGGGATGTCTTCCCAGTGCTTGGGCTTGTAGTTGGCGACCAGGCCCTTGTCCTTGGCCTGGTAGGCGGACGTGATGCCCAGGTAGGCGACGTCGGCCACCGGGTGGGCCTTTTCCGCCAGCATCTGCGCGATGGCCTGGCCGGAGTTCTTGTTGTCGAACGGCACGGTGATGCCGGTCTTGTCCTTGATGGCCTTGATCTGGCTGGCCCAGTCAGCCCATTCCGGCGGGCAGTTGTAGCAGATGGCCACCTGTTGGCCGGTCGACTGGGCCTGCACCGGCGCTGCCAGCGCGAAGGCGCCAGCAGCCACGAGGCCGCACGCGCGCAGCCATTGAACGAGACGTTTCATCGAGACGCTCCTTGCGTATCAGACGTGAGGGAAGAAGCAACAGAAAGCGAAGCGGACGCGGCGGCAGGCGCCTTGGCCAGCGTGCCGCCGGCCAGCAGCCGGTGCGGCAGTGTGATCGAGGGCACCGCTTCGCCGCCAATGCGGCGGGCCAGCGCCTGGGCGGCATCGGTGCCGATCTGGCGGTGCGGCTGCGCGACCGTGGCCAGCGTGGGCGAGAGCCACTGCCCGATCGCGAGACCGTCGAAGCCGATCACGCTCACGTCTTCCGGCACGCGCAGGCCCATCTCGCGCAGCGAGCGGATCGTCAGCAGGGCCAGGCGGTCGTTGCTGCAGAAGATAGCGGTCGGGCGTGGCGGCGCGAGCAGGCGGGCCAACTCGGCGGGCAGCATGGCGTCGGCGTTGAAGTCGATCTCGACCGGCGGCTGCGGGGCGATGCCGGCGGCTTCGAGCGCCTCGCGGTAGCCGACATGGCGTAGCGCGGCACGGTCGGAGGCGGACAGCGTGCCCGTGAGCATGCGGATCTGGCGATGCCCCTGGGCAAGCAAGGCGCGGATGGCATCGCGCGCGGCGGCGCGGTTGTCGACCGTCACGCAGCAGCGCGCTGGGATGCGCGGCTGGCCGTAGGTGTCGTTGTAGACCAGCACGTAAGGCACGCGCTCGGCGTCCAGGCGGTCCAGGTGCGGGTTGGCGGCGGCATCGGCCACGGTCAGGATCAGGCCGTCGACGCGCTGCTCGAGCATGGTCTCGATCGCCCGGGCCTCGCGGTTACGGTCATAGGCGGTGGTCATGAGCATGACGCGCTGGCCGGCGGCGGACGCGGCCTCGTCGATGCCCTGCATGCACTCGGCAAACACCGGGTTGGCCAGCGACGGCAACACCACGCCCAGCAGTCCCGTGCGCACGGCGCGCAACTGGCGGCCCAGTGCGTTGGGGCGGTACTGCAACGCATCCATGGCCGCCTGCACGCGGGCGAGCGTCTCTGCGCTCACGCGCTCCGGCGTATTGACCGCCCGCGAGACCGTGGCGATGGAAATGCCGGCGCGCGTTGCCACATCCTTGATGCTGCTTGCCACAACGTCCTCGCCTGGATTTGTAAACGTTTACATCCTAGGTGGCGGTGGTGAACGTTTCATGACAATCGATGTTGCAGCGCGATGCCCCGCAACGCTGCATACGCACATTCGCGCAACGCAAAGTGACAAAGCTCGAATATGCTTCTTACCAAACCGGGGAAGCGTGGCGCCTGAGCGAGAAGTCGCGCGTGTGGCCCGCTTGCTGGGGCTGTCCTTGCCGCCTATCTGGAGACGCCATGCGTGTACTGCCCGCCTTCGATGCGCCCGCCGCTACCCTGCCCAGCCTGCTGCCGCAGTACGACGCGGTCCGCGCGCAGTCGCTGGCCCTGGCCGCGCCGCTGTCCGACGCCGACGCCACTGTCCAGTCGATGGACGACGCCAGCCCCGCCAAATGGCACCTCGCCCACACCACGTGGTTTTTCGAGGAATTCATCCTCGGCCCCACTGTGCCCGGCTACCGTTCGCCGGACGCACGCTACCGCTATCTCTTCAACTCGTACTACGAGGCCGTCGGCGCACGGCACCCGCGTCCGCGCCGGGGCATGCTCACGCGCCCGACGCTCGACGAGGTGCGCGCCTATCGAACCCAGGTTGATGCGGCCATGCGGCGCCTGCTGGCCGATGGTGTCTCGGCGCGGGCCGCGCGGCTGGTCACGCTCGGCCTGCACCATGAGCAACAGCACCAGGAGCTGCTGCTGACCGACCTGCTGCACCTGTTTGCGCAGAACCCGCTATGCCCAGCCTACGCCGCGGTGCGCCCCGCGTCGGCCCGCACCGGCAGCACCCAGCCCGGCTGGGTCGCCTGCGACGGCGGTGCCGTCCAGATCGGCAAGACCGACGATGGCGCCGACTTCATGTTCGATTGCGAAGGCCCTCGCCATACGGTGTGGCTGGAGCCGTATGCGCTTGCCGCGCACCCCGTCGCCAATCGTGAGTGGATCGCCTTCATGGAGGACGGCGGCTACCGTCAACCGGCGCTGTGGCTGTCCGACGGCTGGGCCTGGGTGCAGCGCGAGGGCATCGACGCCCCGCTGTATTGGCGCGCAGATGAATCGGAGGGGTGGCGGCAGATGTCGCTGCGCGGCCTGGAGCCGGTCGACCTCGATGCCCCGGTGACGCACGTCAGCTTCTACGAGGCCGACGCCTACGCCCGCTGGGCCGGCGCCCGCCTGCCGACCGAGGCCGAATGGGAACACGCCGCCGAGGGGCTGCCGGTACAAGGCAACTTCGTCGGCCGCAGCGCGTCACTGGGGGCATTGCGGCCCTTGCCTGACCAAGGTGCGCCCAAGGCGGGCGGCCTGCGCCAGATGTATGGGGACGTGTGGGAATGGACCGCCAGCCCGTATGGCCCATACCCCGGCTTCCAGCCGGCGCCAGGCGCGGTGGGCGAATACAACGGCAAGTTCATGTGCAGCCAGATGGTGCTGCGCGGCGGCTCGTGCGTGTCGCCGGAGGGGCACCTGCGGGCGACGTACCGCAACTTCTTCTATCCGCACCAGCGGTGGCAGTTCACCGGGGTGCGGCTGGCGCGGCGCGGGTAAGCAGGCTGGGCAATCCGATCAGCCTCCGCGCCGATCCGGCGGCGGCACGCTCTTGTGGTCGCCGAGCGAGCCCGGCAGGCCGCTGGTGCCCTCGCCGTCGACGGCGGCCGGCATCGGTGTCGGCACGTCGGGCGCCACGGGTGCAACGGGCTGCGCGGAAGGAGCCGCTGGCGGAACCGGCGCCGGCTTGGCACCCTGCTCCGCCAGCTTGCGCCGGCGCGATTCCAGCCCGGCGGCAATCTCGTCCTGGTGATACCGCTTGGCGAAGTCGATCACGTCCATCTTCTGCTGGTTGCGCAGGTTCATGTCCGCGCCCTCATCCAGCAGCAGCTTGACGGTGGTGATGTGGCCGCTCATGGTCGCCATCATCAGCGGCGTGGTGGCATTCGGGCTTTCCGCGTCGATATAGGCGGCGTGGTCGAGCAGGTATTTGACGATGTCGTCGTAGCCATTGGTGGCCGCGTAGTGCAGCGCGGTCCAGCCGGTCTTGTTGACCTCGACGTCGTACGTCTCGACCATCAGCTTCACCATGGGCAGCAGGCCCTGGTAGGCAGCCATCATCAGCGCGTTCTCGCCGGCGGCGTTGGTGCGCTCGAAATCGAGGTTCTTGGCGCGGATCAGCGCCTCGGCTACATCGATGTTCTTGTCTTTGAGGGCGTCCACCAGCAGCGGCGTGCCATCGTGCGTGGTCAGGTTCGGGTCGATGCCCTGGGCGACCAGCTTTTGCACCAGCGCAGGACGGTTGTATTCGACCGCATTGCGCAGATCATCCTGCGGCGTGGCGCGTGCCGCGCCCGACAGCATCACCGCCAGCCCGGCCGCCAGCGCAATCTGCTTCATCATCAGCTTCAAATTATCGCGGTATTGCATTGAATAGATTGAAGAAATTCTCGGTCGTGACGCTGGCGATGCGGTCCAGCGGCTCGCCGCGCAGCGTGGCGAGGAACTCGCCCACGTGGCGCACATAGGCCGGCTCGTTGGTCTTGCCGCGGAACGGCACCGGCGCCAGGTACGGCGAGTCGGTTTCGATCAGCATGCGGTCCAGCGGCACCTTCCTGGCGGTTTCCTGCAGGTCCACCGCGTTCTTGAACGTGACGATACCCGAGAACGAGATGTAGAAGCCCAGGTCCAGCGCGGCGCGGGCCACCTCCCAGCTCTCGGTAAAGCAGTGCATGACGCCGCGCGCGGCCTGGGCATCCTCTTCGCGCATGATGGCCAGCGTATCGTTAGCCGCCGAGCGGGTGTGGATCACCAGCGGCTTGCCGGTCTGCTTCGACGCGCGGATATGCGTGCGGAAGCGTTCGCGCTGCCATTCCATCTCCGCGACGGTGCGATCGCCCAGGCGGTAGTAGTCGAGGCCGGTCTCGCCGATGCCGACCACGCGCGGGTGGTCGGCCAGCGCCAGCAGGCGCGCAAGCGTCGGCTCCTCGATGCGCGTGCCTTCCTCGACGTCGGCCTCGGCATCCGGGTGCACGCCCACGGTGGCGTAGATGTTCGGCTCCTGCTCGGCGATCTCCAGCACGCTGGGGAAGTCTTCCAGCGTGACGGAGATGCACAGCGCATGCGTGACGCGGTTCTCGCGCATGCGGGTCAGCAGTTCCGGCAAGCGCGCGCGCAGGTCGGGGAAATTGATGTGGCAGTGTGAGTCGACAAACATCGAATAATCAGTAAGTTACAGCGCAAATCTCACGCGCCGCATCAGCATGCATCAAAGCGTTTGCGTGGGGCGCTGCGAGTTGATCTGCTTGCCCAGGATTTCCTCGACCACGCGGCGCAGCACGCGGCACGGTTCGTCTTCGCCCAGGTGCACGCCAATGCCGGGCGTCTTGTTGGGCGTGCCCACCGGCGTGATCCAGGCCACCTTGCCGGCCACCTGGTACTTCTGCGGGCGGTCCAGCAGCGACAGCACGAGGAAGACGTCCTCGCCGATACGGTACGGGCGCTGGGTCGGCACGAAGATGCCGCCGTTCTTCAGGAACGGCATGTAGGCGGCGTGCAGGCCGGCTTCATCCTTGATCGCCAGGGAAACGATGCCCGGGCGCGTCGGGGCGCCAGCGGCCGTGCCGGGTGCTGCGGGCGCGCCGGGAGTGACCGGCATGCCGGGCGTACGAAGAGGTGCTGTGCTCACAGAGTTTCCAGACGTTTTTTAAGTTCAGGCAGCCGGAAATAGCTGCCGGTACTCCAACAACAAGCTTTCGATGACCAGCCGAGCAGCCAGCGGATGCTGCTCGGTGCGGCGCCGCTCCGGCAAGGCACGCGCGAAGCGTTCCAGCCGGTCCAGCGGGATCGCCAGGGCGCAGCGCTGCAGTGCATCGCCCTGGCCCGGAAAGTAGCGCGGTTGGCCCGCCAGCCGCGCTGCCATCAGATCAAATACCCATCGGTGCATGGTACTGAGAACGGCGGGGACCGACAATTTTTGCAGGTGATCGGCCGTGGCCAGCGCATCGAATTTGGGACCTTGGCCGAGTTGTTCCAGCAGGAATTGCAGCAACGGGCGGTCTTCCGATTCGGCTGCCTGCAGCGCGGCCAGCGGCGCGTTGCCGAACTCGGCCAGCAGGCTCTGCGCGTGCGGCACGCCCTGCCGCTCCAGCCACTGGCGTGCGGCGGCTGGCTGCGGCGGCTGCAGCGGAAACTGCCGGCAGCGCGACAGGATGGTCGGCAAGATGCGGTCAATGCGGTCCGTCACCAGCAGGAAGACGGTGTTCTGCGGCGGCTCTTCCAGCGTCTTGAGCA
>CAJXMR010000194.1 GCA_913056305.1 uncultured Ralstonia sp.
CAGCGGAATGGCCTCCAGACTCAACTTGCCAAACATCGTCAACTCCTAGGAATTCGTGCGCGCGGCTTTGGACACCGGCAGGGCGGACTGCACCGGCAGCGGACGCGTTGCGGCTTCAGCCGTGGCGGTGGTGCAGCTGGCGCCTTCGAGCGCCTCGTCGAGCGTCAGGACCTTGTCCTCTCCGCCCATCTGGCCCATGTATTTGTGCAGGATGCTGTGGTACAGCGTCGGGTCCACCGTGGCGTACACCGCCGGCGGCACCTTCTCGCTGGGCTTGGCCAGCTCGGCGTAGCCATCCTTGGTCAGGACCTGCGGCGCGGTGCGAACCTGCTTGACCCACGCGTCGAATTCTTCGTTGGTCATGGCGGTGGCCGTGAACTTCATGCCCGTGAAGCCGGCGCCGCTGTAGTTGGACGAGATGCCGTCGAACGTGCCGGTCTCGTTGGCGATCAGGTGCAGCTTGGTCTGCATGCCGGCCATGGCGTACACCTGGCTGCCCAGCTGCGGGATGAAGAACGCATTCATCACCGAGTCGGACGTGATCTTGAAGTTGATCGGCGTATTGGCCGGGAAGGCGATCTGGTTGACCGTCGCGATCTTCAGTTCCGGATAGATGAACAGCCACTTCCAGTCGAGCGAGACGGCCTCGATGGTGATCGGCTTGACGTCGGATTCGATCGGCTTGTACGGATCGAGCGCGTGCGTCGAGCGGTAGGTGATCACGCCCAGCACGATGATGATCAGGCACGGGATCAGCCACACCACCGCCTCGATGGCGTTGGAGTGCGCCCAGTCCGGCTCGTAGCGAGCCTTGGTGTTCGATGCGCGGTACTTCCACGCGAACACCAGGGTCAGCACGATCACGGGGATGACCACCAGCAGCATCAGGCCGGTCGCCACCAGGATCAGCGTCTTTTCCTCGGCGCCGATCATGCCCTTCGGGTCCATGACCGTCAGGTTGCAGCCCGCCAGCAGGAGGGGAATGCTCGCGGCCAGGAGCCGCTTCATATGTGGAACGAGTGTGTTCTTCATGTCTTGCACAGTTGCGCCGGCGATGCTTCCGGACATCACAGGGGCCAAACACGCCCAAAGGCAGAAAACGCGGGAAATGACAAAAGACCATGCCCGAGGCGGACCGGGGGTACCGATCGCTCAAGCGAGTCTTGGATCACATCAGGCGCCGATCAGGGTGAAGCAATAACCCAGGGACGCCGCTGACGGGTGGACTTCGCCCGTGGATGGCACGGGCAAGGACGAGCGCCATCGCATCGCACAAAGCGATGGACGGTTCATCGGGGGCGTTTGGGTGTGAAGCAGACACTACATCTGGCGCCCGTTGGGGAGCGCGTATGGAAGTGGATTTGCGGGCGCGATCTTACAGAAAGATGGGCCACCGGATCGCGCAAATTGCTCAGGCAGCAAGAATTCGCCGACAATTGACAATTGGCTTACGAAGCCTTTGGCTAGGGTTTACGCGGCTTGGCGGGTAGGCTGCGCAAAAGTGGATGTTGTTGCACTGCGACAATCAGCCACAGTGGTGCGCACCCCACCGCGACCCAACATTGGCGCCCGTGTGACGCCCCGGTTATCCGGCCAATTGCGAGCCGTTTGTACCCCGACGGGCAGCGTTAACGGCAACGGGGACGTCCCTCACCCTGCAGGCACGTCCCCGTTTTGGTGCGGCGCGGCCCGAACGCCACACCGCAGTCACGTCAAACTCAGTCGCCCAGCGCCGCCCCTTCGCGGCGCGGGTCGGCCCCGCCGGCCCAGACCCATGCGCCGCCCTCCTGCTGGCGCCGCACGATGGCCTGCGTGCCGCTGGTCATCTCGATCTCGGCGACCTCATGGCCGCGCGCCTTGAGGCCCTGCACCAGGGCCGGCGTCACCAGCCCCTTCTCCACCTCGGTCGGGCCGTTGCGGCTGCCGAAGTTGGGCAGGTTGATGGCGTCCTGCACGTCCATGTTCCAGTCCAGCAGGCCGATCAGCGTCTTCGACACATACTCGATGATCTGCGAGCCGCCCGGCGAACCGACCGCGGCCACCAGCTTGCCGCTCTCGCGATCAAACACCAGCGTCGGCGCCATCGACGAGCGCGGCCGCTTGCCCGCCTGCACGCGGTTGGCGACCGGCTTGCCGTTCTCGCTGGGCACGAACGAGAAGTCGGTGAGTTCGTTGTTCAGCAGGAAGCCGCGCACCATCAGGTGCGAGCCGAAGTAGCTCTCGATGGTGGTGGTCATGGAGATGGCGCCGCCGGCGTTGTCCACCGCCACGATCTGCGAGGTCGACAGGCGCGGCGGCGAGCGGTCCGGCGCGAGCGCGGTGGTGATGGGAGTGCCCGGCGGCAGGCCTGGATCGGCACGGCCCATGCTCTTGTCGCCGATCTGCTCGGCGCGCGCGGCCAGGTAGCCGGGGTCGATCAAGCCTTTGACGTTGACCGGCACGAAGTCGGAATCGGCCACGTACAGGCCACGATCCGCATAGGCCTGGCGCCCCACCTCGGACACCACGTGCGCGGCATCGACGCTGGGCTCGAAGCCGGCGGCGCGGGTGGTGGGCTTGGGCGTCATGGCGGCCAGCGCGTACTTTGGATTGCGCGCCTCCAGTGCCTGCAGGGTGCCCAGCATCTGCGCGATGGCGATCCCACCCGACGACGGTGGCGGCATGCCGCAGAGCTTCCAGCGCTTGTAGTCGGTGCAGATCGGCTCGCGCTCCTTGGCGCGGTAGCCGCGCAGGTCAGCCAGCGCGAGCGAGCCCGGATTGCTGCTGCCGTTGACATGTTTGACGATGTCGGCGGCGATCGGCCCGGTGTAGAGCGCGTTGGGGCCGCGCTTGGCAATCTCGCGCAGGGTCTGCGCCAGCTGCGGGTTCTTCAGCATCGTGCCGACGGGCTTGGGCTTGCCGTCGGCCGTGAGGAAGTACGCCGACAGCTCCGGCGACGTGGCGATGAACTTGTCCGCCGCAATCTGCGTGTACAGGCGTGGCGAGATCGGGAAGCCCTGCTCGGCCAGTTCGATGGCCGGCTGGAACAGGCGGGCCCACGGCAGCTTGCCATGCTGGCGATGCGCCAACTCCAGCACGCGCAGCGCGCCCGGCGTGCCGACCGAGCGGCCGCCGATCTGCGCTTCGCTGAAGCCCATCGGCTTGCCGTCGCGCATGAAGAGGTTCTCATCGGCGCCGGCCGGGGCGGTTTCGCGGCCATCGTAGGCCTGCACGCGCTTGCCGTCCCAGTACAGGATGAAGGCGCCGCCGCCGATGCCGGTGGCCTGCGGCTCGACCAGCGTGAGGACGGCCTGCATGGCGATGGCCGCGTCGATGGCGGTCCCGCCCTGGCGCAGCATGCGACGCCCGGCTTCCGCAGCGAGCGGGTTGGCGGCGGCGGCCATGTGATTCTCGGCATAGACCGTCGTCATGCCGGAGCGGTAGCCCGAGGCGACCTCCGGCGGGGGCGGCAGCGAGGCGTTCGATTCAGCCGGTGCCGGTGCCGGCGCGGGCGCCGTCGTCGGCTCGACGGGTTGCGTGGAACATGCACCAAGCAGTGCCAGTGCCGCAGCCAGCGCCAGCGGGCCACGCACGCGCGCCAAGGAGGGAGCCTGCGTTCTCATGCGATCGTCCTCGGGATGCAAAGCGCTGATTGTAGGACGCAGATGCCGCGTTGCGTGCCCCAAACCACCCGACATCGCACAGAAATTCGATTGGGCACGCCCTTCTTTATGAGGCGTTCATAAAAAAGACGCTGAAGCCCCTTCCGAGGCTCCAGCGTCTGGTCGGCGACGGGTGTCGCCGGCGTCTTATTGCTTGGCGCCGTCGGTGTACGGGTCCGTGGCCTTGCTGCCCTGGGTGTAGGGGCTGGTGGCATCACCGGCACGCGCGCCCTGCGTGTACGGGCTGGTGACGTCGCCGGCGCGTGCGCCCTGGGTATAGGGGTCGTACTTGCCGTTTTGCACGTTGCCGGTCTGCACGCCCGGGTTCAGGGCGTTGGCCGTGCTGTTGTTGGCGCCCTGCGTGTACGGGTCGAACTTGTCGCCCTGTTTCTGCAGGTATTCGTAGGTGTCTGCCTTGCGATCGGCGCCTTGCGTGTAGGGGTCCGCTTTCTTGTCGGTTTGTGCGGAGGCAATGCCGGCGCTCACCACCGCGAAGGCGGCCACCGACGTTAGAACAATACGTTTGTACGACATGTGCAACTCCTTTTGCGGGTGGCGCTAGCGCCAACCCTTGCTTCATATGAACGATTCCGGACGTCATTGCCAGGTGCTTTGATAGGACCATAGCAATGACAACCGCTGACCTGATCTGCCCGGATGAAGCTAGGTCGGGTCCGATCGAAAGTCAAAAGTCAGGAAATACGTAGGCGCCTTGCTGCTAGGCGCCACGAGCCAGCCGTATCAAAAAAAAAAAAGCAGCGGAACAAGGAACGGGGGGCACGATGACACAGCCTGCACACTTGCTGTGGATCGCGTTGGGTTGTGGCATTGCCGGTCCGCTGGCTGCACTGGCCGGCGGCGTGCAGCAGCCTGACATCCAGCTCGATCCCACCACCGTCACCGGTTCGGTCGCCACTGCCGCTGCTACCGGCGAGACCGCCAGCGAGGGCTACGTGCCCCGCGCTCAGCTGGAAAGCCGCCCGCTGCTGCGCCCCGGGGAGCTGCTCGAAACCGTGCCCGGCCTGATCGTCACGCAGCACAGCGGCGACGGCAAGGCCAACCAGTACTTCCTGCGCGGCTTCAATCTCGACCACGGCACCGACCTCGCCACCACCGTGGCCGGCATGCCCGCCAACATGCGCACGAACGCCCATGGGCAGGGCTATACCGATCTCAACTTCGTGATCCCCGAACTGGTGAGCGGTATCGCTTACAAGAAGGGCACCTACTTTGCCGAGGAAGGGGATTTCGCCACGGCCGGCGCAGTGCGGATCGACTACCTCGACAAACTGCCGCGAGGGCTTGCCCAGCTCGAACTGGGCCAATACGGTTATCGGCGCGGCCTACTTGCCAACTCCAACGACATCGGCCCGGGCACCCTGCTCTACAGCTTCGAATGGCTCGGCCAGAACGGGCCGTGGGTCGTACCCGAAGGTGTGCACAAACTCAACAGCGTGCTGCGCTATACCTTGCCCCTGAGCGGCGGCGAGCGCATCGCCCTGACGGCCATGGGGTACAAAAACGAGTGGACGTCGACGGACCAGGTGGCGCAGCGCGCGATCGACCGTGGGTTGATCTCGCGTTTCGGCAGCCTGGACCCCACCGACGGCGGCATGGACTCGCGCTACAGCCTGTCGGCCGACTGGCTGCGCCCGCTCTCCGACGGGCAATTCAAAGCCAACGCCTACTTCATCAAGAGCCGGCTGGCGCTGTTCTCGGACTTCACCTACGCGCTCAACAACCGGAAGCGAGGCGATCAGTTCTTGCAATGCGAGGACCGCGCGACCGCGGGCATCAATCTCTCGCGCACCTGGCTTGGCGAGATCGCCGGGCATGACAGTGAAACCGAGATCGGTTCGCAGACACGGAACGACCGGCTGGACCCGATCCTGCTCGCGCTCACGCGGGCGCGGCACCCCTACGCGCTGGTGCGCAGCGACACCGCGCGTGAAACCAGCACCGCGCTCTACGTGCGCAACAGCACGCAGTGGCTGCCGTGGCTGCGCACGCTCGCCGGCCTGCGTGCCGACCAGTTCTGGTACAGCGTCGCCAGCAGCAACCCCCTCAATTCGGGCCAGGGCTCAGAGCACATCCTCAGCCCCAAGCTGGGCGTGGTGCTCTCGCCTACCGCGCGCACCGACGTGTTCCTCAACTGGGGGCGCGGCTATCACAGCAACGACGTGCGCGGCACCACCACCACCGTCGATCCGTTGACGCACAAGGCCTTGCAGAAGGTCAGCGTGCTGGTGCCGGCCACCGGCTACGAGATCGGCGTGCGCACGAAGGAGCTGGCGCGCGGGCTGCAGCTGTCGGCGTCGCTGTGGCGGCTGGACATCGGCTCGGAGCTGGTGTTTGCGGGCGACACCGGCACCACGCAACCGAGCCGCCCGAGCCGCCGCACCGGCGTGGAACTCGCGGCGTACTACACGCCCTCGCCCGCGTGGATCATCGACGCAGATGCCGCCTTTTCGCGCGCACGCTTTCGCGATAGCGCCCCGGTCGGCGACTACATCCCCGAGGCCATCCAGGCCACCGCATCAGCAGGCGTGTCATGGACGCACAACCGCTGGACACTCGGCGCGCGCACACGCTACTTCGGCCCGCGCCCGCTGATCGAAGACAACAGCGTGCGCTCGGCCTCGTCGTTCCTGGTCAACCTGAAGGTGGGCTACCAGGTGCAGAAGAACGTGCGCGTCTTCATTGAAGTGCTCAATGTGTTCAACCGGCAGGTCAACGACATCGACTACTACTACCCATCGCTGCTGCGCGGCGAGACCTCGCCGTTGAATCCCGACGGCACAGCGGCCGGCATCAACGATCACCACATCCACCCGGCCGAGCCGCGTACGGTACGGGCGGGGATTGCGTGGAATTTCTGATGGCGGTGGCTAACGCGGAAAAGAAAACGGCCTCCACAAGGGAGGCCGTTTGAAGACTGGTGCGGCTGCAGGACTCGAACCCGCCACCTGATGATTACAAATTTCCTTGCAAATCAATAAGTTACTGATAATTAAGGGAAAGCTAGGCTAAGAGAGGGAAACTAGCTTCTCCTTAGGAATCAGTAACTTAGGCTAAGTTGGGCAAACCAAGAATAGCTGGCGCGTGTACCGGCATCGTACCTGTCATCGGGTGGTCCACGTTTGGACACGGATCCGGCCTGCACCCAAATGCCCCCACCGATGCCCCCAGCTCGGTCAGACTGGACCGAGCACTGGGCAGCCCTCTTCCTCTTGGCGCTCGCGCCTATGACGGTAGCAGCGACCTCAGGTCTGGCCTGGTCGCCTGCTAGGCGCGCAACTGTCTGCGGGCGGCGCTCCGGTATAGTCGCCACTATCCGAAGACCGGTGAGGCGAACGGTGGGGCGTGTCACTACCCAAAGACGAGAGCATCAGGCATTCGAATCCTTTCGGCGGGACTTCCTACTGCCTGAAGGACGGGTGCACTACAGCGATAAGCCGGATGTCGTAATCGATGGCCCGCGCAAGATTGGCGTGGAGATCACCGACTTGCATCTTGTTGACGGAAAGAACCCCGACAGCGAGCAAGTGCAACGGCAACACCGCGAGACTGTACTCGCACGCGCACAAGCGCTGTATATGGAAGCTGGTGGACGGCCTATCGAGCTTGTTGTTGCGTTCGCTTACGCAGAGCGCAGGATTGCCTCCGACGAACGCTTGTCTTGGATTCCGCCCGGGCGCTTCCTGCTTAATCGCGGCTTATGCGGTTTGCTGCTGACCTCATGGCGAACAGACTACGAAGAGCGAGCGATAGAGAGCGATCTGTGCGTCATGGCGGGGCTGAAACAGCCCCCGAGGTTTGACGATGTGCAAAGCTGGGTGCAGCAGGCATCTGTGCAAATGATGTTCCGTTGACTTGCTTTGATGGCATTGATTTCCCGCACGCTCGATCTTGTGAGAAGGACGCGTTGGCTGGTCATCGACGCCCGGTCGGTTTCTACGCCTGCAGCTTGTCCAACTTGGCTACTAGATCCTCGGCCCGTAGGTGGGTATAACGCTTCAGCATCTGCATGGACTTGTGCCCGCTGATCGTGGCGACCTCTTGGTCGCTCAACCCCGCCTCGACGAGCCGACTAACTGCCTCATGTCGTAAATCGTGGAAATGCAGGTCGGCCAGGCCAAGGTCCTGCACGATACCCGCCCACAGCTTCTGAAACACATACGGTTTGCGCTTCCCATCTCGCCCGGGCTCCCCAAAGAACACCAAGTCTGTATCAATCGGCCGTATTGGGTTGTCGAGTGCTGAACGCAGGATGTCTGCCGCCCTACGTGTCAATGGCACGACACGCCCGGAGCCGTTCTTTGTGTCCTTGAGGGTAACGACCCGTCGATCCAGGTCTACTTGAGAGCGCCGCACGCCAGTGATCTCTGACGAGCGCATGCCTGTTTCGACAGCTAGCCCCACAATCCACCCCAGCATTGGATTGCTGTGGGCGGCTGCCGCCGCGAAAAGGCGCCCCTGCTCTTCTTGGCTCAGGCGCCGATCGCGGCCGGCGCCGGGACTAGGTTTGCGAATATTCGCGACCGGATTGAATGTCAGCCCGATTCCCCACTCCTGAATCGCGATTCGAAACAGATGCCCCAGCATCGCCAACTCGATGCGCACCGTATTGTTCGACTTACCTGCCGCCAAGCGCTCATCGCGGTACTTGGCGACCAGGTCAGCACTGACGGCCGCCATCGAGTACTTCCCGAAGAACGCCTCCAGGTGCTGGGCTGTGAATCGTTCGCTACGTTGGGTAGTCGGCTTCTTCGTTACCGAGACCTCTTCCATGTAGCGCTTCAGCGCGCCGGCGACGGTCAGCTTCTCGGACGGCGCACGACATACGTACACACCTCGGACCATCTCGTCTTCCGTCCGGCGCGCCCAGTCCTCGGCGTCGCGTTTGGTGCGGAAGGTCTTGGCCGTGGTCGGCCAGCCGAGCTTGCGAATGACCGCCTTCCACGTGCCGGAAGGCGTCTTGACGATGGTCGCCATGTACCTGTTCTGAGAGCTGACTGTACCGAAAATGTACTTTTCAACACCCAGAAAGCACAAGGGGTTACGCGAAATTCACGTAACCCCTTGATTTTATTGGTGCCGGCTGCAGGACTCGAACCCGCCACCTGATGATTACAAATCAACTGCTC
>CAJXMR010000195.1 GCA_913056305.1 uncultured Ralstonia sp.
CGTTGGCGATGTCGTCCGGATCGGCATCGGCGAAGACGAAATCGGGGTGGAAGCTCGCCAGTTGCAGGATGCCTTCGTGGCCGGCCTTGGTGAGCAGCGTTTCGGCGCGCTCGGTGAGGGTGTGGAAATCGAAGAAATCCGTGAGCGCGGGGACGATCAGCAGCGTGGTGTCGATCGCGGTGGCGGGGTGGGTGCGCAGCACGTCGGCCTCGGCGCGCAGGTGGTCGAGCACGTCGCCGTCCATGGTCGCGCGGCTGACCACGTAGCGCACCTGGCGCTTGACGTGCACGGCCTTGGCGAACGGACACAGGTTCAGGCCGATCACCGCGTCTTCGAGCCAGCGCTGCACGTGGCCGACCAGTGCGGCGGCGGCCTCGGCGGGCAGCGCCAGCGCGTCGGCGGGCGGGTCGAGCAAAACGAAATCGGGCAGGTTGGACGGCACGGTCATGGCGGCGCGAGGGAAATCAGCGCGCAGTGTAGTCGATGGCATGGGAGCGCTTCTTGCGGCTACGCAGGGTTGTGTCTTGCAACACACGGCGCGCGACGTTTGGGCCGCGCCGAGGCCAGATGGTGTGATGCATGTATCGCCCATGTGGCCACTCCAACCCATGGATCTTGCACATCTTGCACAACAAGGAGCTGAACCATGACCGAACTGCACCCGTTGAAGACCACGCTCACCGCGGCCGCTGCGCTTGCCGTCTTGGCCACCTCTGCGGCCGCCTTCGCCCAGATGACGCCGGCGCCCGTGACCACGCCGCAAACCACCGGCACCGTGCAGACAGCGCCGGCCGGCCAGGGGCCGACCACGTCGTCGGCCGATCCGTTGGTGCAAAAGCGCCTTGACGACCAGCAGGCCAAGGACGAATACAAGGCGCACAAGGCTGATGCCAAAGCGGACTACAAGGACCAGATGAAGGCCGCGAAGTCAGCCCAGAAGGCAGAGAAGGCGCGCGCCAGCGCCAAGCGCCGCGCCGACATGGCCAAGCAGGGCGGCCCGGCGCAAACGCCGGGCAGCGGCGGTGAATAGCCGATAGCCGCGCGACCTTCCCATGAAAAAAGGCGACCCGTGGGTGGGTCGCCTTTTTCGTTTGCAGATGCGTGTTGTCAGTGGCCGCGCGTGGTCGGTAGCCGGACTTGCGCGACAGCCATCTCCCACTGCGCCATGCGGCTCAGGGCCTCATCGCGGCTGATGACCGGGTGGAAGGTGCGCGAGGCGCGCCATTGCTGCGCGACTTCGTCTTCGCCGCGGTAGAAGCCGGTGGCGATGCCCGCCAGGTACGCTGCGCCCAGCGCCGTGGTCTCGATGATCTCCGGGCGCACCACGGGGATGCCGAGCAGGTCGGCCTGGAACTGCAGCAGCAGGTTGTTGGCCGAGGCGCCGCCGTCCACGCGCAGCTCCGAGATGGTCGACACGGCATCGCGCGTCATCGCTTGCAGCAGCGCGGTGCTCTGGAAGGCGATCGACTCCAGCGCCGCACGCGCGATGTGCCCGATGCTGGTGCCGCGCGACAGGCCGACGATGGCGCCCTGCGCGGTCGGGTCCCAGTACGGCGCGCCCAGGCCGGTGAACGACGGCACGAACACCACGCCGCCGGAATCCGGCACCGAGGCGGCCAGGCCTTCCACGTCGGCCGAGCGCTGGATGGCGCGCAGGCCATCACGCAGCCACTGCACCACCGCACCGCCGACGAACACGCTGCCTTCCAGTGCGTAGCTGCGCTTCGGGCCGCTCTGGCAGGCGGCCGTGCTGATCAGGCCGTTGTGCGACTGCACCGCCTTGTCGCCGGTGTTGAGCAACATGAAGCAGCCGGTGCCGTAGGTGTTCTTGGCCATGCCGGGTTTGAAGCAGGCCTGGCCGAACAGGGCGGATTGCTGGTCGCCCGCCATGCCGCCGATGGTGAGCGGGGCGCCCAGCCAATCGGCGTCGGTCTGCCCAAACTGGTAGGCCGACGGATGCACCTCGGGCAGCAGGCTCGGGTCGATGTCGAGCGCGCGCATCAGGTTGGCATCCCACTGGCCGGTGTGGATGTTCCACAGCATGGTGCGCGAGGCGTTGGACACGTCGGTCACGTGCAGGCGGCCGCGCGTGAGCTGCCACACGATCCAGCTATCCACTGTGCCGAAGGCGAGTTCGCCACGCGCGGCGCGCTCGCGGGCGCCGTCCACGTGGTCGAGGATCCAGCGCAGCTTGGTGGCGGAGAAATACGGATCGATCACGAGCCCGGTGCGCTTGCGCACTTCGTCTTCCAGGCCTTCGGCGCGCAGGCGCTCGCAGATGCTCTCGGTGCGGCGGTCCTGCCAGACGATGGCGTTGAAGATGGGCTTGCCAGTGGCGCGTTCCCACACCACGGTGGTCTCGCGCTGGTTGGTGATGCCGAGCGCGGCCATGTCGGCGGCGCCCAGCTTGGCTTGGGCGAGCGCGGCGCGGCAGGTGGCGAGCTGGCTGTTCCAGATGTCGAACGGGTCATGCTCGACCCAGCCGGGCTGCGGAAACTGTTGCGGAAACTCCTGCTGGGCGCTGGCGACGATCTGGCCGGCGCGGTTGAACACGATGGCACGCGAGCTGGAGGTGCCCTGGTCGAGCGCGAGGAGGTATTCCATAAGGCAGAGGCAATGAGACGCCGGGGCGGACGGGTGTTACGACCGACCCGCCCCGGCAATTGATGATGCGAAAGCATAGCCCGCCGGCAGCGGGCTTGCGATGCGGGCGATCCCGATGACGTACGTGTCGTCAGGATCGCCCAGCCGCGCGGATTAACGCACGCGGCCTTCCTTCCAGGCGGCGAGCAGCTTGTCGTAAGCCACCGTCTCACCCTTCGGACGCTCGTTGTCGAGCTTCTTCCACGGGGCGTGCTCGGTCGACAGCCACTTGTTGGGGTCACCCACCGGGTTCAGCTTGGGCGCGCAGTTCTTCATGCCCGCGCGCTGCAGACGGCCCATCACGTCGTCCATTTCCTTGGCCAGGTTGTCCATGGCGCCTTGCGGGGTCTTCTCGCCCGTGACGGCCGTGGCGACGTTCTTCCACCAGAGCTGGGCCAGCTTCGGATAGTCGGGCACGTTGTTGCCGGTCGGCGTCCAGGCCACGCGGGCCGGGCTGCGGTAGAACTCGATCAGGCCGCCGTACTTGGCCGCGTTCTTGGTGAAGTAGTCGCTGTGGATGTCGGAGTCACGGATGAAGGTGAGGCCCGTGATCGACTTCTTCAGCGACACGGTCTTCGACGTGACGAACTGCGCGTACAGCCACGCGGCCGTGCGGCGCTCGAACGGGGTGGACTTGAAGAAGGTCCAGGAGCCGACGTCCTGGTAGCCGTTCTGCATGCCGTCCTTCCAGTACGGGCCGTGCGGCGACGGGGCCATGCGCCACTTGGGCGAGCCGTCGGCGTTCATGACCGGGCCCGGCTTGGTCATCGACGCGGTGAAGGCGCTGTACCAGAACACCTGCTGCGCGATGTGGCCCTGCGCGGGCACCGGGCCGGCTTCGTTGAAGGTCATGCCGCTGGCTTCGGCCGGCGCGTACTTCTTCATCCAGTCCACGTACTTGGTGAGTGCGTACACGGCGGCCGGGCTGTTGGTGGCACCGCCGCGCGAGACTTCGGCGCCCACCGGGGTGCACTTGTCCTTCTCGTCCACGCGGATGCCCCATTCGTCCACCGGCAGGCCGTTCGGGATGCCCTTGTCGGCGGAGCCGGCCATCGACAGCCACGCGTCGGTGAAGCGCCAGCCCAGCGACGGGTCCTTCTTGCCGTAGTCCATGTGGCCGTAGACCTTCTTGCCATCGAGCTCCTTCACGTCATTGGTGAAGAAGTTGGCGATGTCTTCATAGGCCGTCCAGTTGACGGGCACGCCCAGGTCGTAGCCGTACTTGGCCTTGAACTTGTCTTGCAGGTCCTTGCGGGCGAACCAGTCGGCGCGGAACCAGTACAGGTTGGCGAACTGCTGGTCGGGCAGCTGGTACAGCTTGCCGTCCGACGCGGTGGTGAAGCTGGTACCGATGAAATCCTTCAGGTCCAGGCCCGGGTTGGTGAACTCCTTGCCTTCGCCGGCCATGTAGTCCGACAGGGGCATCACCACGCCGTAGCGATAGTGCGTGCCGATCAGGTCGGAGTCGGAGATCCAGCCGTCATAGATGCTCTTGCCGGATTGCATCGAGGTCTGCAGTTTCTCGACCACGTCGCCTTCCTGCATGATGTCGTGCTTGACCTTGATGCCGGTGATCTCTTCAAACGCCTTGGCCAGCGTCTTCGATTCATAGGCATGCACGTCGAGCGTTTCCGACACGACATGGATCTCGGTCACGCCTTTGGCCTTGAGCTTGGCGGCGGTGTCGATGAACCACTTCATTTCGGCCAGCTGCTGCTGCTGCGACAGCGTGCTGGGCTGGAACTCGGACGTGACCCACTTCTTGGCTTCGGCTTCACCGGCATGTGCTGCGCCAGCGGCCAGGGCGCTAGCCAGCGCGATCGCGCTGATCTGAAGCGTCATGCGCCAGGATGCTTTCATCGGTATCTCCTCGTGCTTATTGTTCTCCCCGCAGCGAAAACATCCGGCATTCCGACGCGGGGAGCGTGGTGGAATGCCCTTGCCCGTGTGGGCGTGGAAGCGTCAGCCCGTGCCGACGCCTCCGGACCAGCGAAATCGATTGCGGCGATTGCGCATCAACCGCGCCACAGGATCAGCAGCAACACCACCATCGAGGCGATGAAGCCGCCCCAGGCGCCGGTCTCTTCCGACGCCAGACCGACCCACGCCAGGTTGATATACGCGGCCGTCAACAGACCGATGAAGAGGCGGTCGCCGCGTGTGGTGGCAATCGGCAGCAAGCCTTTGCGCTCCACGGTCGGGCGGGTCACCTCCCAGATCGTCATGCCGGCCAGCATCAGGGCGATGCAGCCGAAGAAGATCGCCACTTCGGGCGTCCAGGCCATCCAGCTGAACATGGCTGTGTCTCCTGTTCTTTTCGTTCTTCGTTCTTTAGACGCGGCCCATCGCAAAACCCTTCGCGATGTAGTTCCGCACAAACCAGATCACCAGCGCGCCGGGAATGATGGTCAGCACACCGGCTGCCGCCAGCACGCCCCAGTCCATGCCCGAGGCCGACACCGTGCGCGTCATCACCGCGGTGATCGGCTTGGCGTCCACCGAGGTGAGCGTGCGCGCGAGCAGCAGCTCCACCCAGCTGAACATGAAGCAGAAGAACGCCGTCACGCCCACGCCCGCCTTGATCAGCGGCAGGAAGATCTTCAGGAAGAACGCGGGGAAGCTGTAGCCGTCGATATAGGCGGTCTCGTCGATCTCGCGCGGGATGCCCGACATGAAGCCTTCCAGGATCCACACCGCCAGCGGCACGTTGAACAGCATGTGCGCCAGCGCCACGCCCAGGTGGGTGTCCATCAGGCCGACCGTCGAATACAGCTGGAAGAACGGCAGCAGGAACACCGCGGGCGGCGTCATGCGGTTGGTCAGCAGCCAGAAGAACATGTGCTTGTCGCCCAGGAACCGGTAGCGCGAGAAGGCGTAGGCCGCCGGCAGCGCGACCAGGGTCGAGAGCACCGTGTTCATCGTCACGTAGATGATGGAGTTGATGTAACCCCAGTACCACGACGGGTCGGTGAAGATGATCTTGTAGTTGTCGAACGTGACGAGCTTCGGCCAGATCGAGAAGCCGGCCAGCGTCTCCTCGTTGGTCTTGAGCGACATGCTCAACATCCAGTACAGCGGCAGCACCGCAAAGGCCACGTACACCATCAGCGTGATGGCACGCGCGATCTTGCGCTGGCGTTCGTTCTGGCTCTTCAGGCCATTTTGGTTAGGCATGGTCGTCTCCCACGGCCGCGCTTGCACTGCCCACGCGCTGCATCCAGTTGTAGAGGACGAAGCAGAACAGCAGGATGATGAGGAAGTACACGATCGAGAACGCCGCCGCGGGGCCCAGGTCGAACTGGCCCACCGCCTTCTGCGTCAGGTACTGCGACAGGAACGTGGTGGCGTTGCCGGGGCCGCCGCCCGTGAGCACGAACGGCTCGGTGTAGATCATGAAGCTGTCCATGAAGCGCAGCAGCACGCCGATCATCAGCACGCCGCGCATCTTCGGCAGCTGGATGTAGCGGAACACGGCCAGGCGGCTGGCGCCGTCAATCTCGGCGGCCTGGTAGAACGCATCCGGGATCGAGCGCAGGCCGGCATAGGCCAGCAGCGCCACCAGCGGCGTCCAGTGCCAGACGTCCATGATCAGCACGGTGATCCACGCGTCGAACGAGTGCGACGTGTAGTTGTAGTCCACGCCCGCCTGGTTGAGCAGGTAGCCGGCCAGGCCGATGTCCGAGCGCCCGAAGATCTGCCAGATGGTGCCGACCACGTTCCAGGGAATCAGCAGCGGCATGGCCAGCACCACCAGCGCGGCGGATGCTTTCCAGCCCTTGCTCGGCATCGACAGCGCCAAGCCGATGCCCAGCGGGATCTCCACCGCCAGCACGCACAGCGAGAAGATCAACTGGCGGGTGAGGGCGTCCTGCAGGTCGGTGTCGCGCAGGATCTGGCGGAACCAGTCCACGCCCACGAACACGTGCTGCTCGGGGCTGATGATGTCCTGCACCGAGTAGTTGACCACCGTCATCAGCGGCACGATGGCGGAGAACGCCACGCACAGGAACACCGGCAGGATCAGGAACCACGCCTTGTTGTTGAGCGGCTTGTTCATCGGCCGATCCTCTCGTCGTTGCAGTAGTACAGGGTCTGCGGCGCATCCAGGCGCAGCCACACGCGCGAGTCAGACACGGCCACGTCGTTGGGCAGCTTGGCCTTGATGGGCAGGCCGACGCCTTCGCCCGTGTCGCCCAGGCTGGCGGTCAGCAGCTGGTGCGTGCCGAGCTGCTGCACCTGGTGCACCTGCGCGGCCAGCGTGCCGACTTCGCCCGGCGCGGCCAGCTGCACGAACTCCGGGCGCAGGCCGAGCTTGAGCGAACCGTTTGCGCCCTTGAGCGTGGCCAGCGTGTCGCGGTCCACCGACAGGCGTTGGCCGGCCAGCGAGATCACGTCGCCGTCCACCGCCACCGGGTAGAGGTTCATGCCCGGGCTGCCGATGAAGTAGCCGACGAAGGTGTGGTCCGGCCGCTCGAACAGCGCTTCCGGGCCGCCTTGCTGCACCACCTTGCCTTCGGTCATGACCACCACCTCGTCGGCGAAGGTCAGCGCCTCCACCTGGTCGTGCGTCACGTAGATCAGCGTCAGCTTCAGCTGCTGGTGGATCTTCTTGAGCTGGCGACGCAGTTGCCACTTCAGGTGCGGGTCGATGACGGTGAGCGGCTCGTCAAAGAGGATGGCCGCCACGTCCTTGCGCACCAGGCCGCGGCCCAGCGAGATCTTCTGCTTGGCATCCGCCGCCAGGCCCGAGGCGCGGCGTTTGAGCGCGTGCTGCAGCTCGAGGATCTCGGCCACTTCCTCCACACGCTGCTTCACCTCGGCTTCCGGCGTCTTGCGGTTGCGCAGCGGGAAGGCGAGGTTGTCGAACACGGTCATCGTGTCGTAGATGACCGGGAACTGGAACACCTGGGCGATGTTGCGCTCGCGCGGGCTGGCGTGCGTGACGTCCTGGTCGTCGAACAGCACCTGGCCCTCGGACGGCGTCAGCAGCCCGGAGATGATGTTCAGCAGCGTGGACTTGCCGCAGCCCGACGGGCCCAGCAGCGCGTAGGCACCGCCATCGCGCCAGGTCATGTTCATCGGCTGCAGCGCGTAGTCCGACAACGATTGCGGATCGGGCCGGTAGCTGTGCCCGAGGTTGCGGAATTCAATGCGCGCCATGTGCGTCTCCCAGCTTGGGCGCGCTCACCAGCTTGCCCGCATCATCGAACAGGAACAGCTCGGCCGGATCGACGAACACATCCAGCGCCGCCCCCAGCTCGAACTCGTGCACGCCGGGCAGCTGCGCCACCAGGCCGATGCTGCCGGGCTCCCCAGGCGCATGGGCGCGGACGTGCAGATAGGTTTCCGAGCCCGACAGCTCGGCCAGTTCCACCAGGCCCGGCAGCGCGATGCAGCGCGACGTGCGCGTGCCCAGGCGGATATGCGAGGGCCGCAGGCCGACGCGGCAGCGCGTGCCGGCATGCATCGGCAGCGGGCGCGTCCAGGGCACGTCGATGCCGTGCGGCAGGCGGATGTGGTTGCCTTCCACCACCGTGGCGTGGAAGACGTTCATCGGCGGGTCGTTGAAGATGGCGGCGGCATCCACCGACACTGGCACCTCATACATATTGAGCGTCGGGCCGGACTGCAGCACGCGGCCTTCGTGCATGACCACGGTGTGGCCGCCCAGCAGCAGGGCTTCCTGCGGCTCGGTGGTGGCGTACACCACGGTCGTGCCACCGTCGGCAAAGAGCGAGGCCAGCTCGGCGCGCAGTTCTTCGCGCAGCTTGTAGTCGAGGTTGACCAGCGGCTCGTCCAGCAGCACCAGCGGCGCGCGCTTGACCAGCGCCCGCGCCAGCGCGCAGCGCTGCTGCTGGCCGCCCGACAGCTCGGCCGGCAGGCGCTGCAGCAGGTGCTCGATGTGCAGCTTGGCTGCCACGGCGTGCACGCGCGTGTCGATCTCGCTCTTGTTGGTGCCCAGCAGGCGCAGCGGCGAGGCGATGTTGTCGTACACCGTCATCGCCGGGTAGTTGAT
>CAJXMR010000196.1 GCA_913056305.1 uncultured Ralstonia sp.
CTGGGCCTGAACCCGGCCACCATGGGTGACATCATCCGCGTGCCGACGCCCGCGCTGACCGAAGAGCGCCGCAAAGAGCTGACCAAGGTCGTGAAGGGTGAGGGCGAAGATGCCAAGGTCGCCGTGCGCAACCTGCGCCGCGATGCCAACGAACAGCTCAAAAAGCTGGTCAAGGACAAGGCCATCTCGGAGGACGACGAGCGCCGCGGTGGCGACGAGGTGCAGAAGCTGACCGACAAGTTTGTCGCCGAAATCGACAAGCTGGTCGCCGAGAAAGACAAGGAAATCATGACGGTGTAAGGCCGTCTCCCAAGGCCGGCGCATCGTGCGTCGGCGGCGGGAAGCCCGATTCATGCATATCAGCTCTACACAGGCGGTGCCGGACACCGCCGATACGCCGCGCCACGTTGCCATCATCATGGACGGCAACGGCCGCTGGGCCACCGAGCGTCACCTGCCGCGCGTGGCCGGGCACAGCCGTGGCCTTGATGCCGTGCGCGCCACGGTCGAAGCTGCGGCACGCCGTGGCGTCGGCTACCTGACCCTGTTCGCCTTCAGTTCCGAGAACTGGCGCCGCCCGGCCGAGGAAGTCACCTTCCTCATGAAGCTGTTCATGACGGCGCTGCGCCGCGAAGTGAGCAAGCTGCATGACAACGGCATCCGCCTGCGCGTGGTGGGCGATCTGGAGGCGTTCAGCCCGCGCATTCAGTTGCTGATCCGGGAGGCGGAGGCCAAGACGGCTGCCAATACGGGGCTGACCGTCACCATTCTCGCCAACTACGGCGGCCGCTGGGACATCCTGCAGGCCATGCGCGCCCTGGTGGCCGCGCAGCCGGGTATCGCACCCGAGTCCATCACCGAAGAGATGCTGGCGCCGCACATGGCGATGGCGTACGCGCCAGAGCCGGACCTGTTCATCCGCACCGGCGGCGAGCAGCGCATCAGCAATTTCCTGCTCTGGCAGCTTGCGTATTCCGAACTGTATTTCACTGACCGCTACTGGCCCGATTTCGACGCCGCCGAGCTGGATCGCGCCTTCGCCTGGTATCGCAACCGCGAGCGCCGCTTCGGCCGCACCAGCGCGCAGCTCGATCCGTCCGTCCCCCCTGTGCGATCCGCCGGAGCCTGACACATGCTGCTGACTCGCGTGATTACCGCCGTCTGCCTGCTGATTGTCATCCTGCCGATTCTGTTCTTCGCGCCGCCCGCCGGTCTGGCCGGGTTGGTGACGGTCTTTGCCGCGCTGGCGGCGTGGGAGTGGGGCCGGTTGGTGCGCTTGCCCGGCTGGTGGGGCCCGGTGGTGTATGCCGCGGTTGCCGTGGTGCTGACGATTGCATGGCATGACATGCCGGCGCGCGGCGACGTTCGCCCGCTGTTCTACGCGTCGATAGCGGCGTGGGCGGTGGCCTGGGTGCTGCTCGCCGGCGGTGTGCGTGAGCTGACCGGCGGACGCCGGCTTGTGTTCGCGCTGCTGGGCTGGGTGATCCTGCCGGCGTTCGTGCATGCGGTGATCGTGCTGCGCGCATCCGGCATCGCGTTTTTGCTGTCCGTGGCGATCCTGGTCTGGGCGGCGGATGTTGGCGCGTATTTCGTCGGCAAGGCGATCGGCCGCCGCAAGCTGGCGCCGACCATCAGCCCAGGCAAATCGTGGGAGGGTGCCATCGGCGGTGCTGTGCTGGTGCTCGTCATCGCCGCGGTGGCCGGCACCACGCACTGTTTCGCGCCGACGTGGTTCTCGCGGCAGTTCGACCAGAACGGCGTGTTAGTCGCTCTGGCGCTGACGCTCGTGCTGGTGGCCGCGAGCATCGGCGGCGATCTGTTCGAGTCCCTGCTCAAGCGCCAGGTCGGCATGAAGGACAGCAGTCGCCTGCTGCCCGGCCATGGCGGCGTGCTTGATCGTATCGACGCGCTGCTCCCCGTGCTGCCGCTGGCGGCATTGTTGATCTGAGGCGCTGCCCGACCATGATGCGCATTACCGTTCTTGGCGCCACCGGCTCCATTGGCGACAGCACGCTCGACGTGGTGCGCCGCCATCCCGATCGCTACCGCGTCTTTGCATTGACGGCCAACGCGCAGGTCGACAAGCTCGCCGCGCTGTGCCGCGATTTCCGTCCGGCCATGGCGGTGCTCGGCTCGGCCGCCGCGGCCGCCGCGCTGCGCGACAAGCTTGGCGCTGACGCTGCCGGCATCGACATCCGCTTCGGGCCGGAGGCGCTTGAAGAAGCCGCGGCCCACCCGGACTGCGACGTGGTGATGGCCGCCATTGTCGGCGCGGCCGGCCTGCGTCCGACGCTGGCGGCCGTGCGCGCCGGCAAGCGCGTGTTGCTGGCCAACAAGGAGGCGCTGGTGATGTCTGGCGCGCTCTTCATGGATGCCGTGCGCCAGCACGGCGCCACCGTGCTGCCGATCGACAGCGAGCACAACGCCATCTTCCAGTGCCTGCCGCAGCAGGCGCCGCACTTCGGGCGCGGTGTCTCTCGCATCGTGCTGACGGCGTCAGGCGGCCCATTCCGCACGCGGGCGGTCGACACGCTGGCCGACGTCACGCCCGACCAAGCCTGCGCCCACCCCAATTGGGTCATGGGCCGCAAGATCTCGGTCGACTCCGCCACCATGATGAACAAGGGCCTGGAGGTGATCGAGGCGCACTGGCTATTTGGCGTGCCGGTGGAGCGCCTGGAAGTGCTGATCCACCCGCAGAGCGTGATCCATTCGATGGTCGGCTACGACGACGGCTCGGTGCTGGCGCAGCTCGGCAACCCCGACATGCGTACGCCGATCGCCTACGGCCTGGCCTACCCAGAGCGCATCGAGGCAGGTGTCTCGCTGCTGGACCTGGCCGCCACTGGCACACTGACGTTCGATGCGCCCGATTTGCGCCGCTTCCCTTGCCTGGCGCTGGCGTTCGATGCGTTGCGTGCTGGCGGCACCGCGCCCGCCGTATTGAACGCCGCCAATGAAGTCGCGGTCGAAGCGTTTTTGCAGCGCCGCATCCGCTTTACCGACATCGCTGCGGTGGTGGCCGATACGCTGGCGCAGGCGTCCGTCGTACCAGCGGATTCGCTCGACACGGTGTTCGGCGCCGATGCGGATGCGCGCGGCCGCGCCGAGCGCTATATCGCATCGGCGTGCGCGCATTCATAACGCCGCCGGCCGCGTGAAAGCGGCCTGTCAGCGCGGGCGGGTAACATAGTGCGCTGGCGCGGGCCGCGCCCGGACTGGCCCGCCGACGCATCCGGAGAAGGTTCTTGCAGACCGTTTTAGCGTTTGTCTTTGCGATCGCCGTACTGATCGTCATCCACGAGCTGGGGCACTACAGCGTCGCGCGCCTGTGCGGCGTCAAGGTGCTGCGGTTCTCCGTCGGCTTTGGCAAGGTGCTGTTCCGCCATATCGGCCGCGGCCCTGACCGCACCGAGTGGACGATCTGCGCCATTCCGCTTGGTGGCTACGTCAAGATGCTCGGCGAGAGTGCGCGCGACCCTGAGAAAGACCCGCCGATCCCGCCCGAAGACCTGCCGCGCACCTTCGACCATCAACCGGTCTACAAGCGTTTTGCCATCGTGGCCGCGGGGCCCGTCTCCAACTTTCTGCTGGCGATCGTGCTGTACGCGGTGTTGGCCTGGGTGGGCGCGCAAGAGCCGCTGCCCGTCCTGAGCGCGCCACCGCCCGGCAGCATTGCCGCACAAGCCGATCTGCGCGCCAAGGACCGCATCATCGCCGTCGGTACCGACAACGACACGCCCACGCCCGTGCGCGCCTGGAACGACGTGCGCATGCGCCTGTACGAGGCCGGGATCGGCGGGCACGACGCTGTGGTGCGTGTGCGCGGCGCGGACGGCGCCGAGCGTACCGTGCGCCTGAAGGAGCTGCCGAGCGCGGCGCGCACGCCCCAGACCGACGTGATCGACCAGATCGGGCTGCGCCTGCTGGGCGGGCCGATCACCATTGCCGAGGTGCTGCCGGGCAGCGCCGCCGAGCACGCCGGGCTGCGCCGTGGCGACCAGATCGTCCGCTTCGCCGGCCAACCTGCCGATCAGGCCATGGACCTGATCCGCTGGATTCGCGCCATGCCCGAGCAGAACGCGTCGATCGACATCCTGCGCGACGGCCAGCCCATGACACTGCCGGTGCGCGTCGGCGCCGATGCCGATCCAGCGCACCCGAATGGGGCGAAGCTCGGCAAGCTGGGCGCGCAGCTCAGCCAGCATGTGCAAACGGAACTGATTCGCGACGAGCCGGCCCAAGCGCTGGTGCATGCGGTGGGCGAGGTGTGGCGGACGTCGATGCTGTCGCTGCAGGTGCTGGGCAAGATGATCGTGGGGCAGGCGTCGCTGCAGAACCTGAGCGGCCCGATTACGGTGGCCGATTTTGCGGGCAAGGCGGCGAGCCTTGGCTGGCAATCCTTTGTCGGCTTTCTTGCGTTGATCAGCGTGAGCCTGGGTGTGCTGAACTTGTTGCCCGTTCCGGTATTGGATGGGGGGCATTTGCTGTATTATTGCGTGGAATTTTTGACAGGCAAGCCCGTGCCGGAATCCTGGCAAGCGGTACTTCAAAAGATCGGCATCGCCTGCATCCTGCTTCTCACTTCGCTCGCTTTGTTCAACGATCTGAGTCGGCTGTTCCTGACTCGGGGCTAGCCGATTGGCGCAAGTCTCATCATCGTTGCCGCAGGCGGGCGGAAATACCAGGGTTTTGAAAACACTCGGAAGTGGATTCCAACCGGATCCAATTAGGGGATTAGATTGATCAGACACCATCGCTTCCCGCTCAGCATGCTGGCGGCTTCTGTGCTGACCGTTTGCGCCGGTCAGGCTCATGCTGTGGAGCCGTTCGTCATCAAGGACATTCGCGTGGAGGGGGTGCAACGCGTCGAGCCCGGCACCGTATTCGGTTATCTGCCCGTGAAGGTGGGCGAGACCTTTACCGATGAGAAGGGCGCCGAATCGATCCGCGCGCTGTACAACACCGGTTTCTTCAAGGACGTGCAGATCCGCGCCGAAGGCAATGTGCTGGTGGTGCGCGTGGAAGAGCGTCCGGCGATCTCGCAGCTGGAATTCATCGGCATCAAGGAATTCGACAAGGACACGCTGCGTCGTTCGCTGCGCGGCGTGGGCGTGGCCGAAGCCCGCTACTACGACAAGTCGCTGATCGATCGCGCCGAGCAGGAGCTCAAGCGCCAGTACGTCTCGCGCGGCTACTACGCCGCCGACGTGCAGACCACGGTCACGCCGGTGGACGCCAACCGCGTGTCGGTCACCTTCACGGTGGACGAAGGTCCGGTGGCCAAGATCCGCCAGGTCAACATCGTCGGCAACAAGGCCTTCAAAGAAGGCGACCTGCGCGACGAGATGCAGCTGTCCACGCCCAACTGGCTGTCTTGGTACACCAAGAACGACCTGTACTCCAAGCAGAAGCTGACGGCCGACCTGGAAGCGCTGCGCTCGTTCTACCTGGACCGCGGCTATCTGGAATTCGCCATCGAGTCGACCCAGGTTTCCATTACGCCGGACAAGAAGGACATCTACCTGACGCTGAACCTTCACGAGGGTGAGCAGTACAAGGTGTCGGACATCAAGCTGACCGGCGAACTGCTGTCCAAGCAGGCCGAGATGGAAAAGCTGATCAAGCTCAAGCAGGGCGACGTGTTCTCGTCGGCCAAGCTGTCCGCCACCACCAAGGCGATCACCGACCTGCTCGGCACGTACGGCTACGCCTTCGCCACCATCAACCCGCAGCCGCAGATCAACCAGAAGGATCGCACCGTTGCGCTCACGCTGGTGGTCGATCCGGGCCGTCGCGTCTACGTGCGCCGTGTCAACGTGGTCGGCAACAGCAAGACGCGCGACGAGGTCGTGCGCCGCGAGATGCGCCAGATGGAAGCCTCGTGGTTCGATGGCGAGAAGCTGCAGCTCTCGCAGAACCGCATCAACCGCACGGGCTACTTCACCGACACCAACATCACCACCGAAGACGTGGCAGGTACGGCCGACCAGGTGGATGTGAATGTCAACGTGACCGAAAAGCCGACGGGCTCGATCAACCTTGGCGTGGGCTTCTCGTCGACCGACAAGGTGGTGCTGTCGGCCGGTATCCGCCAGGACAACGTGTTCGGCTCCGGTACCAGCCTGGGCCTGGATGTGAACACCTCCAAGGCGAACCGCACCATCGCGCTGACGCAGTACGATCCGTATTTTACGACCGACGGCATCAGCCGCTCGACCGAGCTGTACTACCGTACGTACCAGCCGCTGTACTACACGGGCGATACGACGTACAAGATCGTGCAGCAGGGCGGTAACGTGAAGTTTGGCGTGCCGTTCTCGGAAACCGACACCGTGTTCTTCGGCATCGGCTACGAGCGCACGACCATCGACGTGTCGAGCAACACGCCGCTGGCCTACCAGAACTTCGTCACCAAGAACGGCCGCATCACCAACAACATCCCGATTACCGTCGGCTGGTCGAAGGATCAGCGTGACAGCGCGCTGGTGCCGACCCGCGGCCGCTATCAGCAGGCCAACCTGGAAGTCGGTATTCCGGGCGGTGATCTGGAGTACTACCGTGCGTACTACCAGCACCAGTACTTCTATCCGGTGTCGAAGTCGTTCACGCTGGCCTTCAACAACGAAATCGGCTACGGCCACGGTTACGGCAACAAGGACTTCCCGGTCTTCAAGAACTACTACGCGGGCGGTATCGGCTCGGTGCGTGGTTATGAAACCAGCACGCTGGGTCCGCGCGATGCCAACGGCATCGCCATCGGCGGCGCCAGCAAGTTCGTCGGCAACATGGAATTCATCTTCCCGCTGCCGGGCTCGGGCGTGGACCGCACCGTCCGCCTGTTCACGTTCTTCGACTACGGTAACGTGTTCGCCGAAGGCCAGCCGTACAAGCTGGGCGAGATGCGCTACTCCACCGGTTTCGGCCTCTCGTGGCTGTCGCCGATTGGCCCGCTGAAGATCAGCATGGGCTTCCCGATCAAGCGCAAGGCCCAAGACCAGACTCAACGCTTCCAGTTCCAGATCGGGACTGCATTCTAATGACCGCACCCATCATGAAATCCACGCGCATCACGTTGTCCCGCATGGGCGTGTCCGCTGCGTTTGCAGCGCTCGCCGCACTCAGTTTCGCTATGCCGGCCGCCGCCCAGGAGGCCCGCATCGCCGCCGTTAATTCCGAGCGCATCCTGCGTGATTCGCAGCCGGCCAAGGCTGCGCAGGCCAAGCTGGAGACCGAGTTCTCCAAGCGTGACCGCGAGCTGCAGGACATGGCCGCCAAGCTCAAGACGATGTCCGACAAGCTCGATAAGGACACCGCCGTGCTGGCCGATTCCGATCGTGCCCGCCGCCAGCGCGAGCTGTCGGACATGGACCGCGATTTCCAGCGCAAGCAGCGTGAATTCCGTGAAGACCTGAACCAGCGCCGCAACGAAGAGCTGGCCCAGGTGCTCGAGCGCGCCAACCGCGTGATCCGCTCGATCGCCGAGCAGCGCAAGTACGACCTGATCGTGCAGGAAGCCGTGTACGTGAACCCGCGTATCGATATCACCGACGAAGTGCTGAAGGTCCTGAACGCGCAGCAATCGGGCAAATGAGGCTGTATCCATGTCGTTTTCGCTTGGTGAACTCGCCGCGTCGCTCGGCGCGACCGTCCAGGGGGACGCCGGCCTGATCGTCAAGTCGATCGCGCCGCTGGACCAGGCCGGCGCCGATCAGCTCGCTTTTCTTTCCAATCCGCTGTACCTCAATCAGGCCGTGAGCTCCGGCGCGGGCGCGATCATCGTGTCGCCCCGTGACCTGGAAACGCTTGCGGCCCAGGGCCACGCCGACGGGCGCAACTGGCTCGTCGCCGCCAATCCCTATGCAGCGTTTGCACGCGTCGCCCAGCGCTTTGTCGCGCTGGCGGCGCGGCCGGTCGTGCCCGGTGTGCACCCGAGCGCCAGCGTGGGCGAGGGCGCCGTGGTGCCGGCGTCCTGCTCGATCGGCCCGAACGTCATCATCGAGGCCGGCGCGATGCTGGGCGAGCGTGTGCGCATCGCTGGCAACAGCTTCGTCGGTGCGGATGCCCGCATCGGCGACGACACGCTGCTCTACGCCAACGTCTCGGTCTACCACGGCTGTGTGGTTGGCGCACGCTGCATCCTGCATAGCGGCGTGGTGATTGGCGCCGATGGTTTCGGCTTCGCGCCCGATTTCGGTCCGCAGGGCGGCGAGTGGGTCAAGATTCCACAGACCGGCCGGGCCGTCATCGGCGACGAGGTGGAGATCGGCGCCAACACCGCCATCGACCGTGGCGCGATGGCTGACACCGTGGTCGAGCAGGGCTGCAAGATCGACAACCAGGTGCAGATCGCGCACAACGTGCACGTGGGGGCGTACACCGTCATCGCCGGTTGCGCGGCCATTTCGGGCAGCACCAAGATCGGGCGCTATTGCATCATCGGCGGCGCGGCCAACTTTGCCGGGCACCTGACCATCGCCGATCGCGTGACCGTCTCGGGCGGCACGTCGATCACCAAATCCATCACCAAACCCGGTGGCCACTTCACCAGCGTCTTCCCGTTCATGCCGCACGGCGATTGGGAACGTAACGCAGCCATCGTCCGAGGCCTGACGCGCATGCGCGAACGGTTGCAACAACTGGAACAGC
>CAJXMR010000197.1 GCA_913056305.1 uncultured Ralstonia sp.
GCACGCCGGCGGCGGCCATGCAGCGCACGCACCAGCGGTTGTAGGCGTTGTAGGCCGTGTTGAGCGCGAATTCGAACTCCGACAGCTCCGGGCTGCGCGCCGACACCAGGTGCGAAGAAGACACGATCGGCCCGCCCTTGCCACCCCCTTCGGTCTCCCCGGCGGCGGATTCCGGCAGATCGGTTTTCAGCGTGGACGACGACTTGGGCATGCGTGACTCGCGGGCAGAAATGAACGGCAACGCCAGCTATTGTAAGAGAATAGATCGTCATGTTCGTCCCAGTTCGACCCTAGGGCCCGTCCACCATGTCTGCACACCCCTCCTGGCGCGAAATCCTGATCGGCGGTGCGCTCGCCGCACACCATGGCGCCGACCTGCTGCTTGGCACCGCCGGCATCCGCGCGCTGGAGACCGCCGCCTACCGCGCGCTCGAACCCTTCACCTTGATGGCCCGCGCCGGCGAGGCGGCAGCCGAATGGCTGCAGGTGCGTGCGCCGCACGGCCATCTGCTGCTGGTTGCCGGCCCAGGCAACAACGGGGGCGATGCGCTGGTCGCGGCAACGGTGCTGCACCTGGCCGGCCGCGCCGTCACCGTCTGGCTGGCTGCCGACCCAGCGCACCTGCCCGACGACGCCCGCCGCGCCTGGACCGAAGCCTGCGCAGCCAACGTCCCGATCGAAGCGATCCACGCGCCGGTGTCGGTGCCCGCCACGGTCACGGCCATCGTCGACGGGCTGTTCGGCATCGGCCTGACGCGGCCGTTGACAGGGTTGCACGCGGCCCTGGTCGACACCATGAACGCCACTGGCCTGCCGGTCTACGCGCTGGACATTCCCTCCGGCCTGAACAGCGATACCGGGCAACCGCCCGCGCCGGAGTCGCCGGTGGTGCAGGCGCGCGCCACGCTCACCTTCCTGGCCACCAAGCCGGGGCTCTTCACCGGCGACGGCCGCGACGCCACTGGGGACCTCGCCCTGGCCGACCTGCAGGCCGCCCAGCCCGCCTATGACGGCGTGGTGGAGGCCGATGCGCTGCTCAACACGCCGGCGCGCTGGCTCGCCCATATTCCGCGCCGCCGCCACAACGGCCACAAGGGCACGTATGGCAGCGTGGCCATCGTGGGGGGCGCGCAAGGGATGGTGGGCGCACCGCTGCTGTCGGCACGCGGGGCGCTGTACCTCGGCGCGGGCAAGGTGCATGTGGTGTCCTTGGCCGACGATGCACCGCGCGTCGACCCCGCCCAGCCGGAATTGATGCTGCACACCTGGGGCGCGCTGGATCTGGGCGCCATGCAGGCACTGGCCGTCGGCCCCGGCATGGGCATCGGCCAGGAAGCGTATGCGGCGCTGGATCATCTGCTCGATCGGATGCTGTCCGAACGCATCGCCACCGTGTTCGATGCCGATGCGCTGAACCTGTTTGCCAAGGCGCCCGCGTTGCTCACGCGTTTGACGCGGCTGGCCGCGAGCGGCGCGCCGATGGTGCTGACACCGCATCCGCTCGAAGCCGCCCGGCTGCTGGAGACCGATGCCTCTGCCGTGCAGCGTGACCGCTTGGCCGCGGCATTGGCGCTGGTCAATCGCACCGGCGCGGTCGTCGTGTTGAAGGGTTCGGGCACCGTCATCGCGGCGCCTGGCGTACCGCCCGTCATCAACACCACCGGCAACGGCGGGCTGGCCTCTGGCGGCACCGGTGACGTGCTCACCGGCATGATCGGCGCGCTGCTCGCGCAGGGTGTGCCGGCGCGCGAGGCCGCGCTGGCTGGCGTCTGGCTGCACGGCCGCGCCGCTGACGATCTGGTTGCGGCGGGCGCCGGCCCCATCGGCCTGCATGCCGGCGAATTGTGCGCACCGGCAAGGCGCTTGCTGAATGCCTTGCTCGCGTCAGACGCACACCGGTAGAACATCGCCACAGTGCGCCGTTATACTGCGCATTCGTTTTCCCTCGCTGATGTCACGCCGCATGCCCTCCGCCCTACCCGCCTGGCAATCCCTGACGCAACATGCCCAAACGATCCGCGCTGCCCACATGCGCGATTGGTTTGCCGCACCGGATGCCGAGGAACGGGTACGCGCCTTCACGCTGGAGGCGGCCGGCCTGACACTCGACTATTCGAAGAACCGCATCACGCCGGACACGCTCGCCCTGCTGCTCAAGCTGGCCGATGAAGCCGGTGTGCTGACCCTGCGCGATGCGATGCTGCGCGGCGAGTGCATCAACAACACTGAGCACCGCTCCGTCCTGCACGTGGCCCTGCGCGGCCGTGCCAAAGACGACTACCGTGCCGACGGCGTGCCCGTGATGCCCGACGTGCTGCGCGTGCGCGCCCAGATGCGCGACTTCGCCAACCGCGTGCATAGCGGCGCGTGGACCGGCCACTCCGGCCAGCGCATCACCGACGTGGTCAACATCGGCATCGGCGGCTCGGACCTCGGCCCGCGCATGGTGTGCCGTGCCTTGTCCCACCTCGCCGTACCGCAAGTGCGCGTGCATTTCGTCAGCAACGTCGACGGCACCGACCTGGCCGAGACGCTCGACGGCCTGAACCCTGACACCACGCTCGCCATCGTCTGCTCCAAGACCTTCACCACGCTCGAGACCATGGCCAACGCGCATAGCATGCGCCGCTGGTTCGTCGAGCACGGCGTGGCGGACGACCAGCTCAAGCAGCACTTCGTGGCCGTCTCCACCAACCGGGATGCGGTGATCGATTTCGGTATCGACCCGGACCACATGTTCACCTTCTGGGATTGGGTGGGCGGGCGCTTCTCGCTGTGGTCGGCAGTGGGCCTGTCGATCGTGCTGGCACTGGGGCCGGACCAGTTCGAGGCGATGCTCGATGGCGCGCGTGCGATGGACCAGCACTTCGCCACGGCAGCGCCGCGCGCGAACATGCCGCTCATTCTCGGGCTGCTGTCGGTGTGGTATCGCGGCTTCTTCGGCGCCGCCAGCGCCTGCACGGTGCCCTACTGCGCGCCGCTGGAGCTGCTGACCGACTTCATGCAGCAACTGGAGATGGAGAGCAACGGCAAGTCCGTGCAGCGCAATGGCGCGGCCATCGACACGGATACCGGCCCCATCGTCTGGGGCACGGCTGGCACCAACGGCCAGCATGCGTACTTCCAATTGATCCACCAGGGCTCGCAGATCGTGCCGGTGGATTTCATCACCACGCTCGAACCGGTGCGCAGCCTGCCCGGCCATCACGCCAAGCTGCTCGCCAACTGCTTCGCCCAGGGCGAGGCGCTGCTGCGCGGCCGCACCGCCGATGAGGTGCGCGCGGGCGGCGTCACCGACGAGGCGCTGGTACCGCACATGGTGTTCGAGGGCAACCGCCCCAGCAACACGATCCTGATGGAGCGGCTCGATGCCGCCACCTTCGGCGCGCTGATCGCCTGCGCCGAGCACCGCACCTTCGTGCAGGGCGCGATCTGGAACATCAACTCGTTCGATCAGTGGGGCGTGGAGCTGGGCAAGAAACTGGCCAAGCCCATCCAGGCAGAACTGGAAGGCGCACCAGCCTCGGTGGCGCATGATGCGTCCACGGCCGCATTGATCCGCCGCGCCAAGACGGCCCTCTAAGCGGCCGTCACGACAACTTCCTAAACCGCAAACGTTCAGAGCTCGGTGACGGTCTCGTCGCCGACCAGGTGGCCCGCCTCGATGGTGAGGATGCGGCTGCAACGCGCCGCGACCGAGCGGTCGTGCGTGACCAGCACCAACGTGGAACCGGCACCGCGGTTCAACTCAAACATCAATGCGATGACGGCTTCACCGGTGGCGGTGTCGAGGCTGCCCGTGGGCTCATCGGCAAAGAGGATGTCAGGCTCGGTGACGAACGCGCGGGCCAGTGCTACACGCTGCTGCTCGCCGCCCGAGAGCGTCTTGGGATAATGCGCCAGCCGAGCGCCCAGGCCTACGCGCTCCAGCAATGCCGTGGCGCGTCGGCGCATCTCGGCGCCACTCACGTCGCCTTGCAGCTCCAGCGGCAGCATCACGTTCTCGAGTGCCGTCAGGTGCGGCAGCAGCTGGAACGACTGGAATACAAAGCCGACGTGATTGCCGCGCACCGCCGCGCGCCCATCCTCATCCAGGCCGAACAGGCTGTGCCCCAGCAGCTTGACTGTGCCGGAGGTCGGCAAGTCGAGCCCGGCCAACAACCCAAGCAGCGTCGACTTGCCGGACCCCGATGCACCGACAATCGCCAGCGTCTCGCCCGCTTCCACGCGAAACGAAACATCGCTCAGAATAGGCAACTCGCCAGTGGCGTCGCGCACGGTCTTGTGCAGCGAATCGACTTCAATCACCCAGGCAGCGGAAGACGACATGATCGAAAAGGAAGCGATGAGAAGGCGTAGCGTGAAGATGCTGCTGGCAGCCGCATGCTGCGCCGTGACGGGGCTGTTTGTGGCCGTACCCGATGCCACCGCGCAGAACCCGGTGGCCGGCACGCAGCGTCGTGTGGTGGTGCTGGGCGACAGCCTGTCGGCGGGATACGGCCTGACGCAAGGCGCCGGCTGGGTTGCGCTGCTGGACAACCGCCTCAAGGAACGAAAGCTCGATTATAGCGTCGCCAATGCGAGCATCAGCGGCGACACCACCTCAGGCGGGCGCGCGCGCCTGGCCGCCGTGCTGGCGCGCGAGAAGCCCGAGGTGGTGGTGCTGGAACTCGGCGCCAACGACGCGCTGCGCGGCCTCTCGCTCACGGCCAGCGAGGCCAATCTGAAGGCCATGATCGAGGCATCGCAGGCGGCGGGCGCCAGGGTGGTGCTGATCGGCATGCGCATCCCGCCCAACTACGGCATGGAATACGGCGAACGCTTCTTCACCATGTACGGCAAGCTGGCACAGCAGTACAAGCTACCGCTGGTGCCGTTCCTGCTCGACGGGGTGGTGCAGCGGCCGGAGTGGTTCCAGGAAGACCACATCCATCCTGTCGCCGCTGCACAGCCGACCTTGCTCGACAACGTCTGGCCGAAGCTGGAACCTCTGCTCAAACGCCGGGTCGGAGGATGATCGCCCGCAGCGTCCATGTGCTCACAGAAGCCACGGCGCAACGGGCCATCGCCATTCCATCACGGGGGACAACATGACGTTGCTGGCGAAATCATTGAAAGCGGCACGGGACAACAAGCGCTTCCTGGTCGGCATGTCGCTGCTGTTCGCGTTCCGGGCCTGCATTGCCGACTGGTCGGTCGTGCCCAGCGGCTCGATGAACCCGACGCTGGTCGAAGGCGACACCATCCTGATGAACCGCCTTGCCTACGGCGTGCGCGTGCCCGCCACCACGGTCTGGCTCAAGCGCGGCGCTGAACCCAAGCGCGGCGACATCGTCGTCTTCTCCTCGCCGGAAGACGGCACCAAGCTGGTCAAGCGCCTGATCGGGCTGCCCGGCGACGTGGTCGAGATGCGCGCTGAGGCGCTCTATATCAACCACCAGCGCGTCGCCTACACGCCGCTGCCGGACGTGGCCCCCGGCACCCTGCTGCAGGCCACAGCCGCTCTGCCGCACGATCTCTGGGCCGAAGTGCTGCCCGGCCGCTCGCATCCGGTGATGGTGCTGCCGGAGGTGCCCGCGCGACGCAGCTTCGGCCCCATCACCGTAGCGGCCGACCACTACCTGATGCTCGGCGACAACCGCGACAACAGCCGCGACTCGCGCTACTTCGGGCTGGTGCCACGTGCGAACCTGATCGCGCGCGCGTCGCATGTGGCCGTGTCGTTCGATCCCGACCGGTGGTATCTGCCCCGCATCGCGCGGATCGGCAAACCGCTCGATTGAGCGCTCGGTTCGGCAAAAAAAAAGCCCCCTCATCGAGGGGGCTTTTTGTTGGGCGTTTCGCCTGAGCGTCAGGAAGCGTCGTCCGCCGTATTGGCCGGCTTGGTCGCATCGATGACACCGGCGTTGACCTTCACCTTCGCGCGCGCCTTCAGCGCTTCGTAGTAGGCGTTGAAATCGGCCTGGCCGGCGACTTGCGCGAGTTGCTGCGCATCGGCGGCGCGGCGTGCCTCGTCCACGTTGGCCGGCGGCAGCACCTTGTTGATGCGGTACAGCGCATAGCCCTGGGCGCCCAGGTCGACACCGATGGTCGCCGGCAGCTTGGCGGCGTCGGCGCGCAGGATCGCGGCCAGCGCCTGCGGCGGCACGGCTTGCCCCTGCTGGCGCGACACCGTCTGCGCGGCGGCAAAGCCGTCGGCGCTGTTGCTCTGCTTGACCGCGGCCAGCTTCTCTTCACCAGCCTTCTTGGCCAGCGCCGCCGACTGCTCAGCCAGCACCTTGGCCTTCACCTGGTCCTGCACGTCGGCCAGCTTCTTGACCGAGGCTGCGCGGTAGTCCACCACGCGCGCCGCCACCAGCGTGGTTGGGCCGACCTGCACCGCCGACGTGTTGCGGTGGTTCTTGATCACGTCGTCGGCAAACAGCGCCTTGAGCACCTTGTCGTTGTTGATCGGGCTATTGGCCCGTGCCGGGTTCGGCATGCGCGTGACGTTGTCAGCGGTCTGGACCTGCAGCTTGAGCTTGTCGGCCACCGGCTTCAGGCTGTCGGACTGGTCTTCCACGGTGTTGGAGAACGCATCGGCCAGCTCGCTGTACTTCTTGTTGGCCAGCTGCGTGCGCACTTCGCGCTCCAGCTCAGGCTTGACCGCTTCCAGCGGCTGCACGCCGCCGCCCTTCACTTCTTCGAGCTTGATGATGTGGAAGCCGAAGTCGCTCTGGACCACATCGCTGATGTCACCCGACTGCTTGAGGGCGAACAGCGCGGTCTCGAATTGCGGTACGGTCGCACCCTTGGCGAGGAAGCCCAGTTCACCGCCCTGCGCGGCCGAGCCCGGGTCGCCCGAGTATTTCTTGGCCAGCTCGGCAAAGCTTGCCGGGTTCTTGCGCACTTCGGCCAGCACCTCTTCGGCGCGCTTCTTGGCGGCATCCTTGTCGGCGGGCTTGGAGTTGTCGGGCAGCTTGATCAGGATGTGCGCGGCGCGGCGTTGCTCTTCGGTCTTGAAGCGCGCGGCGTTCTGATCGTAGTACTCCTTGAGCTGCTCGGGCGTGACCGGCAGCTGTTTCATCATGTCCTCGCCGGAGAACACGACGAACTCGGCCTTGACCTGCTCGGGCACGGCAAATTCCTGCTGGTGCGCGTCGTAGTAGGCCTGGATGGCCTTGGCGTCGACGGCCACCTTGCTGGCGTAGTCGGCCGGTTTGAACACCAGTGCCTGCACTTCGCGCTGCTGGTCACGCGCCTGGATCAGACGGTCCACCAGCGACTTCGGCACGAAGGCCGTCGTCGTGACCGATTGCGGGATCTGCTGCGACACCAGCTCGCCGCGCAGATTCGCATCAAGCTGATCGGGCGTCATGTTGCGCGAGGCTAGCAGTTGCACGTAGGCCTGCTCATCGAACGAGCCGTCCGGCTTGCGCAGCGCTGCAATGGCGGGAATCTGCAAGATCGTGTCGCGGATCTTCTCGTTGGACACGTTCAGGTTATCGCGCGCGGCCTCGTTGGCCATCACGCGCTGCTGGATGATGCCGTCGAGCACATCGCGGCGCATCTGCGGGCCCTCGAACTGGCGCGGGTCGTACTGCGCGCCCAGCATCTGGCGCAGACGCTCGGTCTGCTCGCGCACGCGCGCATCGACCTCGTTGGTCGTGATGACCTTGCCGTCCACCTTGGCGGCATCGTGCGAGCTGTCCATGAAGTGCGAGTAGCTCTGCACGCCAAAGAACACGAACGACGGGAACACCAGAATCAGCAGCACCAGAAACATCAAGCGCCGATGCGTACGTACGAAATCAAGCATGCCGGGGTGAGGGGAAGAAAGGAAATTTGTCGATTCTATCAGGACGCGCGGCTGAGCCGGTCATTCCGGCGTACGACCGCCCCATTGTTTGCATCGGCCGATATGCTGCCGCAGCGCGTCCAATGCGCCGCGCTACGCCGCTGCGACTTCCGGATGTCCGGCAATGCCTTCAGCGCCGAGCTTGGCGCCCAGCACGGGCAGCGTGATTGAAGCCGAGGTCACCAAATCGGCCGACATCACGGACAGCGTTTCCTTGAGGGCCGCATCGGCGTGCATCGCGCGCGGCGACGCGTTCAGGACCGCTGTCGGCTTGTGGACGAACGCTTCGCAGCCGACTACCCAGTCCAGCGCATTCTTCATCACGCCCGTCACCCCGTGAGCATATTCAGGGCTGGCGATCAGCACGCCGTCGGCGCTATTGATCAGTTCACGGAACGCCTGCACGGGCGCTGGCAATGGATATTCTGTGTCGGGATTAAACAGCGGAAACTCCCCAAGGCGCGCGAACGGCACGATGGACATGCCCTCGGGCGCCACCCTGCATGCAGCTTGCAGCAAGGCGGTATTGATGGAGGCAGCTCGCAAGCTGCCGGAGACGGCCAACACACTGATGGTCTGCAATGCATCGCTCCCTGAATGGGACTGCGCAGCAACCGGCTAGCGTATCGCGCTTCACTGGAAGCAGAAAAGACAAAGGCCCGAACGCATCGGGCCTTTGCAGGAATGTTGGCGGAGCGGACGGGACTCGAACCCGCGACCCCCGGCGTGACAGGCCGGTATTCTAACCGACT
>CAJXMR010000198.1 GCA_913056305.1 uncultured Ralstonia sp.
GGGTTGCCGGCAAACAGGATCTTCGCCATCGGCACGCCGTTCGCCAGGCTCTTCTTCGAGCCGCAGAACACGGCGGTGATCTCGTCGGCCAGCCCGAAGCCGAAGCGCCGCGCGATCCACGTGGTCATGCCCAGCACCACGAACAGCAGCGCGCCGCTCATGATCGCCACCGCCACGATGGTCTCCCACGGATACTTCGACCACACGCCCGCGTGCGTCGAATCGGCGAACGAGTTGAAGACGATCAGCAGGATCACCGCGCGGTCGACCTTGTTGATGATCGCCTTGTACTTGGCGATGAAGCCGCCAACGAGCGGGCGCAGCAACTGACCCAGCACGAACGGCAGCAGCAACTGCTCGGCTACGCTCAGCAGCGCCTTGCCCACCGACAGCTCGGCACCCGATGCCTGGATCACGAAGCTCATCAAGAGCGGCGTGGCGATCATGCCGATGAGCCCGGAGATGGTCGCGTTGAAGATGGCGGCCGGCACGTTGCCGCGGGCCATCGCCGTCATCGCCACGGAGGACGACACCGTGGACGGCAGCGCGCACAGGTAGAACACCCCCAGCAGCAGCTCGGCCGGAATGAACGGCTTGCATACCAGCAGGATCACCGCGCCGATCAGCGGGAACAGCACGAACGTGCAGCTCTGCACGAACAGGTGCAGGCGCCAGTTGCGCGCGCCTTCGACGATCTTCTCGCGCGAGAGCGCTGCGCCGTGCAGGAAAAACACCAGCGACACGCCGAGGAGGGTGACGATGTCCAGGTGCAGCGGCCCGCTGCTCGCGCCTAGCGAGGGGAACAGCAGGGCGAGCACGACCATCACCAGCATGGCGCGGATGAACCCGTCGATGCGGGAGAGCAGTGGGGACAACAGCGGAATCTTCATGTGCATGCGCCAGAACGGTGCCGGCGGGGCGCTTGTTGGGTTGCAGGGATAGGCGCTATTGCACGCCATCCCCGCTTAGAATACAAATGCATTGATCGAATCAATTCATACGGTGCCGATATGAATGTGACGCTGCGCCAGTTGCGCGTCTTCCTGGCCGTTGCGCGTGCGCACAGCTTCAGTCGCGCCGGCGACACGATCGGCCTGACGCAGCCGGCGGTGAGCCGCTCGATCTCGGAGCTGGAAGGGGAGCTGGGCCTGAAGCTGCTCGACCGCACCACGCGCGAGGTGGTGCTGACCGAGGTGGGGCGCTCGCTGGCCACGGCGCTGGAGCGCCTCGTCGCCGATCTGGATGACACGCTGGTCCAGGCGCGCCAAGTGGGCGAGCAGCGGCGCGGGCGTGTGGTGGTGGCCTCCAGCCCGACGGTGTCGACGCGCTTGATGCCGGTTTACGTGGCCGAGTGCGCGCAGCGCTATCCGGACATCCGCATGATCGTGCGTGACTCGGTGCAGGTCGACACGCTGCAGCTCATCCGCACGGGCGGCGCCGATTTTGGCGTGGTGGTTGAACCGCTCGATACCGAAGGCCTGTGGACTGAGCCGCTGCTGACTGACCCGTTTTGCCTGGTCTGCCGCCGCGATCACCCGTTCGCCCAGCGCAGCAGCGTGCGCTGGAAAGACCTGCACCGCACACCGGTGGTGTTGCTCGACCATGCCTCGGGCAGCCGCCCGCTGATCGATCGGATCTTCCTGCGCCAAGGCGTGCAGCCCGACGTGGCGCAGGAGATGGGCCACAGTAGCGCCGTATTCGGCATGGTGGAGGCGGGCATCGGCGCGGGCGTGGTGCCGTCGCTGTCATTGCCGCTGCCGTCGTCGTCGCAACTGGTGTCGGTGCCGCTCACGCCACGCGAGAACCGCGCCATCGTGCTGGCGCGGCGGCACGACCGTTCGCTCTCGCCGGCGGCCGAGGCGGCCTGGCAGATGATCCGCCGCATGGCGCTGCCGGCCGCCTGATCGCGAGCAGGTTCTTATTTCGGCTGCATGCGGATGGCACCATCCAGGCGGATGGTCTCGCCGTTGAGCATCGGGTTCTCGATGATGGCGCGCGCGAGCTGCGCATACTCCGCCGGCTTACCCAAGCGCGGCGGGAACGGCACCATCTCGCCCAGCGCGTGCTGCACCTCGGCCGGCATGCCCAGCAGCATCGGCGTCTCGAAGATGCCCGGCGCGATCGTCATCACGCGGATGCCGTCGCGCGACAGATCACGCGCGATCGCCAGCGTCATCGCCACCACGCCGCCCTTGGACGCCGCATAGGCCGCCTGCCCGATCTGCCCGTCGAACGCCGCCACCGAGGCGGTGTTGATGATCACGCCGCGCTCGCCGCCGGCATTGGGCGTGTTGCCCGCCATCGCCGTCGCTGCCAGGCGGATCATGTTGAACGTGCCGATCAGGTTGATGTTGATCACGCGTGCGAACTGGTCCAGCGGATGCGGCCCGGTCTTGCCCACCGTGCGCGAGGCCGTGGCGACGCCCGCGCAATTCACCAGTCCCGCCAACGTGCCGAGCGACGTAGCGGCTTGCACCACCGCCTGCCCATCGGCTTCCGACGCGACATCGCAGCGCACGAAGCGCCCGCCGAACTCCTGCGCCAGCGCGGTGCCCGCGGCTTCGTTCAGGTCGGCAATGACGACCTTGCCGCCGGCTTCGGCCAGCGCGCGCGCGGTGCCTGCGCCCAGCCCAGAGGCGCCGCCCGTGACGATGAATACCTGATCGCGAATCTCCATGCCGTGTCTCCTTGTTTGTGGTCTGCGAGTTACTTGACGTTTACGTCAACGTCATATGGTAACGCGAGTCGGCGTCTGCCGAAGTTTCAACAAGTTTGACGCGGTGCATCAGCAAATTCTGACTTGCGTGGTGACCGGGGGGTTTTGGGACCTTTCCTATGTCTCGCGGTATCACCCAAGGGAACAATGGCGTCCGTCCAGAGCCTGGAAATCCTTTTGCCGCAACGGTTTGCCGCGTGCGGTCGGTTGGGTTTCCGTTTCCATCGATATTGTCGCCACAGTGTCTTTCTCCCTGCGTTCTCTCTCGTCATTTGCGTTGTGCATCTCGCTGTCCGGCTTCGCAAGCGCGGCCAGCCTGATCGATGCGATCGACGCTGCGCGTGCATACGACGCAGGCTATTCCGCCGCACGCAATGCGCAAGACGCAGGGCACCAAAAACGCTGGCAAGGGATCGCGGGGCTGTTGCCGCGCGCCCAGTTCGATGCCTCATACACCAAGCAGGACCAGCCATCCGCCGCCTACGCCGCGGCAGTGCGTCGCCACGACTACAGCGCCAGCGTGACGCAGCCGATCTTCGATATGGCGAAGATCGCGGATTTCAAGCGCGGCGCGGCGCTATCAGACGTCGCAGACGTCGACTTCGCGAAAGCGCAGCAGCAACTGATCACCGACGTCTCCAGCGCGTATTTCGATGTGCTGTTCGAGCGCGAGGCGCTGTCGGCCGCAACGGCGGCGGAGAAGGCGTTCTCGCAGCAGCTCGAGCAAGCGAAGAGTGCGCTGGAACTGGGCGAGGGCACGCGCACCGAAGTGGACGAAGCGCAGGCCAACTACGACCAGGCGCGCGCAAAGGAAATTGCCGCCGCCAACGACCTGGAGATCGCGCAAGCCGCGTATGGCCGCCTGACCGGCCTGCAAGCCGATGTCATCGAGGCGATGCACTGGCAATGCGTTCCGATGTCTGCTGGCCTGCCGCTGGATGCCGCCCTGTCCCAGGCCGAGATTGACAACCTCGATGTGCGCAGCGCGCAGCTGCAGCTTCAGCAGTCTCGCGCCGACATCCTGACCGCCAGTGCGTCCCACCTGCCCGTGATCAGCGCGCAGGCCTCCTACGGCACCAACTGGAGCCGAGGCTCGGACCAGAACGCACTGGATGACATCTTTGGCACCACCTCCAAGACGCGCAACACCCTGATCGGCGTGAACCTGACGATCCCGATCTTTTCTGGCGGGTCAGGTATTTCGCAGATGCGTGAGGCATACAGCCGCCGCTACCAGGCCAGCGACGCCCTGGAAGATGCGCGCCGCAAAGCGCGGCAGGACTCGCGCGCGGCGTTTCTCAATGTGACCAACGGCGTGGTGCTGATCCGCGCTCAGGAGCGCGCGCTGGCATCGTCCAAGAGCAAGGTGGACTCGACGCTGATGGGGCGGGAGGTCGGCCTGCGCACCACCATCGACGTACTCAATGCCCAGCAGCGCTACTTCGAAGGCATCCGCGATCTCGCCGACGCCCGATACAAGTACCTGAAGGCGCGGCTGCAGTTATCGGCCTCGCTGGGTGCCCTCAACGATGCTGACGTGATGGCGCTCAGCTGCCATCAACCCGGCTGACGCCGACTCGCCTGCCTACGTTTTCACGCATGACTGATTCGCTTTTCCGGCAAGAGGCACTGGATGCCCAGAAGCACCGGCTGATGGGCACTGTCACCCTGTATTCGCCGCCGTGGCGCTGGCTGATGATCGCCGTGGTCGTTGCCCTCACGCTCGCCGTGCTCGCACTGTTGATCTTCGGTTCGTACACCAAGCGCGAACGCGTGGTTGGTCAACTCGTGCCAGCCGGTGGCCTGCTCAGCGTTGTGCCGCCCACCGCGGGCACCGTCTCGCGGACCCTGGTGCACGAAGGCGAAGCCGTGACGCGCGACACCAGCCTGATGGAAATCTCGTCCGAGGTGCTGACCGAACTTGGCGCCACGCGGCAGGCCGTCAGCCAGCAGCTCGATTTCCAGCGCGCGCGTCTGCAGAGCGATCTGACCAACCATGCCCGTACGAGTGATGAGGAGCGCCGCGGCCTGCAGATGCGCAGCGACATGCTGCGCAGCCAGGTCACGCAACTCGACCTGCAGAAAGACCAGCGCACGCGCCAGATCGATCTGGCCCGCCGCCAGCTCGAAAAGATGCAGGCCATGCGGGAGAAGGGCTACGCATCCAACAGCCAGGTCGAGCAGCAGGAAAGTGCCGTGCTGGATGCGCAGGCGCGCCTGCAAGACACCCAGCGCCAGCGCCTGGACGTCGAGCAGCAACTCACACAGATCAACCAGCAGCTGCGGCAGCTGCCGCTCAATACCGAACGCCAGCGCCATGAGGTGGAGCGCCAACTGGCCGACGTGCAGCGCTCGCTGGTGGAAAACGAATCCCGCCGCGCGATCGTGTTGCGCGCACCGCAGGATGGCGTGGTGGCGGCCTTGCTGGTCAAGCCTGGGCAGATGGTGAGCGGGCAGCAGTCCGTGATCTCGATCCTGCCCAAGGGCTCGCAGCTGGAAGCGCAGTTGATGGTGCCCAGCCGTGCCATCGGCTTCGTGCAGGTCGGCGGTCGCGTGGTGCTGCGCTATCAAGCCTATCCGTACCAGAAGTTCGGCCAGCAGTATGGCCACATCAGCGAGATCTCGCGCACGGCGCTGTCGCCGCAGGAAGTGGGCGCGCTGACCGGCCAGGGCAACGTGCAGGAGCAGCACTACCGGGTCGTGGTCAAGCTGGACCAGCAGGACATCGCCGCCTACGGCCGCGCCGAGCCGCTCAAGCCCGGCATGGCCATCGAAGCCGACATCCTGCTCGACAAGCGACGTTTGTATGAGTGGGCACTCGAACCCTTGTTTGCCATCGGCCGCAAGTTGAAGAGCTGATGCAGGCCCATGCCCGAATACCACGCCTGGCCAGTCTGTGCGGCCTGGTCTCTATCCGACACTGAACCATGAGTTTTCTCTCCGGTCTCCATTTCGGCTGGCGCCGCCGCCTGCCGATGATGCTGCAAACGCAGGCTGCCGAATGCGGGCTCGCCTGCGTCGGCATGATCGGCAACTACTACGGCCACGATTTCGATCTGGCCAGCCTGCGCCGCCGCTTCATCATGTCGCTCAAGGGCGCCACGCTCGCCGACGTGATGCTGGTCGCGCACCGGCTCGGCATGGCCTCACGCGCGTTGCGGCTCGAGCTGGACGAGCTCGATCAGCTGCGCCGCCCGTGCATCTTGCACTGGGACATGAACCACTTCGTCGTGCTCAAGCGTGTGACGAAGACAAAGATCACGATCCACGACCCGGCCCAGGGCATCCGTGATGTGCCGATGGACGAGGTGTCCAAGCACTTCACCGGCGTGGCGCTGGAGCTGATGCCGTCCACGCAGTTCAAGCGCATCGAAGAGCGCGAATCGATCTCACTGCGCAAGCTGGTGCACGGCGTGATCGGCCTGAAGCCCGTGCTGGTGCAGGTACTGGTGCTGTCGGTGGCGCTGGAGCTGTTCGGCATCCTCGCGCCGTTCTACATGCAGTGGGTGATGGACCAGGTGCTGGTCTCCGCCGACCTGGACTTACTGACCTTGCTCGGCATCGGCTTCCTGATGGTGGTGGTGTTCCAGAACGCCATCTCGGCGCTGCGCTCGTGGGTGGTGACGTGGTTCTCCAGTTTGCTGAGCGTGCAGTGGACGGCCAACGTGTTCTCGCACCTGCTCAAGTTGCCGATGTCGTATTTCGAGCAGCGGCATATCGGTGACGTGGTGTCGCGCTTCGGCTCGATCGGCACGATCCAGAGCACGCTGACTACGCGCTTCATCAGCACCGTGCTCGACGGCGTGATGGCGATTGCCACGCTCGTCATGCTGTTCGTCTACAGCGGCACGCTGACGTGGCTCGTCATCGGCCTGTTCGTCGCCTACGCATTGATCCGCTGGTTCGCTTACCGACCGTTCCGCCAGGCCAATGAGGATCACATCGTCTATGCGGCGCGGCAGCAGTCACAGCTGCTCGAATCGATCCGCGGCGTGCAGGCGATCAAGCTGGCCAACAAGCAGGAGCCGCGCGTGGCCACCTACGCCAACGCGACGGTGGATACGACCAACAAGAACGTCGTGATCCAGCGATTGTCGATCTCGTTCAGCACGCTGCAGGGCGTGATCTCGGGCGCGTGGCGCGTGGTGTTGATCTGGCTGGCGGCCAAGCTGGTGCTGGAAGGGCAGTTCTCCGCCGGCATGCTGGTCAGCTTCATTTCCTTTGCCGACCAATTCACTTCGCGCGCCTCGGGGCTCATCGACACCGTCATCGATTTCCGCATGCTGCGCCTGCATGGCGAGCGCCTGGCCGACATCGTGCTGAGCGAGCCCGAGCCTGACATGGAGCCGAAGGTCGCGACGCAGCATGCGAAGGCCCCGAGCCTTCAGGTCGAAGGCCTCAGCTTCCGCTACGGCGAAAGCGAGCCGTGGGTGCTGGACGACTGCTCCCTGTCGATCCGCGCCGGCGAGTCGATCGCGTTGGTCGGCCCATCGGGACAAGGCAAGACCACCATGGCCAAAGTCATTCTCGGCTTGCTAACGCCGGAGAAGGGCACCGTGTCGGTGGATGGCGTCGACATCCGCAAGCTCGGCCTGCATGCCTACCGCGACAGGATCGGCTGCGTGATGCAGGACGACATCCTGTTCGCCGGCTCCATCGCCGACAACATCTGTTTCTTCGATGCCGAGCCGGACCAGGCCCGCATCGAAGAGGCCGCGCGGCTGGCGCAGATTCACGACGACATCGCAGCAATGCCGATGGGCTACCAGTCGCTGGTCGGCGACATGGGCTCCTCGCTGTCGGGCGGGCAGCGCCAGCGCGTGCTGCTGGCCCGCGCCCTGTATCGCAAGCCGGCGATCCTGGTGCTGGACGAGGCGACCAGCCACCTCGACGTCGAGCGCGAGATGCGCATCAACGAAGCGATCGGCCACATGCAGATCACGCGAATCATCATCGCCCACCGTCCGGAAACCATTCGCAGCGCGGACCGCGTGGTGGTGCTCGACCACGGCAAGGCGATCGAGATCGAGGATGCGCACGCATGGTTGGAGCGGGCGGTGGCCTGACCAGCGCAAGAGCGGATTTCTGCGTGAGCCCATGGCACACACGCGAAAGCGGGCCTGAATCGCAGGGGCTCTTCAATACCTGCGAGCATTTTGTTTTAGAGAGAAATCACATGCGTGAATTGAGCGTGATGGAAGTGCAAGAAGTGTCGGGTGCTGGTCTGTTCAGCCGTCTGGCGGCATCTGCCTTGGCAGGTGTGGTGGGTTTTGCCGGCGGCCTGATTGTTGGTGGTAAGGCAGGCAGTGGTGCCGGCGGCATTCTGGGTGTCGGCGCGCTGACTGCAGGCGTCACCATGGTCATCGGCGGCATCGTTGGGCCGGTCGTTTCCGCAGCTGCTGCGTTTGCGGCGGACTGGGATGTCACCTTCACGTACGTGAAGAAGTTCTTCGACTCCGCTATCGGTGGTATTTACAACTAAGCAGGGAATTCCCATCTCGGGGAATCGCTGTCAAGCCTAATAGGCCGGACAGGGTGTCGATTTTCGATGCCCCGTCCCCGATGTTCTTCTTCTTGGCCATGAGATCCGATCCGATACGTTTCGGCGCAATCTCCAATGTTCCGTTGAAAGCATTGGCGGCGGCGACAGATCGAGCGCTTTCCAAGAAGGTGCGGAGCCGAAGGGTCGGTTTCCGCATTCAACCATCGTCAATCTATTGGAATAAGCAGGGGGGTTAAATATGCGTGAACTGTCAGTTTCTGATTGCAAAACCATTTCCGGTGCAATCTCCACGGCCGATATTATGAATTTCTTCA
>CAJXMR010000199.1 GCA_913056305.1 uncultured Ralstonia sp.
ACGGAAAACATCCGCAACCAGGTCGTGCGCCATACCAACAGCTGCTACTTCACGATGGTGGCAGTGGACGACGACGGCAAGCCCGCCGAGGTGCCGATGCTGGCGCCGGCCAATGCGGAAGAGCAGGAACGCTTTGAAGCCGCACAGCAGCGGCGCGAACTGCGCCAGGAGATGGAGCAGCGGCACAAGGCGATCAAGGCGGCTTACAGCGTAGGGGGCACGGCGGGCGAGGTGGATTAAGCCGCCAGCCTTTTAGGACAGCGCCTTGCTGCCGATCTTGGCGAACGAGATGTCCTGCCACGGCGTGGCCACGATCGGCACCCCAAAACTCGAAACCGCCGACAGCGTCGCGTTGTGATGGCGCCGGATCGCCTCGGCGCTGGCGTGCGGCTTGTCGTGCGTGGTGTGGGCGTCCGCCGCCAGCGTCACGGCATAGCCCAGTGCAGCAGCCTGACGGATGGTCGTGTCCACGCAAAACTCGGTCGCGTAGCCGCACACCACCAGATGGTCGGCGTTCAGGCTGGTGAGCAATTCGCCAAGCCCGGTGCGCAAGAATGAATTGGGCGTGGTCTTGCGGATGACCGGATCGTCGGGCCGCGCCTGCAGCGTGCTCACCAGCTGCCAGCGGGGCATACCGTAGACCAGGTCATCGCTCGCCGCTTCGTGCTGGATGAAGACCACGGGCGCGCCATGCGCTCTCGCGTCCGCCATCAGCCCATTGATGGCGTCAACAACCGCCTCCGCCTGCGCCGGCGGCGGTGTGAACAAACCCGCTTGTACGTCGATCACCAGCAAGGCTGCGGTCATGGTTGCCTCCGTGGAAAACGCACGATTCTAGCGATGCCGAGCCAGTGCCCCGTCAGCGGCATCGCTTGATCACGCTCACGAACCGGACTGCGCCGGCGTTTCCAGCTTGGCAAACAGGTCATCCACGCGCAGCTTGCCGCCGATCTTGTGCTTGGCCTTGCGCAGCTCCTGCAGGATCGCGTCAACTTCAGTGCGCGTGGGGCGCAGCGGCGCCAGCGTCTGTGCCAACACGGGAACGACCTCCCGCTTCATGAAGCGCCGGCCGCCTGCCCTGACCTGCCAGATCACCAAGGCCGCGGCCAGCGCGAGCATCACAGCAATGGCGATGTCCATCGCACTCTCCGGCACCGCCACACCGATCACAAACGTTCCAAGAATCACCAAGACGATCGCAGCCAGGATGGTGAGGCCGGCCTTGCCATCGATGTGCGTCGACGCGAAGCGCTTCTCGACCTTGGGTGACAGCAGCACGAACGGGCTGCGGATCAATGCCTGTCGCTCTTCCGGCTGCAGCGACGACGGTGCGGTGCGCACCCGCTCCTCCAGCGCCAGCCGCTCGCTCAGGGCCGCCGCGAGGTTGGGATAGGTCTGTGCCTGCAACTCGGGCAACCCGGCGGGCAGTGTCTTGGCGACGCTCGCGTAGGTGGACGGCTCGGCGCGCGCGGGCGTGCGGCAGGTCAGGCACGTCCGCTCATACCCCACCAATTGTCCCTCGCCCACGGAGATGTAATAGATGTGGCTGGCGGACCCGACTCGCTTCAATTCGAATGCGCGCGGCTCGCGGCAGATCGGGCAGAAATCCGCCACGTATCCCTGCTTCCGATAAACGTGTTTCCTGCCCCAGACGATAAACATGGAATCCCCCGATTGAGTAGTTCGCCCCAGATGCGCGTTTTAGAACCTTTGGCAAAGCCGCTGCGCTGCGTATTGTTATGAAACCTTAATGATTGCTATCGCGTTTGCCTTGCTATGCGCGGGCGGCGGCTTATTCTGCCGCAATTCTTTTTCCAAATGGTGTCAGCGTATATAACGCCGATAGCCACCCGCGCCACGCTGTCAATCCCCACCTTTTCGGTGTCGCAACCATGCCGATATGGCGATGCGGATTCCGGCCGCCGGGCGCATCATCAAATGCCCTTCATCTTCGGATGCCACGCTCCGAGGCAACCGGCAAAGCGCCTCGCTTTGCGCCCCGCTTTGCTCCCCCAAAACCTGCCGCCAGACCACGATGGAAACCACCTACCCCGCTGGACCCAGCGACGTACCGGCCGGATTCACGCGCCCGAACGCCTCGTATCAGCGCCACGCGTGGCTGGCCGTGGCGGGCCTGCTGCTGTTTATCGTGCTGTATCTCGCGCTGACGGCCTGGTTTGTCTTCGTGGGCATGCGCGGCGCGTTCCGGCTGGCGTCGGGGTCGAGCGCGATCGAGTTCATCGCGTGCGGGTGCAGCCTGTTCCTGGCGGTCTTCCTGGTCAAGGCGCTGTTCTTTATCCGCAAGGGTGCCTACGGCGACGACATTGAGCTCACACGCGCAGAACAGCCGCGCCTGTTCGCCTTCCTCGACCAGATTGCCGACGACGCCGGCGCCCCGCGCCCGCACAAGGTGTTCGCGAGCGGGCGCGTCAATGCGGCCGTGTTCTATGACCTGTCGCTGCTGAACCTGATCCTGCCGTCGCGCAAGAACCTGGAGATCGGGCTCGGGCTGGTCAACATGCTCAACCTGAGCGAGTTCAAGGCCGTTTGCGCGCATGAGTTCGGGCACTTCGCGCAGCGCTCGATGGCGCTCGGGCGGTGGGTCTACACCACGCAGCAGATCGCCGCCCATATCGTCACCAAGCGCGATGCGCTCGACAACCTCCTGCGCCGCCTGTCGCATTTCGACCCGCGCGTGGCCTGGATCGGCTGGCTGCTCAGCCTGGTGGTGTGGGCGCTGCGCGCCATTGTCGACACCGCGTTCCGCCTGGTGGTGATCGCCCAGCGCGCGCTGTCGCGCGAGATGGAAATGCAGGCCGATCTGGTAGCCGTGTCGCTCACCGGCAGCGACGCGCTGATCAATGCGCTGCACCGCCTGCAGACCGCGGACGACGCCTGGGACCGCACCCTGAACTTCCTGCGCGGCGAGGTCGGCAACCAGCGCCCGCCGCGCGATGCGTTTGCCATCCAGCACGCCATCGCGGCACGCCTGAACCTCATCTACAACGACCCGGCCTATGGCCAGCGCCCGCAGGTGCCGGCGGAGGGCGCGGCGGCTTTCCGCGTGTTCGACAGCGAGATGGCGCAGCCTCCGCGCATGTGGGCCACCCACCCGCTCAACCATGAGCGCGAAGCCAACGCCAAGCGCACCTACCTGAGCGCTTCCGCCGACGAGCGCAGCGCGTGGGCCCTCTTCGACCACGCAGAGGACCTGCGCGAGCGGATGACCGCCAAGCTGGCGGGCGAGACCGAGCACGCCGTGGTCGAGCCGGACATCACCCTGCAGCAGCTCGATGAGCAGTTCGCGCAGGAGCACCTCAAGCCGCAATACCGAGGCATCTACCTGGGGCGCTCGGCCGTGCGGCATGCACAGTCGGCCGACGAGTTGGCCGAAGCCGTGCAGCTCCAGGGCCCGCTGCGGCTCGACACGCTGTATCCGGCAACCATCACCCAAGATCTGGAACGTCTGCGTGCACTGGACCGCGAATACGCCCTGCTGTGCTCGCTACGCGACCGCGTGTATGACGCGCCCGACGGCGTCATCCGCCATCGCGATCGCGTGCTGCAGCGCTCCGAGCTGCCGGCCGCCATCGCGGCGGTGGATGCGGAGCGCACCGCCGCGCGCGCCAGCGTGGAGTCGGTGCTGAAGGCCGTGCGCAGTGCCCACCTGGCCGCCGCCCAAGCGTTGTCGCCGCAATGGCATGCGTACCTGCGCGGCCTGCTCGACGTGCTGCACTACGCCGACCATGCCGAGACCAACGTGCGCGATGCGCAGGCGCATCTATCGCTCTGGTGGAACCGGGCCACGGCCAGCGGCGGCATCAACGAGAAAGGCGTGGGCCGTATCCTGAGCGCGGCGGAAGACCTGCAGCGCGCGCTGGCACAGGTCTTCCGGGTGGCCCCGGAGGTGCACCCCGGCGCGCCCGTGCTGGCTGAACTGGGCATCGAAAGCTGGTCCGGCACGCTGGGCGAGTTCGAACTGAACGGCCCGGTGCGCGGCAACATCAACGACTGGCTGCGCGTGGTGGACAGCTGGATCCACCATGCCGCCGGCTGGCTGTCGGCGCTGCGCCGGGCCACGCTCAACGAGCTGCTGCATGCGGAGGCAACGGTGGCCGCCGCGCATGCCGCCCCCGAGAGCCCCGTGCCGGAAGCGCCCCAGCCTGCACCATCTGCGCCGTCCGCCTACGACAAGCTGCTCACGGGCTCGGAACGCGTGCTCCATGTCGACAAGCCGGGCTTCTGGGAGCGCTTCCGCTCCGCCAACGGTTTCCTGCCGGGCCTGGCGCGTGCCGCGGCGGCGCTGGGCATCGTCGGCTCGGTGCTGGTATTCGGCTGGACGCTGGGCCGCGTCAGCGTCACGGTCTACAACGGCCTCGCGCGCGGCGTGATCGCCAAGGTGGGCGACCAGCGCGTTGCGCTGCAGCCGGGCGCGTCGGCCCAGGTGAGCGTCAACGATGGCGGCGACCTGCATATCGTGACCACGGCGCAGGATGGCGAGCCGATCGAAACCTTCGACGCGCCGGTCGGCCGCCTGCACACGCAATTCGTCTACACGGTGGCCAGTGCAGCGCCGCTGCGGCAATGGACAGCGACCTATGGCGGCGCGCACGCTGAACCGCCGCATATGCTGGCGCCGCAGCGCTGGCAGACCGCATCGGCCGAATACATCTTCGCCCAACCGCCTGCCAGCATCCGCACCAAGGGCGGCGGCGGCACCCGTACCGTGCTCGATGGCGTCAGCAACGCGCCGCCGGATGAACTCGCCGAGTCGATCCGGGACGAGGCCGCCGCCGCCGCGATGCTGCTCGCCCACGTCCGCTATGACGCGCCGGACTCGCCCTACCTGCCGGACTGGCTGGCGCTGGCGAGCAAGGCGCCCGGCTTCGACCAGGCCCTGACCACCCGCCTGGCGCACTTCCCGACCGACGTCTTCGCGTTGCGCATGGAGCAGAACGTGGCCCAGGGCGCGGCGCACGATGCCGTTTGCGCGCGCCAGCGTGCGCTCGCCACGGCGTCGCCCGACCAACCGGACCTCGCCTACCTGACAACGCGCTGCATGCCGTCGGGGCCGGAGCAGGACGCAGCGTTCGAAGCCGGCCACCAGCGCTGGCCGGATTCCGCCTGGTTCGCCAATGCGGCCGGATGGCATGCCAGCGAGCAAGGGCGCTACCCCGAGGCACTAGCCGACTACCAGGTCGCCATCTCGAAAAACCCGGCCATGCGCCACCTCCTGGCCCTGGAGACGGCCCGGCTGATGCGCCTGCTCGATCCTGCCTCCGCCAAATCGAAGACGACGGAACTGGCGGATGCCTCCGTGCATCTGCAAGACCTGCTGCAGCTCGAGCCGAACCAGCCCCTCGTACAAGGCCCGTACCGTGCGATTGCGCTGCTGTCGGCCGGGCACCTCGACGACGCCGTTGCCGCAGCGGCCGGCACGCCACTCGCTAGCCATGTGCTGCGCATGGCCGCAGGCTCCACGGGGGCTTCGCCCCAATTGCGCGCCAAGGCTGCCGCACTGGCGCCGGGCGACGGCGTTGATGCACAGACAGTCTGGCTGGCGCTCGCCGCCGGTGACAGCGCGGCCAATGACAAGGTTGCCGCCGTGCTCAAGGCACTCGAACACCGGCAAGAGAACGCTGGCGCCGTCGCCAAGATGCAGCGCTTCCTGGCCCTGGCCCGCCAAGGCGACACCACAGCGGCGGAAGCGGCACTGGAGGGCCTGCCGCTGTACCTGCGGGCGCAGGCGCTGGCCGCCGGCACGTCCATGCTGGGCAACCGCACGCCGCCCGCCTGGCGGACCTTTGCGCAGCGCGCGCTGTTCTCGGCCGAGCGGCCCTACCTGGGCGAGACGATCTAGCGGGAGGCGGTGCTGCTCAGTCGCAGACACCCGCGACGAACTGCAGCACCGCACCGTTGAACAGCGCCGGCCGTTGCAGCGGCGCGAAATGGCTCACCCCCGGCAGCGCGATCAGCGATGCGCCGGGGATGCTGCGCGCCAGATACGCCGTGTGCTCCGGCTTGATGAATTCATCGAACTCGCTCTGCACGATCGCCACCGGCACGCGGATCTTCGCGAGATCCGCCGCCGTGTAATTCGGCTCGGTCTTCATCATCTCGCTGACGGCGCCGACGAACGCCTGGAACGCATCAGGCGTGGCTGACAGCTGGGCGTAGTCCTTGGCGTGGCGGCTGAAGCAGCGGTCGATGACCGGGCTGGGCTGCATTGCCTTGGTGCCGCTTGGGTCCATGTTGCAGCCGAAGAAGAACACGCCGCACACGCGCTCGGGCACCTGCATGGCGAGCACGAGCGCGATGCAGGCGCCATCGCTCCAGCCAACGAAGGCGGCCTTCTCCACGCGCAGGGTGTCCAGGACGGCGAGCACGTCGGCGGCCATCAACTCGTACATGTACGGCCGTGCATCGCGTGTGCTGCGGCCATGGCCACGGCTGTCGATGGCGATGACGCGATGCCCGGCCGCCACCAGCGCCGGCACCTGATGGCTCCAGTTGCCGCTATGGCCGAGGCCGCCGTGCAGCAAGACCACGGGCGCGCCCGTGCCGTAGGTGGCATACCAGATGCGGGCGCCGTCGCGGGTGACATGGTCCTGCGCATTGGCCGCCGGCAGGGGCGGTGCGCCGCGGGCTTCAAAGTGGCTCAGGTCGTCATCAGTTTGGGGCATGGTCGGCTCCGTGTTGGCGGCAGAGGCTGGATGGCGATCTTATCGTCCATCGGACTCGGGGCGCCGTAATCAACGCCGCGCCGGCGACGGGCTAGCGCGGTTTCTTTGTGCACATTGTGCGAGGCGTTGATTCCAATCCACATAACCTCCAGCTTTTACCGTTTTATGATGAAACGCTCAAAACGATCTGCGTTTTCTGCATATCCGTCATCGGCGGAAACGCCATTTGTTGGTGCATCACCATCGATCCTCGCCCTGGGCCGGGGCACTCGTTAGGTGCGGACGCACCGCCCTGCCGACAAAATCGCAGAAAAGCGTGCAGCGCGATTGCCAATCCCGCGAAGCAATTTCGCCCCCCTTCCACAGTGGTAATCGCCAGCCCTCAAGATTCCATTTTCTTTGCCGTCATCCCTCATTTGAAAGCCGAATGAAATCGCACAGCGTGGAATATCGAGGGGCGTGCCAGGTCCATTGCCCGGCAACCCGATCGATTCCGGCGCCTGCAATCGATTGCATTGCCGAAGCGAGCGCCTGCCTGGCACCTGCTCGGCAACGCCGTGAATACAGGAACAACAAGATGAGCATTTCGAATATGCGGATCGGCGCGCGGCTAGGCGCCGCGTTTGCTCTCGTGGTGGCGTTGCTGATCGGCACCGCCGCGGTCGGCATTCAACGCCTGGACGCCAACACGACAAAGATGGAGCGCATCGTCAGCGAGCAGTACTCGCTGATCGCGCTGAGCAACCAGATCAAGAACAACGGCTACAAGGCCAACGGCATTCTCAGCAACCTGCTGCTCGCCGCTTCGCCGGAGCAGTCGGCCAAGTACATGGCCGACTACGCAGCCATCCGGCAAACCAACGCGAATGCGTATGCCCGCCTGGAAAAGCTGCTCAAGGGCGACCACAGCAAGGCGCTGTTCAAGGAGCAGTTCGATGCGCGGTCCGCCTACGGCGCCAGCGTCAAGCAGTTCTTCGAACTGGTCGGCAACGGCAAGACGGAGGAAGCCCGCACGCTCTATCAGGGCGACATGTCGCGCCTGCAGGACGCCTACTACGTGCTGGTCGACAAGATGGTGGACTACCAGGCCAGCGAAATGGAGCGCGACGTTACGGCCGCCACCAGCGAGGCCCGCAACGCCAAGATCCAGATGATCGTGCTCGCGGTCTGCGCCGCCCTGCTGGCGATCACGACCGGCGCCTTCATTACCCGCACCATCACCCGGCCGATCCGTGCCGCGGTCGAGCTGGCCAAGGCCGTTGCGCAGGGCAACCTGACGCATCGCCTGCATGTCGGCTCGCGCGATGAAGTCGGCCAGTTGCAGACCGCCTTCCAGCACATGGTCGAGAACCTGCACAGCGTGGTCGCGCAGGTGCGCAAGGGCACCGACACCATCACCCACGCCTCGCACGAAGTCGCCAGTGGCAACCTGGACCTCTCCGGACGCACCGAGCAACAGGCCAGCTCGCTCGAGCAGACCGCGGCGGCCATGGAGCAGCTCACCTCCACGGTCAAGCAGAACGCCGACAACGCGCACGAGGCCAGCCGGCTGGCGTCGGGCGCCTCCAGCGTTGCGGCCAAGGGCGGTGACGCGGTCGACGATGCGATCCACACCATGAACAGCATCAACACGTCGTCGCGCAAGATCGTCGACATCATCGGCGTGATCGACAGCATCGCCTTCCAGACCAACATCCTGGCCCTGAACGCGGCAGTGGAAGCCGCCCGTGCCGGCGAGCAAGGCCGCGGCTTTGCCGTCGTGGCCGGTGAGGTGCGCA
>CAJXMR010000200.1 GCA_913056305.1 uncultured Ralstonia sp.
CATCCCAGGTGACGAGGACGGCGGCCTGGGCCTGCGCGTCCTGCAGCACGGCCACCGCGTTGACGATAGGCGCCTCGTGTAGTTGTTGCGCCAGTCGCAGGTTCAGCCCGACCGCTACAGCCGCGACAACGGCCGCCACCGCCGTGGCACCACGCCAGAAGCCGGCGCCTCGCCACAGGCGCTGCCAGCCACGCACGGGCGGCGGGGCCGGCTCGCGCCAGCCGAGCTGCACCTCCACGCGGCAGAGGATTTCCGGCAACGGTGCCGTGGCCGGCTGCAGCGCGGGCAGGTCGGCCAGATAGTGCTGCCAGCGGTCGATGGTGGCCTGCACGCCGGGGTCATGGCGAGCGAGCTGCTCGAAGCGGCGGCGGGCGCCCGCGCGCAGCGTGCCGACCGCGTATTCGGCGGCCAGCTTGTCGACGAGGTCGCGATGGCGGCGCGGGTCCATCACGGCGCTCCCAGGCATTCGCGCAGGCGCTCGAGGCTCCTCCGCATCCACGACTTGACCGTGCCCAGCGGCAGCGACAGCGCTTGCGCCAGCTCGCTGTGCGACAGGTCGCGCAGATAGGCCAGCGACACCACTTCGCGCTGCTTCGGGTCCAGACGCTTGAGACACTCGGCCAGCGCCCGCGCCTGCTGGCCGGCCAGCGCGAGGTCAGCCGGCCCCGGGGCGTGGTCGGCCAGCGCGTCGGCGTGGGTTTCGTCCAGCGGCACGGAGTCCTGCACGCGTTCGGCATGCTGCCGGCGCAGGCAATCGAGTGCACGGTTGCGCACGATGGCGGTCATCCACGTCATCGGTGCGGCCAGATGCGGTCGGTAGTCGCCAGCGTGGCGCCAGATGTTGACGAAGCTTTCTTGCAAGACGTCCTCGGCCCAGTCTTTCCTGACCAAGATACGCAGCGCGAGCCCGAACAGTTTCGGGGCGCAGCGCGTGTAGAGCGTGCGCAGGGCGTCGCGGTCGCCCAGGTCGATGCGCTGGAGGAGGGAGGCCAGTTCTTCAGCGTCAGCGTTTGGCGCACGGCCAGCCGCCGCCGGCGATGCGCTGGCGTCTTGCCTGGCGTGGTCTGCGGCGGTGCGTTGGAAGGTCAGCACGGATGGCTTTGTGGAGGGTTCTGCCCAAAGTGTAGGCAGAAACCGGGGCCGCCGTGGGCAATTCACCGGGGTGGCGCCGCGGTTTGCATCCGTTTTGTGATGACCTTCGTATAAGCGGGCAGGCGCTGGACAAACGCCGGTGGCCCGCGCCGCGCGGGCCGCATTCCCTCCCCATGAACGCAAGGAGTGCAACGATGGATACGACCAAAGATGGTGCGCCGTTCGATGCCGATGCTTCACGCATCGATGTGCGCCGCCGCGTGCTGCTATGGGCGCCGGGCCTGATGGCGCTGGGCTCGCTGGCGGCAGTCTCGCTGGGGCAGTCGATGCCGGCCTGGGCACAGACCCAGTCGGGCAGCGTGAAGGACGACATCAACATCCTGAACGTGGCGCTGGGGCTGGAGTACCAGGCCATCGCCGCGTATCAGGTCGGTGCCGAAAGCGGCCTGCTGCAGAAGCCGGTGCTGGACACGGCGGTGAAGTTCCAGGGGCATCACAAGGCGCACGCGCAGGTGCTGGCCGGCACGGTGTCCAAGATGGGCGGCACCCCAGTGATGACCAAGAAGACGGCCGAATACAACTTCCCGGTCAGCCAGCTCAAGACCCAGGCCGACGTGCTGCGCTTTGCCGCCGGGCTGGAAAAAGGCGCCACCTCGGCCTACCTCGGCGTGATGCCGAATTTCTACACGCGCGAGCTGACGAAGGCGGCCGCCAGCATCCTCGGCGATGAGGCGATGCACTGGGCGATCCTGCTGTCGGTGCTGGGTGAGGACCCTGTGCCCGTGGCCTTCGTCGGATGACCGCATGAAGCGATTGCCGCCACGCCCGGGGGATGACTACGGCGTGGCGGCCTTCTGCTCAGCTTCGAAGATGGCCGCGATGGCCGCGATGAATGCCTGCACACGCGCCGTCTTGTGCAGGTCGGCATGCGTGACCAGCCACACCTCTTGCTTGCCACGCCGGTTCGGCAGCACGCGTACGAAATCGAGCCGGCTGCTGCCCCGATAGACCGGCAGCTCGGACAAGCCGATGCCCGCGGCGATGGCCTCGAACAGAGTCATCGCCGATCCCGTTTGCAGCGCCACCCGCCCGCGCGAGACCGACTCGCCGCAGAGGGCTTCCCACATCCAAGGCACGTCATGGCGCGGATACAGCACCAAATCGTGCCCGGCAAACGCCGCGCCTTCGGCCGGCTCGCCGCGCGCCGCAAGGTAGCCGCGCGAGGCGTAGATGCCGGTTTCCAGTTGCGCCAGGCGCCGCGCGATCAGGTCGGGTGCGGTTGGGCGCAGCGTGCGCACGGCAATGTCGGCTTCGCGCTTGGTCAGGTTGACGACGTTCGTGGACGTCTGGCAAATCACGTCGATGCCGGGATGCTGCTGGCGCAGGCGCGCGATGGCCGGCAGGACGTAGCCGACGGCGAGTGAATCGGTGGTGGCGATGCGCAGCGTGCCGCTCAGTTGCGCGTCGGTGCCCAGCACGCGCCGCTCGATGGTGTGCGCGGCCTGTTCCATGGTCTCGGCGGGCGCGAGCAAGGCCTCGCCGGCCGGCGTGAGCACGTAGGCCGTCTGTGTGCGCAGGAACAGCTTGGCGGACAGCTCTTCCTCCAGCGCCGCCAGGCGCCGTCCGACCGTGGCCTGGTCCACACCCAGCCGCTGGGCCGCGCCGCGCAGGGTGCTGGCGCGCGCCACAGCCAGGAAGATACGTGCGTTGTCCCAGTTCATGCGGGTTCTCCCTTGTTCTGTGATGCAAATGTGCGGCGATTGTATGCAAAAACGCTGCTTTTTTGCATCATCTGCCAAGCCTACACTGCGGCACATGACAACGCCAACAGGAGCCTCCGTCATGTCTTCCTGCAACGCTTCCGCCGTCTCCACCGCCTCTGTTGTGCCCCCGGCCGCTGACCTCAGCCGCTGGCGCCGCAATGCCACACTCGTCATCCTGACCACTGGCGTGTTCATGGCCGTGCTGGATACGACCGTCGTCAACGTGGCGCTCAATGCCATGCGCGCCAGCCTGCACAGCAGCATCGCGGAGCTGGCCTGGATCGTCGATGCCTACACGCTCAGCTTCGCGGCCCTGATCCTCACCGGCGGGCTGTTGAGCGACCGCATGGGGGCACGCACGGTGTTTCTGGCGGGGCTCGCGGTGTTCGTGGCGGCCTCCGCCGGGTGCGGGCTGGCGCCTTCGGTGGTCGCGCTGGTTGCCGCACGCGTGCTACAGGGCGTGGGCGCGGCGCTGTTCGTGCCCAGCTCGCTGGCGATCCTGCGCGCCACCTTCGAAGACCCGCGCGAGCGCGCCCGGGCCATCAGCCTGTGGGGCGGGATCGTGTCAACCGCGGCAGCGGTGGGGCCGGCGCTGGGCGGCCTGCTGGTCGACGCGTACGGCTGGCGCAGCGCCTTCCTCATCAACGTGCCGCTGGGGGTGGCCGGCATGGTGGGCACGTGGATCATCGTACGGCACACGCAGCCCGCGCGCGCGCGGCCATTCGACTGGGCCGGGCAGGGGACGAGCACGGTGATGCTCGCCGCGCTGTGCTTTGCCGCGATCGAGTGGCCGGTGCGTGGGGCGCAATCGCCGTGGGTGTGGGGTGCCGCGCTGCTGACCGTGGTGGCCGCCGCGCTCTTCGTGGTGGCGGAGCGCCGGGCGCGTGCGCCGATGGTGCCGCTGTCGTGGCTGGTGCATCGCACGCTGGGTGCCGTCAACGGCGTCGGCTTCCTGATCAACTTCGGCTACTTCGGCGCGCTGTTCGTGCTGAGCCTGTACCTGCAGAACGTCGAGCACCTCAGTGCGCGCCAGACCGGCCTGGTGCTGCTGCCGCTGGCGGTGAGCCTGTCGGCGGGCAACCTCCTGGCGGGCAAGCTGATGGCGCGCATTTCCATGCCGAACATGATGGTGGGCGGCTTGCTGATCAGCGGTGTGGGGCTGCTGGCGACGTCGGCAGCGTTGACCGCGCATGCGCCCATGTGGCTGGCGTGCGCGGCGATGGTGGTCTTTGGCGGCGGCACCGCGCTGGCGGTCACGCCGATGACGTCCAGCATCCTCGCCGCCGCACCGGGCGCACTGGCGGGCACTGCATCGGGCTTGTTGAACGCCGCCCGCCAGACCGGCAGCCTGCTCGGGGTGGCCGTGGCGGGCGCGGCCGTCACGCTGATGCCCGACGTGGCACACGCCCTGCCAACAGTGTTTGGCCTGATGACGGTGGCGTATGCCGGCGCGGTGGCGATGGCGTGGATCAGCCGTCGACCCGCCGCCACCGCGCTGGCCTGAGCGGTTGCCTTAACCGCTGTTGCGCAACCCCGCCGCAATCCCGTTGATCGACAGGTGGATGCCGCGCCGCACGCGGGCATCGTCGCTGCCGGCCTTGCCCGAGCGGAAGCGCTTGAGCAGCTCCACCTGCAAGTGGTTCAGCGGGTCCAGGTACGGGAAGCGGTTCTTGATCGAACGCGCCAGCAGCGGGTTGTCGGCCAGCCGCTCCGATTGCCCGGTAATGGACACCAGCACCTGCTCGGTCAAGGTGAACTCCGCCGAGATGCGCGAGAACACCGCGTTGCGCAGCTTGCGATCCTCACACAACTGCGCGTAGCGCGAGGCCACGTTCAGGTCGGCCTTGGACAGCACCATGTCCATGTTCGACAGCAGGTTCGCAAAGAACGGCCACTGCTTGTGCATGCGCTTGAGCGTGGCCAGGCGCGCGGCGCGGGCCTTGGCATTGCCCGCCTCATCCAGCCAGCGCTGCACCGCGCTGCCGAAGCCGAACCAGCCCGGCAGCAGCAGGCGGCACTGGCCCCACGAAAAGCCCCACGGAATCGCGCGCAGGTCTTCGATGCGGCGGTGCTTCTTGTCCATCAGCTTGCGCGAGGCCGGGCGCGAACCGAGGTTCAGGTCGGCAATCTCGGTAATCGGCGTGGTGGCGAAGAAGTAGTCCTTGAAGCCCGGGGTCTCGTAGACGAGGTCGCGGTACGCGGCAAAGGCGTGGTCCGACAGCGCCTGCATGGCGGCCTCGAACTCCTCCAACCCCTTCGGGCGGTTGCGCGTCGGCAGCAGCGTCGCTTCCAGCGTGGCAGCGACGATGGTCTCCAGGTTGCGCCGGCCGATCTCGGGGTTGGCGAACTTGCTGGAGATGATCTCGCCCTGCTCGGTCAGGCGGATCTGCCCATTCACCGTGCCCGGCGGCTGCGATAGGATGGCCTGGTAGGTCGGGCCGCCGCCACGGCCCACCGTGCCGCCGCGGCCGTGGAACAGGCGCAGGCGCACGCCCTTGCGGTCGAACAGTTCCACCAGTGCCAGCTCGGCCTTGTACAGCTCCCAGTTGGAGGTGAGGAAGCCGCCGTCCTTGTTCGAATCCGAATAGCCGAGCATCACTTCCTGCTCGTTGCCCTGCGCCGCCAGCACCGCGTCAAAGCCGGGCAGGGCGAGCAGGTCGCCCATGATCTCGGGCGCGTTGCGCAAGTCTTCGATGGTCTCGAACAGCGGGATCACCATCACGTCCAGCGCCGCGCCACCGCTGCCGTTGGTGCCCTGGCGGAACATGCCGGCTTCCTTCTGCAGCAGCATCACTTCCAGCAGGTCCGACAGCGTTTCGGTGTGCGAGATGATGTAGTTGCGCACGATGCGGTTGCCGTAGCGGGCACGCACCTCGCGTGCGGCGCGGAAGATGTCGATCTCCGACGCCGTGGTCTCGGTGTACGTATGGAACGGCAGCGTCAGCAGGCGCGGCTGTTGCAGCTCGCGCAGCAGCAGCGTGCGCTTGTCGGCTTCGGACAGCGCGGCATACGCGCCTTCCACGCCGGCCACCTTGAGCAGTTCGGCGACGGTCGCCTCGTGGATGTCCGACACCTGCCGCAGGTCGATCGACGACAGGTGGAAGCCGAACACATCGATGGCGCGCGCCAGCGACGCCAGCCGCGCATCGGCCAGCACCTCGCCGTGGTGCGCGGCCAGCGAGTCGATGACGATCTGGATGTCGGCGCGCAGCTCTTCGGCGCTGGCATAGGCCGGGGCGGGGCCGACAGCATGGCGGCCGGCGTCTTCACCGGTCAGCTCGCGGCAGGTGGCGGCCAGGCGCGCATACACGCCGATCAGCGCGCGGCGGTACGGCTCGTCGGTGCGATGCTCGGAGCGGTCCGGCGAGCGCTCGGCCAGCGCCACCAGCGCGGCGCTTACATCCACCAGCGAGGTGGACATCGACAGCTCGGCGCCCAGCGTGTGGATCTCTTCCAGGTACCACGCGAGGATCACGCTGGCCTGCCGCTGCGCGGCATAACGCAGCGTCTGCGCGGTGACGAAGGGGTTGCCGTCGCGGTCGCCACCGATCCACGAGCCCATCTGGAAGAAGGCGGGGAGCGGGGCCGGTTCGCCGCGTGCGCCACGGCGCGGGAACACGGTGGCCACGTCCTCTTCCAGCTCGCGGTACAGCGCGGGAATCTCGCGCAGGAAGGTGGTCTGGTAGTACGACAGCGCGTTCTCGATCTCGTCGGCCACCATCAGGCGTGTGGTGCGCAGCATGCGCGTCTGCCACAGCTTGGTGACGTGGGCGCGCAGCTGGTGCGTGTTGTGCTCGCGCTCGCGCGTGGTGAGCGGCGCGTCGCGCTCGGCCAGCAGGCGGGCGATGTCGCGCTGCGCGTCCAGAATGCTCTTGCGCTGCACCTCGGTCGGGTGGGCGGTCAGCACCGGCACGATCAGCGCGGCGTCGAAGAAGCGGCGCAGCACATCGCCCGACATGCCTTCATCGGCCGCCGACAGCAGCGCGCGCATCAGGCTGCCCGGCTGCGGCGGTGAGCCGGCCAGCGCGTGCACGCGGCGGCGGCGGTTGTGGTGCTGGTCTTCGGCGATGTTCGCCAGGTGCGAGAAATAGCTGAACGCGCGCACCACCGACGTGGTCTGGTCGCGCGAGAGTTTCTTGAGCAGCCGGTCGAGTTCCTGCTCGGCCTGGCGGTCGCCGTCGCGGCGGAAGCGCACGGCGGTCTGGCGGATGGTCTCGACGGTCTCGAAGACGGTGCCGCCTTCCTGATCACGCAGCACGTCGCCCAGCAGGCGCCCCAGGAAGCGGATGTCCTCTTTCAGCGGCTGGTCCTTGGCGGCAGTGCTGCCCGACGAGCGGCGCGCGACGGGGCCAAATGCGGGGCCGAGTGATGCGCCATTGGCCTCGTCCGCGCCATTGGCCTTGGCGGCCGGTTTGATGGCCGGCTTGGTGGCGGCTTTGGCGGGCTTGGCGGTCTTGATGGCTTTAATGGCCTTGGCGGGGGCGGCGGGCGCCTTGCGGGCGGGGGTCGCGCGCGAGGAAGCGCGGCGCGCGGCGGGCTGCGTCATGGTGTCTCCTAGGTTGGATGGGTAAGGTGCCTGAATGGCCCTCTTTTCTGCATCATTTCAACGTGATAGCCGGTCTGTCGCGAAAAAGCTGCGTGCTACCATTGCCGCATGTCTTCCCACACCCGCCCGACCTCCGTCGAATCCCAGCTTGCAACGACTCCTGCAGCCCAGGCGCCGACCAAGCTGGTCATCGCCTCGCGCGAAAGCCGGCTTGCCCTCTGGCAGGCCGAACACGTGCGTGCTGCATTGCAAAAATACTATCCCGCGTGCGACGTGTCCATCCTTGGCATGACCACGCGTGGCGACCAGATCCTCGACCGGTCCCTCGCCAAGGTGGGGGGCAAAGGTTTGTTTGTGAAGGAACTGGAAGTCGCGCTGGCCGAGGGGCGCGCAGATCTCGCCGTACATTCGCTCAAGGATGTGCCGATGGAATTGCCGGAAGGCTTTGCGCTGTCGGCCATCCTCGAACGCGAAGACCCGCGCGACGCCTTTATTTCCAACGACTACGCTGATCTGGCCTCGCTGCCTGCCGGCGCCGTGGTGGGCACGTCGAGCCTGCGCCGCGAGGCCTCGTTGAGGGCTCGGTTTCCGCATCTGGTGATCCAGCCGCTGCGGGGCAACCTCGATACGCGCCTCGGCAAGCTCGATCGCGGCGACTACGCTGCCATCATCCTGGCCGCTGCGGGGCTCAAGCGGCTGGGGTTGGTCGATCGCATTCGCTCGACCATCGCGCCGGAAGAATCGCTACCGGCAGCCGGGCAAGGTGCGCTCGGCATCGAAATTCGCGCCGACCGCGCAGACGTGCGAGCCTGCCTCGCGCCCCTGCACGATGAGCCCACTGCACTGGCCGTGACGGCTGAACGCGCTGTTTCGCGCATTCTCGGCGGTTCGTGCCAGGTGCCACTCGCCTCGTTCGCGCAGTGGTCGGACGGCGGCACGCTGCGCCTGCGCGCCTTTGTTGCTTCGCAGGACGGCACCCGCAAACTCGCCGCGGATGGCGAAGCCACGCCATCTACGCTGGCCGAAGCCGAC
>CAJXMR010000201.1 GCA_913056305.1 uncultured Ralstonia sp.
CACGCTCAAGCGTCGCGAGAGCATCACCGGGCGGCTGGGCGACATCCTCTCGCAGCTCTACCTGATCTCGTCCGCGCTCAAGCGCTTTGAAGACGAAGGGCGCCCCGCCGAGGACGCAGCGCTGATGCACTGGTCGGTGCAGGACGCGCTGGCCCGTGCGTACGAAGCGCTCGACGGCGTGCTGGCCAACTTCCCGAACCGCCGCGTGGCAGGCGTGCTGCGCGCGCTGACCTTCCCGTTCGGTTCGCCCTATCGCAAGCCGGCGGATACGTTGGCCGCACAGGTGGCCGAACTCATGCAGACGCCGGGGGCCGCACGCGAGCGCCTGGTCGCCGACTCGTATTGCCCGGCGCCCGAGATCGACCCGATCGCCTATGGCGAAGCCGCCTTCCGCCTGCAACCGCAAGTCGATGCGATCGAGCAGCGCTTGAAACCCGCCATCCGCGCAGGCAAGCTGCCGCCCGTGCCGCAAAGCCTGCCCGAGTTCGAAGCGTGGACGTCGCAAGCCGTGGCACAGAACCTCATCAGCGAGGACGAACGCACGCAACTGCGCGACTACGCCCGCTATGGCGAGCACGCCGTCGCCGTGGACGACTTCCCACCCGACTTCAATCTGTTGGCCGACCTGCAGCGCCGCAAGGACGCGCTCGCTGCCCTGCACGCCGCCGAACGCCACGCAGCCTGATCCACGACAACAACAATGCAAGACAAGTACCTCGATTTCGTTGGTTCCGGTTTCGGCAAATGGCTGTCGGCCAACCTCGGCCTGCCGCAACCGGTGCCGCTGCGCCGCTATCAGCCGGACGCGCCTGAGTTTGTCGGCCCCTTCCTGGTGGGCGCCGCGCCGGGCGGTGCGCTGCGCGAGACGCTGGCCGCGCTGTTTGCCGAGATCGGCGTGCCCACGCGCTTTCATGAGAGCGACCCGGCATGGCTCGGTGCGGCCAACCGGCATGGGCAGATCACCGGCCGCTTCGTGGCGCCGACGGGCAAGGAAGGCGAGGCGTACGACAGCATCGGCGGCATCGTCTTCGACGCCACGGGCATCACGTCGACCGAGGGGCTGGATGCGCTGTATCACGTATTCCACGACGGCGTGCGCGCCATTGGCCGCTGCGGGCGCGTGGTGGTGATCGGCCGACCGCCGGAGGGTTGCAGGACGCCGCAGGCAGCCATCGCCCAGCGCGCGTTGGAAGGGCTGACGCGTTCACTGGGCAAGGAGATCCGGCGCGGCTGCACGGCGCAGCTCGTCTACGTGGCCGAGGGTGCGGAGAATGTGGCGGCGTCGACGCTGCGCTTTCTGCTGTCGGCGCGCTCGGCCTATGTGTCGGGGCAGGTGGTGCGCGTGCGGCCGGCCGCGCAAGTCTCGGTGGACTGGCAGAAGCCGCTGGCCGGGCGGACCGCGCTGGTGACCGGCGCTTCGCGCGGCATCGGCGCGGCGATTGCGCACGTGCTGGCGCGTGACGGCGCACGGGTGCTGTGCCTGGACGTGCCGGCCGCGCAGCAGGCGCTCGACGCCGTGGCGCAGGAGGTCGGCGGCGAGACTCTTGCCTATGACATCGCCGCACCGGAGACGCCGGCTCAGCTCGCGCAGCAACTCGCTGCCCTGGGTGGCATCGACATCCTCGTGCACAACGCCGGCATTACGCGCGACAAGACCATCGCCCGCATGACCGAAGCCGCCTGGCGCAGCGTGCTCGACATCAATCTGAGCGCACAGCTGCAGATCAACGATGCATTGCTGGCGGCCAACGCGCTGCGGGCGGGCGGGGCCATCGTCTGCGTGTCGTCCATCAGCGGCATTGCGGGCAACCTGGGGCAGACCAACTATGCGACGTCCAAGGCCGGCGTGATCGGGCTGGTACAGGCCAGCGCGCCGGCGCTGGCCGAGCGCGGCATCACCATCAACGCGGTGGCCCCGGGCTTTATCGAGACGCAGATGACGGCGGCGGTGCCGTTCGCCATCCGCGAGGCCGGCCGCCGCATGAACGCGATGAGCCAGGGCGGCCTGCCCGTAGACGTGGCGGAGACCATTGCCTGGTTCGCCTGCCCCGCGTCCACCGGCGTGACCGCCAACGTGGTGCGCGTGTGCGGGCAGAGCCTGCTGGGCGCGTGACGACATGACCAAGCTCGCCCCCATGCGCACGCTCGCTCCATCCCGCCAGCCGGTGCCGCCTGCCTTCGCCAGCACGCAGTTGCTGGTGGTGGTGCCGCCGTCGACGGGGGCGCTGGCGTGGCGTGCGTTGCTGTCGCAGCGCAAGGGCAAGCGCGGAGGGCCGCTGCCCCGACGCACGCTGGTACGGCAGGAAGTGCCGCTCGATGCCGAGCACATTTCGCAGTACGCGGCGGTATGCGGATTCTCGCCGGCGCATGGCGTGCCAATGACGTATCCGCATCTGCTCGGCTTTCCGCTGCAGCTGATGCTGATGACGGAGACGGCGTTTCCGTTCCCCGTCATCGGCCTGGTGCATCTGGGCAACACCATCCGCCAGCACCGTCCGCTGGAGGTCGGTGAGCGCGTGCGCGTGGAGGTGCGCCCACGCCGGTTGTTCCAGCATGCGCGCGGCCAGGCCTTCGCCATCGAGACCGTCATCCTGCGGGCGGGCACGGTGGTGTGGCAATCGCTGTCAACGTACTTGCGCGTGGGCGTGGCCGCACCGCAGGGCGCGCCGCTCATCGCGCTGCCCACCGCACCGGATCTGGCGCCCGACGGCCAATGGGCGATCCCCGCCGACACCGGCCGCCGCTATGCGCGCGTGTCGGGCGACTGGAACCCGATCCACGTGTCCGGCCTCGGCGCGCGGCTATTCGGCTTTGCCCACCCGATCGCGCATGGCATGTGGACCAAGGCGCGCGCGCTGGCGGCGCTGCTGCCCGAGACACCGGTGGCCCAGGCCGAGGTGACGGTCGAGTTCAAGGCACCGCTGATGCTGCCGGGCACGGCCACGTTGTGGCGCGGCGCGTCGTCGGCGCCTGAAGCGTTCGAGGTGCGCGACGCGTCTGGCGACAAACCCTATCTGCGCGGCGTGCTGACGCTGCCGCTCCCACCACACTCCGGAGACTGAACCCATGCTCGTCAACGCGCAGGTGCGCCGCGTCGCCATCCTCGGGGGCAACCGCATCCCGTTCGCCCGCTCGAATACGGCCTACGCCACCGCGTCGAACCAGCAGATGCTGACCGCCGCACTGCAGGGTCTGATCGACCGCTTCAACCTGCACGGCCAGCGGCTGGACGAGGTGGTGGCGGGCGCCGTCATCAAGCACGCGCGCGATTTCAACCTCACGCGCGAGTCGGTGCTGTCCACCACGCTGGCCAAGCAAACGCCCGCGTACGACGTGCAGCAGGCCTGCGGCACCGGGCTGGAGGCTGCCATCCTGGTCGCCAACAAGATCGCGCTCGGGCAAATTGAGGTGGGCATCGCCGGTGGCACGGATACCACCTCTGATGCGCCCGTCGGCCTGAACGAAAAGATGCGCAAGATCCTGCTGGAGGCCAACCGTGCCAAATCGACCGGCGAACGCATCAAGGCGCTGGCAGGGTTGCGACCATCGATGTTCGTGCGCCCCCTGCTGCCACGCAACAGCGAGCCGCGCACCAACCTCTCCATGGGCGAGCACTGCGAGCAGATGGCCAAGCGCTGGGGCATCCGCCGCGAAGACCAGGACGCACTCGCCCTGCGCAGCCACCAGAACCTCACCGCCGCCTACGAACGCGGCTTCTTCACCGACCTGATGACCGCCCACCTGGGCCTAGACCGCGACAACAACCTGCGCGGCAACCTCAGCGCCGAACAGCTCGCCAAGCTGCAGCCAGTGTTCGACCGCAGCGCCGCCGGCACGCTCACCGCCGGCAATTCCACGCCGCTCACCGATGGGGCCTCGTGCGTACTGCTGGCCAGCGAGGATTGGGCGCGCGCGCACAACCTGCCGGTGCTCGCCTACATGACGTGCGCGGATACCGCCGCCGTCGATTTCTTCAGTGGCACGCCCGAGCAGAACGAGGGCCTGCTGATGGCGCCGGCCTATGCCGTCTCGCGCATGCTCCAGCGCGCCGGCCTGACGCTGCAGGACTTCGACTACTACGAGATCCACGAGGCCTTCGCGGCCCAGGTGCTGTGCACGCTGGCGGCATGGGAATCGCCCGAATACTGCCGCGAGAAGCTCGGCCGCGCGGCACCGCTGGGCAGCATCGACCGCAGCAAGCTGAACGTGAATGGCAGCTCGCTGGGCACCGGCCATCCGTTTGCCGCCACCGGCGGGCGCATCGTCGCCACGCTGGCCAAGATGCTGGCGCAACGCGGCAGCGGGCGCGGGCTGGTGTCGATCTGCGCGGCGGGCGGGCAAGGCGTGGTCGCCATCCTGGAGCGCCCTGAACAGATGTAGCACGCATCCTGCGGGCCGCCACGGGAACCGGCCCACCACCCCAACGCCCAGCGGCATACAACTACGATTCGCCGCGACCCCATGGAGGAGACGCCATGAACACCGTTGCCGAACGCAACAGCCTGACCGACCGACTCTGGCTCAAGTCGTATCCCGACGGCGTGCCGGCGGACATCAACCCCGACCGCTACCACTCGCTGGCCGAGGTATTCCGCGAATCGGTGGAGAAGTACCGCAACCGCAGCGCTTATGTCAGCGTCGGCACGGAAATGACGTACGGCGAATGCGAACGCCAGGCCAAGCACTTCGCGGCGTGGCTGCAGTCGCGCGGCGTCAAGAAGGGCGACCGCGTGGCGATCATGCTGCCCAACAGCCTGCAATACCCGGTGTGCCTGTTCGGCACGCTCATGGCGGGCGCCATCGTCGTCAACGTCAACCCGCTCTATACGGTGACGGAACTCGCCCACCAGCTGCGTGACTCGGGCGCGCAGACCATCGTGGTGTTCGAGAACTTCGCGCGCACGCTGGAGCAGGCGTTGCCGGGCACGCAAGTGCGCAACATCGTCGTGACCGGTATTGGCGACCTGATGGGCGGCGCCATCAACCTGAAGGGCCGAGCGCTGAATTTCCTGATGCGCCACGTGCAGAAACAGGTGCCGGCCTACCGGCTGCCCTCACCGATCGGCCTGCGCGACGCACTGGCCGCCGGGCGTGGACGCACGCTGCAGCCAGTGCCACTGGCGCCACAGGACGTCGCCTTCCTGCAATACACCGGCGGCACCACGGGCGTGGCCAAGGGCGCGATGCTCACCCACCGCAACATCATCGCCAACCTGCTGCAGGCCGAGGAGTGGTCCAAGAGCATCTCCAGCGACGAGGCGGAATCCAACGTCACGCTGCTGCCGCTGTACCACATCTTCTCGCTCACGGTGAACCTGCTGATGTTCATGACGCGCGGCGGGCGCAACATCCTGATCGCCAATCCGCGCGACACCAAGCGCGTGCTCTTCATCTTGCGCAACGAGCGCTTCTCGGGCATCGCGGGTGTCAACACGCTGTTCAATGCGCTGCTGGAAGACCCGGAGTTCGCCAAGCGCGATTTCTCGGCCATGAAGATCACCATCGGCGGCGGCATGGCGGTGCAGCGCGCGATCGCCCAGCGCTGGAAGCAGGTGACCGGCCACACCATCGTCGAGGGCTATGGCCTGACCGAGTGCTCGCCGGTGGTGACGATGAACCCACCGGACATCAGCGAGTTCACCGGCTCGATCGGGCTGCCGGCGCCGTCCACCGAGGTGCGCTTTCTGCGCGACGACGGCAGCATCGCGCCGCTGGGCGAGCCCGGCGAGCTGCAGGTGCGCGGGCCCCAGGTCATGCGCGGCTACTGGCAGCGCCCCGACGAGACCGCCAAGTCCATCGACGCCGATGGCTGGTTCTCCACCGGCGACATCGGCGTGATGGACCCGCGCGGCTACATCCGCCTGATCGACCGCAAGAAGGACATGATCCTGGTCTCCGGCTTCAACGTGTACCCCAACGAGATCGAAGACGTGGTCGCGCTGCACCCGGACGTGCTGGAGGTGGCGGCCATCGGCGTGCCGGACCCGGTGGCGGGCGAGCGCGTGAAGATCATCGTGGTGCCGCGCAACGGCGCGCTGACGGAGGCCGACCTGCTCACGCACTGCCGCGCCCACCTGACCGGCTACAAGATGCCGCGCATGGTCGAGTTCCGCCACGAGGAGCTGCCGAAATCGACAGTCGGCAAGATCCTGCGCCGCGAGCTGCGCGATGCCGACCCGGACATCCGTCGCGCCCGCGCCGCGCAGGGCTGACCCATCGCAAACCGCATCCACCGAGACCGGAGGCACACATGCAGATCCGCTCCCTTGTGCTCGCCACGGCGCTGGCCTGGACGGCCGGCGCCTGGGCCCAACCGCAAGCGGTGCCGCCGGCCGACGCTGCATCGGCCGCGCCCGCGCAATCCGCCGCCGTCGCCAGCTTTGCCGCCATGGACGTCGCCGGGCAGGCCACCTGGTTAGGGTCGCACGTGCGCGACGGCAGCCTGGCGACGTGGCCCGACGGCGATCTCCTCGCCATGGTAGGCGCGTTGAAGCCCGGCACGCTCACGCGCTGGCTGCGCACTGAAGTCGACCGGCTGCCCGAATACGAATACCGCATGCGCCGCCAGGAGCGCGTGAAGGACCAGTGGCAGAGCCAGCCGGCCTTGATGGAAGTCCGTTATCGCAACGCGCCGCGCCAGGTCTACGCGCGCTGGCTCAAGGGCGGCGCGCGCGCCGGCCAGGAAATCATCTACGACGAGACCGTGCGCCGCGACGAGATGTATGGCCACCTGGGCGGCCTGTTCGGCTTTGCCGCCATCTGGAGCGCGCTGGATGGCACGCTGGCCAAGTCGCAGTCCAACCACACCGCGCGCGAGCTGGGGTTGCAGTTCATGGTCGATTCGTTGGAGCGGGATGCGCGCGCCTATGCCGCGGCCGGCCACTCCGGCAAGTTCGACGAGGTGAAGATCGTCACGGAAGACGGCGAGCGCATGCTGCGCCTGACCCGGGACGCACCGAGCGGGCCGCCCGCGTTCTACGCCAAGCGCGTGCGCCTGTATTTCGATCTCAAGAACCCATGGATCCGTGCCGAAGAGGCCTGGGACGAATCGGGCAATCAGCTCGAGAAAATCGTGATCGAAAACGTCGCGCGCAAGACCTGGAACGACCAGACCTTCAGCCCCAAAAATCCGGAATATAAGTTCTAACCAAATCGCCCGCGGAACGGCATCTTCAAACGCTCCGCCGTCCGGCGGAGCGTTTGAAACACGCATAGGGGAAACCCCTGTTGCAGGCGTGTCAGCTAGAGGAAAACTTCGATCAATGCAGCAGAATCGCTGCGTTATGCTGCACCAGACAAATCGCCACACATTTGGCGAAAAAATAATCACATACAACAGAGAGACAAACCACATGACCCGCCACACCCACCGCTTTGCAGCAGCACTCGCCTGCGCCGCTTCCTGCCTGCTCGCTGCTCCCCTCGCCCACGCTCAAGCCACCGCCGATGCCAGCGCAAGCACTGGCAGCAGTGGCCGCGGTTTCAGCGGCTTTATGGACGACTACGTGTGGGGCCGCAACATCATGGCGGTGGGTTGGTTCAACATCCGTCCGATGGATTCGGCCTCGCCGCTGACCACCACCACCAGCGCGCTGGGCCTGGGCACGTACCAGTCGCCGGGCACCGACGTGAAGGTCAGCAACGCCAATACGCTGTCGGTCACGTTCACCCACTTCTTCGACGACAACTGGGCCGGCACCTTCGTCGGTGGCGTGCCGCCCAAGTTCAACCTGTATGGCAGCGGCAACGTGATCGCGCCGATCCCGGTGCTCGGCTCGCTGACGCTGATCAACCTCGGCCTGCCGCAGAACAACCCGGTCGCCACGGTGCGCGAGTGGAGCCCGGCGGTCCAGGTCGAATACCATTTCGGCACGGCGCAGAACAAGCTGCGCCCGTTCGTGGGCGCGGGTGTCAGCTACAACTTCTTCACCAACCTGCGCCTGAACTCGAACTTCGTCAACGCGATGCAGAACCTCGGCCGGACCCTGCAACTGGGCATGGGCCAGATCCCGACCGGCCCGGGCAGGGTGACCGCCGAATCGTCGAGCTCCTGGACGCCGACGGCCACCATCGGCGCGTCGTACGAGGTCGCCAAGAATGTGTTCGCCACGGCCTCGGTGTCCTACCTGCCGCTGAAGACCACCTCGACCATCAACATCTACAGCCAGCAGGGCCAGTTGCTGGCGACCAACAAGACCGATATCAAGGTCGACCCGCTCGTCTTCGGCCTGAACCTCGGCTACAAGTTCTAAGCCCCGCCGGCTTGACGCAGGAACGCCACCTTCGGGTGGCGTTTTTTATTGGCCCGCGACCCGATTATCATGGCGGGGTTTCGCCAACCGACCTCGCTCACCGCCCACCACGTCATCCATGACCCAGCCTTCCATCGCCATCGTCGGAGCCGGCATTGCCGGTGTTGCCTGTGCCAAC
>CAJXMR010000202.1 GCA_913056305.1 uncultured Ralstonia sp.
AAGCGCGCCGCGAAGACTTCGCCCGCCAGGTGCGCGACGAGCACCGCGCGATGGTGGAAGCCATCCGCAAGCGCGATGCCCTGGCCGCGCGCAACGCCGCGCAAACCCACATGTTCAACGCCGCGCGTCGCTTGGCCGAGGGCCGCGACGCATCGGCCGGTAAGTAATTCACCTCAGGAGTTCTTCATGACGCAATCGACGGTCGACCAGAAGGTCGGCGTGGTCGGGCTCGGCGCAATGGGCATGGGCATTGCCAAGACGCTGCGCAATCAGGGCTACACCGTGTACGCCTGCGACGCCCGCCCAGGCGCCGCTGCGGACTTCGCCAAGGAAGGCGGCGTGGCCTGCGCAACGCCTGCCGAGGTGGCGGCCAGCGTGGACGTGCTGGTCTCGGTGGTGGTCAATGCCGCCCAGACCGAAGCCGTGCTGTTCGGCGAGCAGGGCGCTGCTGCGGCCATGCGACCGGGCAGCACGTTCGTCATGTGTTCCACGGTGGACCCGAATTGGTCGATTGCGCTGGAAGCGCGTCTCGCGCAGCTTGGTGTCCTGTACGTGGACGGCCCGATTTCGGGCGGCGCCGCCAAGGCTGCCTCGGGCCAGATGACCATGATGACTTCGGCCACACCCGCAGCCTATGCGGCGGCGGGCGCCGTGCTCGACGCCATGGCCGGCAAGGTCTACCGCCTGGGCGACAAGGCCGGCGCCGGCAGCAAGGTGAAGATCATCAACCAGCTGCTGGCCGGCGTGCACATTGCCGCCGCCGCCGAAGCGATGGCGCTGGGCCTGCGCGAAGGCGTGGAGGCGGATGCGCTGTATGAGGTCATCACCCACAGCGCAGGCAATAGCTGGATGTTCGAAAACCGCATGGCCCACGTGCTGGCCGGCGACTACACGCCGTTGTCCGCCGTCGACATCTTCGTCAAGGACCTTGGGCTGGTGCTCGATACCGCGCGCGCGACCAAGTTCCCGCTGCCGCTGGCCGCCACCGCGCACCAGATGTTCATGCAGGCCTCCACGGCCGGTTACGCCAAGGAAGACGACAGCGCCGTGATCAAGATCTTCCCGGGGATCACGCTGCCGGAGAACGCCGCATGAGCGACGCGCAAACCTCCCGCCCCGTGCTCGGCTGCATCGCCGACGACTTCACCGGCGCGACCGACCTCGCCAACATGTTGGTGCGCGCGGGCATGCGCACCGTGCAGACCATCGGCGTGCCGGGCGCCGGTGATGAAGCCATTGCCGCTGGCGCCGATGCCATCGTGATCGCGCTCAAGTCACGCACGATCCCCGCGCCGCAAGCGGTCGGCCAGTCGCTGGCGGCGCTGCACTGGCTGCGCGGGCGCGGCTGCTCGCGCTTCTTCTTCAAGTACTGCTCGACCTTCGACTCCACCGACGACGGCAACATCGGCCCCGTGGCCGAGGCGCTGATGGCGGCGCTGGGCACCGACTTCACGCTGGCCTGCCCGGCGTTTCCGGAGAACGGCCGCACGATCTTCCGCGGCCACCTGTTCGTCGGCGACGTGCTGCTCAACGCGTCGGGCATGGAGCACCACCCGCTCACGCCGATGCGCGATCCGAACCTGGTGCCGGTGCTGGCGCGCCAGAGCGCGGGCAAGGTCGGCCTGCTGCGCTATGACACGGTGATGCGCGGCGCGCAGGCCTGCCGCGATCAGATGCAGCTGCTGCGCGCCGATGGCGTGCACTTGGGCGTTGCCGACGCAATCTCCAACGACGACCTGATCGTGCTGGGCGAGGCGTTTGCCGACCTGCCGCTACTCACCGGCGGCTCGGGCCTGGCGCTGGGTCTGCCGGCGCAGTATCGCCGCGCGGGGCTGATCACCGCACACGGCGATGCGGCATGCTTGCCGGCCGTAGCGGACGCGGCCATCGTGCTGTCCGGTAGCTGCTCGCGCGCGACGAATGCGCAGGTCGCGCACTGGCGTGCGTCGCGTCCGGCGTTCCAGATAGATCCGCTGGCGCTGGCCGAAGGCAAGCCGGTGGTGGTCGAGGCGCTCGATTTCGTGCACCGCCACGCGGGACAGACCGTGCTGGTGTACGCCACCAGCGCGCCGGAGCAGGTCGCGCGCGTGCAGCAGACCTTGGGCGTGGAGCGCGCCGGCAAGCTGGTTGAAGAGGCGCTCGGTCGCATCGCCCGCGCGCTGCATGCCGATGGCGTGCGCCGCTTCGTCGTGGCCGGCGGTGAGTCCTCGGGCGCGGTGGTGCAGGCGCTGGATGTGCGCGCGCTGCGCATCGGCCCGCAGATCGATCCGGGCGTGCCATGGACGGCGACCATCGGTGATGACCCGGTCGCGCTGGCGCTCAAGTCCGGCAACTTCGGCACGGTCGATTTCTTCGAGAAGGCGCTCGCGCAATTGGCCCAGACCACGGTGGAGCCCATCGCATGACGGCCGCCACTGAAAACGCGCTGCGCGAAGAGATCGCGCGCGTGGGCGCCAGCCTGTACGCGCGCGGCTACACCGTCGGCACCGCCGGCAACATCAGCGCGCGCCTGCCCGATGGCTGGCTCATCACGCCCACCGACGCGTGCCTCGGCACGCTGGATCCGGCGCGCATCGCCAAGGTCAGCACGGCCGGTGAATGGGTCAGCGGCGACAAGCCCTCGAAGACGCTCGCCCTGCATCGCGGCATCTACGACCGCAATGCTGATGCGCACGCCGTCGTGCACACGCATTCGACACACCTGGTGGCGCTCACGCTGGCCGGCGTCTGGCGCGAGGCCGACGTGCTGCCGCCCATCACGCCCTACTACGTGATGAAGGTCGGGCACGTGCCGCTCATCCGCTATCAACGCCCAGGGCATCCGGACGTCGCCAGGCAGATCGCCGAACTCGCGAACGACGTGCGCGCGGTGCTGCTCGATCGCCTCGGCCCCGTGGTGTGGCACGGCTCGGTCTCGAACGCGGCCTACGCCCTGGAAGAACTGGAAGAAACCGCGCGGCTTTGGCTCATGACCAGCCCGAAGCCCGCACCGCTGTCCGACGCGCAGATCGACGAGTTGCGCCAGACGTTCGGGGCCCGCTGGTAGCTGCCATCGCGGCCCACATAACACCTACACCGGAGACCACATGACCACGTCCACCGCCACCACGGCGGCGCTGCCAGCGCGCGCCCTGTCACAGGAAGACAGCGTCTACGCACGCGTGTCGCGCCGCATCGTTCCGCTCATCATGCTGTGCTACGTGGTCGCCTATCTCGACCGCGTAAACGTCGGCTTTGCCAAGCTGCAGATGTCGCAGGCGCTGAATTTTTCCGAGACGGTGTACGGCCTGGGTGCGGGCATCTTCTTCATCGGCTACTTCCTGTTCGAGGTGCCGAGCAACCTGCTGCTGCACAAGATCGGCGCGCGCGTGTGGATCGCGCGCATCATGATCACCTGGGGCCTGATCTCCGGCGCCTTCGCCTTCGTGCAGACGCCCACGCAGTTCTACGTGATGCGCTTCCTGCTGGGCCTGGCCGAGGCCGGCTTCTACCCCGGCATCATCCTGTACCTGACGTACTGGTATCCGTCGCACCGCCGCGCGCGCATCGTCGCGATGTTCATGGCGGCGATCCCCATCTCGGGCATCTTCGGCAATCCGCTGTCGGGCTGGATCATGAGCGCGTTCCACGACAACAGCGGCTGGCAGGGCTGGCAGTGGATGTTCGCGATCGAGGCGATTCCCGCCGTGCTCGTGGGCCTGCTGGTGCTGTGGAAGTTCGATGACAGCATCCGCCGCGCCAAGTGGCTGAGCGAGGAAGACAAGCAACTGCTGGAAGCGAACATCGCCGCCGACAACCACGGCAAGGCGGAGCACCCGGGCCTGGGCGCGCTGTTCTCCGACCCGCGCGTGTGGCTGATGAGCCTGATCTACTTTGCCTTCGTGATGGGCCAGTACGGCCTGACGTTCTGGGTGCCGACGCTGGTGAAGAACGCGGGCGTGACGGACACCTTCATGGTGGGCGTGCTGTCCGCCATTCCGTACCTCTGCGCCGCGATCGCCATGGTGCTGATCGGCCGCAGCGCCGACGCGCGCCGCGAGCGCCGCTGGCATCTGGTGGTGCCGGCGCTGATGGGCGCGGTCGGCTTTGCCGTGGTGGCCGCGTCGTCGCACAATGTGGTGCTGTCGGTGGTGTTTCTGTCGGTGGCCGCCGCTGGGGTGCTGACCTGCGCACCGCTGTTCTGGTCGCTGCCCACGTCGTTCCTGCGCGGCACCGCTGCCGCGGCCGGCATTGCCGCCATCAACTCGGTAGGCAACCTGGCCGGCTTCGTCAGCCCCTACATGGTGGGCGCGCTCAAGGACATGACCAACAGCACCTCGGCCGGCATGTATGCGCTGGCGGGCGTGCTGGTGATCGGTGCCATCGCCGTGCTGCGCACGCCGCCGCAACTGGTTAACAAGTAACACCGTCGACGTAAGGATTTGCCATGCCGCGCTTTGCCGCCAACCTCTCCATGATGTACCAGGAGCACGCGTTCCTCGACCGCTTTGCCGCCGCGGCAAAGGATGGCTTCGAGGGCGTGGAATTCCTCTTCCCGTATGAGTACGACAAGCACCCGCTGCGCGCACGGCTGGTCGACCACGGCCTCACGCAGGCGCTGTTCAACGCCCCGCCGGGCGACTGGGCCGGCGGCGAGCGCGGCATCGCCTCGCTGCCCGGGCGCGAGGAGGAGTTCAAGCGCAGCATCGCCACCGCACTGGAGTACGCGCAGGTGCTCGGCAACACGCGCGTGCACGTGGTGGCGGGCCTGATCGGGCCGAATGACGACCGTGCCCGCCACCACGCCACCTACGTGCAGAACCTCGCCTACGCCGCGCGCGAGGCGGCCGGCGCAGGCATCACCATCGTGCTGGAGCCGATCAACACGCGCGACATGCCAGGCTTCTTCCTCACACATCAGGCCCAGGCGCATGCGGTGTGCAAGGAGGTCGGCGCGCCCAACCTGAAGGTGCAGTTCGACCTGTACCACGCGCAGATCATGGAGGGCGACCTGTCGGTCAAGCTCAAGCAGTACGTCACCGATGTCGGCCACGTGCAGATTGCCGGTGTGCCGGATCGCCACGAGCCGGACGAGGGCGAGCTGAACTACCCGCACCTGTTCGCGTTGATGGACACGCTGGGCTACGACGGCTGGGTCGGTTGCGAGTACCGGCCACGCGCAGGCACCAGCGAGGGGTTGGGTTGGCTCAAGCGTTGGCGCGAAGGCCAGCGCTGATCGCCTCGGCAACAAGAAAAACGGCCGGTACCGCCTAGCGGTCCGGCCGTTTTTTCAGGTGCGCACCCTCCACGCACCGTGTGCCAGGGCGCTCATCCCTTGCGGCATTGCGGCTGCGCCCGCAGGGCGTCGCGCGTGGCGGCACAGGATAGGGCCAGCCCGTCCTTGCTGGCGACGGAGCGCCAGCGTGCCCGCACGGCGTCCATCTCCTTGGGCAAGGCGTCGCGCAGCTGCTTGGCGGCGGCCGGTTGCCCAACGCGCTCGTAGCCGGCGGCTTGGTTCTCGGTGCAGGCGCGCTGGGCATCTTCGGCCTCGACGCACGCCTGGGGCAGCGCGGTGTCGATGCCCACCGTGGTGCTGGCGATGGCGTCATCCTGCTTGCCGCACGCGCACAGCAGTGCCGCCAGCACGAGCGACACCCCGAGCGAGCGTAGGTAGCGTGGGTGCATCCAGGCTTCTCCTTCGGGCCCGCGGCTTACGACTTGCACGCGCCCAGGTAGCGGCCCTGGTAGTGGAAGCCGCTGGTCATCGGCCCATACTGCGGGTGCTGGTAGTGGCCGCTGCCGGTGATGTCGAAGGACGTGGCCGTGAGCGGGCCGCTGGCATCCAGCGACCCCTTGCCGCCCTGCGGGTCCTCGCACGACATCGACACCTTGAGCGTGCCCAGCGCGTAGTTCCAGCGGGTCACGGCACAGCCGTGCATGTCCTTGAGCATGTTGCGTTCAATCCTGTCGCGGATGTTCCCGGCATCGTTCGCGCTCACGCAGCCGCGTTCCGGGCGGTTCGGCACTTGGCGGCCCTGCTCGTCAACGTGTGGGAACGGCTTGCCGTTCAGGGTCACGCTGGTCGTGCTTTCCCACAGACCCGGCTTCACTTCCTGCGCCTGCGCGCTCATGGCCAGTCCGGCCAGCAGTACACCGCTCCACCACAGCTTCATGTTCGATTCCCCCTGAGATTGTTGGATTGAGGTTGGGCACAGACAAAACCATTCCATCGCCCTGCTTCATGCAGGGTCGAGGGAATGGTCGAAAGGTGCTTAGTGCGGGCCGGTCAGGCGGTCAGGCGCACCGGCTCGTTGAGGCTGAGCGAGCGCGTGGGCACGCGCCCGTAGGCCGGCAGCTCCGGCTTGCGCGCGGCGGCCTCCAGTTGTGCACCGATGGCCTCGGCCGGCTGCGCCTTCAGCGCGGCGCCCGTGCCCACCATCAGGCGGTAGCCGCCACCGCGCACGGTCTGGATCAGGCCGTCGCACGGGGTGCCGGCCAGTGCCACGCGCAGCTTGCGCACATGCACGTCCACCGTCCGCTCGCCCACGAAGACATGGTTGCCCCACACCCGGTCGAGCAATTGCGTGCGCGAATGCACGCGCTGCGGGTGGGCCACCAGGAAATGCAGCAGGCGGAACTCGAGCGGGCTGAGCGGAATCGCGCGCGGTCCAGTCTCGGTCTGCGCCGTCACGCCCAGCGTGAGCGGATCGAGCCGCAGGCCGTTGACCTGCAGCACTTCGTCGCCCTGCTGCGGCGCGCGGCGGCGCTGCACCGCGCGGATGCGGGCATGCAGCTCACCCGTGTCGCACGGCTTGACCACGTAATCGTCAGCGCCGGCGTCGAGCGCGGCGATCTTGGCGCGCGCATCCCCATGACGCGACAACACGATGACCGGCAGGCCACGCGTGTGCGTGCTGGCGCGCAGGGCCAGCAGCATGTCGATCGATTCGCGCTCCGGCCACGTCCACTCCATCAGCAGCAGATCGGGCGCAGACGCCTGCAGCACGGCTTGCGCCTGTGCCGGGCCATCCACCCGTTGGACCAGATGTCCGCCGTCACGCAGGGAAAACGACAGACGCTCCCCCTCTGCCTGGTCTTGTTCGACCAGCAAGATCTGAATTCCCACTTGTAAAACCTCCCGTCAAACCCAGCCGACAAATTTCCGGCAATCGGCCCCTCGGCCGCGCTCTTCTGTCTGCGGTGCGCGTTGTTATGGAATCCACGCGGGCGTAGCGCGCTCGCCTGCATGTCATACGGTCCTGCGTCGCCCGGCCCTTGCGGGCCAGACGGGAGATCGCTGTGCACTGCTTGTCCCGTCAGCAGATCTCCGGCGGAGCCACCTGGTGATCCAGGATGTTTCGGGAAGGGTTGTGGCACGCCCCCGCTTCGTCGTCCGCTGCCGCACTGTGCAATCGTTTGCATACAGCGCGGCATCACACGCCGAAAACCGAGCCGGCGCACCCCCGCGCGCCGGAGGATGGACGTGATGCCCATCCGAACATGACATTGGCTTGCCAGCCGTTTCCCGATACTTTTTTGTCAGCCTTCGCGCTGGCTCCATATTGCGAAGACCCTGTGTTGCCGGATTATAAGAATCCAACGGGAATTCGTCACGCAGGATTTTAACAATTCGAAAATTTGCGCCGAATGATGTGCCAATGCCATGCGCAAGTTGACACGCATGCTTCACAAACCTATGCCAGACGCGGGTTTCCAGCCGTATCATGCGCACGATGATCCGCGCCCCGCATAAAGGCATTGTTATTATGTTGGCATTGGCATAACGCACATCGCGTTGTGCGTTTCGGTATTTTTTACAACGGAATTCAATAAAATTTAAATCAAGCGACCCGTTTTAATGAAAGGGGTAAATCGCGCGACTTAAATCTTTGGGATTACTGCCCAAAGAATGGGCAGAACAGACAAAAAAAGCCCGCGCAATGCGCGGGCTTTCCTTAGCAACAGCTGACTGCGATCAGCCTTGCAGACGCCCCTCCAGGCGCGCCTTCGCTTCCGGCAGCGCCTGCGGCAGGTGGTGCGCCAGCTGCGTGAACAGCTCGTCGTGCAGCGCCAGCTCCTGCTGCCAGGCGGCGGCATCCAGCGAGATCACCTTGGCGAACTGCTCGGCCGTGAAGTCCAGACCGTCCCAGCTCAGCTCTTCATAACGCGGCGACACGCCGAAGACGTGCTCGCTACCCTGAACCTGGCCCTCGATGCGGTCGACCATCCACTTCAGCACGCGCATGTTCTCGCCGAAGCCCGGCCACACGAAGCGACCTTGTTCGTCCTTGCGGAACCAGTTCACGCAGAAGATCTTCGGCAGCGTGGCACCACTTGTTGCCAGCTGCGCGCCCAACTTGAGCCAGTGCGCGAAGTAGTCGGCCATGTTGTAGCCGCAGAACGGCAGCATGGCGAACGGATCGC
>CAJXMR010000203.1 GCA_913056305.1 uncultured Ralstonia sp.
CGGCATACGAGATACATCCGTGACTGGAGTTCAGACGTGTGCTCTTCCGATCTGTAGCCGTGTTGGAGGCTCAACTGGCGCAGCGAATGCCCAGCCTTCTCCAGCGCGCTCTTGATGTCTGCCCGATGCCAGTCCTGCACGACTGGTTTTTTCGGTTGGTTTAACTTGTCCATGGGCAGAAACATAGCACGATATTTTGTGCTCATGCAACGTTGTGTTTGTGTTCGCACTTCGGTCGCATTGTGTTTTGCCGCTCAAAAATTTGTATCTCTTTGATTTATATGGAATTCCCACCCAAGCGCGAACGCGTGGAAAAAGTGCGAACACCGCGTTCGCACTTCCGACGCAGCCGAAGGATGTCGTCATGACCGAAAGTGCGAACATCGAAGCGGACGTCGCCACAAGATTTCGTGCCTTTCGAGCCCGCCTGAAGCAGAGCCAGGAGCAGTTGGGGGCAGCGATAGGAGGGACAAAAAGGGGGATTCAGGAGAACGAGACGGGGCGCGGCTTGCCGAGCGGTCGCGTACTGCGAGGCCTTGCTCTGCTTGGGCTTAACGTCAATTGGCTGCTGACCGGCGACGGCCCCATGCTCATGAAAGACCTGGAGGCGGGCGCCCAAGGCCCAGCCAGCCCTCTGGATGAGGAACTGCTTCAGTACGTGTTGGAGTTGGTGGAGCACGAGCAGGCGAAGAAAGGCGGCAAACCCAATCCGTCCAAGAAAGCGGAGCTGGTCGTTCTCCTGTACGACATCATTGCGGAGACAGGCCACAAGGCCGGTCCAAACATTGACCGCATCCTCCGCTTGGTCGTGAACTCATAGTCAGCCGGTCGCAGCGCAGATTGTTAAAGACTGCAACCGCGCCTGCATTCGCAGTGACCTGGGTTCCCGCCAATCGTTGCGCCGCTTAGGTTTCTCGGATTTCCGCCTGGTTAGCACAGCGCGGCCTCCCCCCACGGCCAGGGGGTTTAAACCGCTTGGTGGAAGCGCAGATAGTCCTTACTGATAGGAGGGCCTCCCACGGTGCGGCCGGGTGGGCAGTCCTCTCCTGGGACTGGCTGCGAAGAGGAAACGTAGTGGCAGTAAATGAGAAAAGGCGCCGTGCCCAAGGCGTCTGGGCAGAACTGTTTGGTGGGGAAACAGAAGTTGTCAATGAGTCGCCAACCCAAGCGGCGCCTAATGTTGTGGTCAGTGGCGGTACCGTGTTTATTGGTAGCGGCCATGTGCAAAACATCGTGTACGACCGCGCGCCAAACGTGCACAACGGCTTCCTGGACGCTTGCCACAAGCGGCGTCTCCTGGAGCTGCGTGATCAGATTGTCGGTGTTTCACGTGCCGTAGACGGCCAACAAATCACTCCTGCCGCCGTTCTGCGGCGCCTGGAGCAGCATATGGACGTCCGGTCCTATGCGGAAATCCCATACGAACGGTTTGCGCAGGCGGAGACCTATTTGGTGAATTGGCGAGCGCGCTTGGAAGGCATGCCAGGCGCCATGCGCTCACCGGGATGGCGCGAGCGCAAGGTTCGCGCGATCAATGCGCTCTGCGACGAAATGAGGGCCGGGAGCTGGCGCCGATCCTACATCCGGCGGCGCTGGGGCAAGGCGTCCATGGCTGATCTGTCCAACGAAGAAGTCGGCCAGCTCCACAAGGCCGTCGTGAACCGGATCAGGCAGGAGGTCTAATGCGCCTTGTGAGGGGGTTGCGCCAATTCTCGCGCAAAACGGGCTCAGAATCGGACAGTTTTTCGCTATTCCATGCCAAAACTGGTCGACGCCCGCGAAGCCTGCAAACCTATGTGCGGCGCGGCTTTTTCGCGTTTTTGGGCCTTTTTTGGGTTATGCCAAATGACCCGCCCCCTCACACCACCGCACGGCGCGAGTACAGCAGCGGGAAGTACTTGCCGTGCAGCCACAGCGGCGCGAGGTCGCGGTAGTGCGGGCTGTCAGGGTCGCCGGATTGGCCGGGCAGGTTGACGGCGCGCGAGTTGTCCCAGTTGCCCACGTCAACCACCGTGCGGAACGACGGGCCGTTGGTCTGCAGGAAGTCGCTCGCGCGGTAGGTCGACTGGTTGGGCGTGTAGGCGCTGCCGCCCTCGGGCGTCGGGCCGACGTTGAGCTTGGCGCGCGTGGCCTCGTCGACGATGGCGGCGAACGGGTGGGCGTTCAGGTTGTGGTGCAGCGCGCCCCAGGTCCAGGCCTGCGGGTTGGGGCCCTGGCGGCGGACCATGTCGGCCCAGGCGTCGTGCAGGCTGGCGAGCAGCACGGCGTCGCGCTTCGCGCCGGCCTGCTGCGGGTCTTCGCCAAACTTGCGTTCGGCGCCTTGCGGGTGTTCCAGCGTGTCGAGCATCACCGCGGTGTCTGGCGTGCCGACGGCATCGGCGCCGGCCTTGGTCAGGACGGCGTTCTTGAATGCGCGGCCCAGGTGGTGCGTGAACCAGACCTCGTGCAGCGCAGCCTGCGGCGAGTCCGCCAGCATGGTCGCGTTCCAGCCCTTGAGCAGGCTCAGCGCCGCCTGCGTATCTGCGTCGTTGGACGACAGCGGCGCCAGCAACGCCATCAGCCGGCGCGCCGGGATCGACACCATGTCGTTCTGCAGCCGCATCGAGTCTTCGAGCGACACCTTGTCGAGCTTGGCCAGCACCTCGTCGATGCGGTCATGGCGCGCGCTGTTGGTCCACTCGAAGCCGAGCTTGCGCTCGCGGTACGGATAGTCGGCCGGCAGGTTCATCTCGTTGGACGAGGTGAAGTAGCCCGACTTCGGGTTGTAGGTGGAGGGCAACTGGTCGCCACGCCAGAAGCCGGCCCATTCGTAGCGGCCGTCGCCGGGCACGGGCAGCAGGCCGTCCCAATTCGGGCGGATGGGGGCGAGGCCGCCCGGCACCCAGCCGATGTTGCCCTGTGTATCGGCGTAGACCTGGTTCTCGGTGGGCGCGCCCCAGTTCAGCATCGACTGCTTGAACTGCGCGAAGGTGCGCGCGCGCATGTAGCCCACCGAGCCGAAGTACGGCGACATGCCCGGCGACAGCCACGCCGAGCGCACGGCATAGGCGCGGTGCTTCTCGGCATCGATATAGATGACCGGGCCGTGGCGCGTGAAGGTCAGGTCCGCCACTTGCATCGCACTGCCGCGCACCTTGACCGGTTCGTGCAGCACCGTAAAGGGCTCCCAGCCGCCCTTGTAGCGGTACTCGCTGTTGTTGGCCGGGTTCAGCTCGTAGACGTAGAGGTCTTCCTGGTCGATGTTGAAGATGGTCAGGCCGAAGGCGACGTGCCCGTTGTGGCCGATCGACACGGCCGGCAGCGACGGCTCGCCCGCGCCGATGATGTCGAGCGTGGGCGTGCTGATATGCGCGATGTAGCGCAGGCTCGGCGCGGAGTACGCGCGGTGCGGGTCATTGGCCATCACGGCGCGGCCGGTGGCGGATTTTCCCGGCGCGATCACCCAGTTGTTGCTGCCCTCCATGGTCTCTTCGAGGTTGGTGGCAGCCGCCACGCGCACGCTGTCGATGTCCACGCCCTTGAGCGATTCGGGTGTGACACGCACCCCCTGCGTGGCGAGCGTGAAGACTTTCAGCAGGTCTTTCGGTAGGCACGGGTCCAGCCCGTCCGGCACCTGGGTTTGCCAGGCAGGCTGCAGACCGAAGCGGATGGTGTCGTCGGCCAGGCTGGCCTTGCAGGCCACGTTGGCACGCGCCACTTCCGATTGCAGGTTGCGCGTCAGCCCGTGGCTGCGGATGCGCACCACGTCTTCCGGTGCCCAGTGCGCGGGCGTGTAGTTCAGCTTGCGGAATTCGAGGGGCAGCTGCTCCGGGTGCTTGGCCAGCCAGTCGATATACGCGTTGATGCCCGCCACGAAGCGCGTGGCGATCTGCTGCGCGTCGGGGCTGTAGTGGTTCCACTCGGTCTGCATATCGCCGCGGTAGAGGAACAGCCGCGTGGCGCGATCCTGTTCCACATAGGCGGGGCCGAACACTTCCGAGAGCTGCCCCAGGCCGCGGCGGCGCCACAGGTCGATCTGGAACAGGCGGTCGCGCGCGGCGTTGAAACCCTGCGCGAAGAAGCCGTCATCTTCGCTCCTGGCGTAGATGTGCGGCACGCCCCAGCGGTCGATCAGGATGTCGGCGGGCTTGGACAGCCCGGCCACGGCGATGGTCTGGCCGCTCGCTTCATGGGCGGGCGTCGGCGCGCCCTTGGCGACGGCCTGCGTGGCCAGCCCGAGCGCGATGGCAGAAAGCACGATGGGAAGGGCGCCGAGTGGTCGGACTGGCATGGTGTCTCCTCTGAAGGGCGGGAATACAACGCGCCTCTGATGGGCGATTCAGCTTCGGGCGTTTGCTTGGATGAAACGGCAGACGCGGCGCGCGTGATGCGCGGCGAGAGGGGTGAGGCAAGGCGGCCAGCCAGAGAGACAGGTGCAGAACTGCTAGGGGAGAGTTGCCCCACTGGCCGGCACAGCGACCAAGTATGCTGATTTGCGCACATCGGCGCCAATGACTTTTGTTGGGTCGCCTATTCCCTCAGGGCATTGCCTGCGATCCACCTGCACGTCGCACGTTGGCTGCCAGCACATGCCCCAGCTCACCCGGGAAGATCGGCTTGGTGATGACGGATTGGTAACCGGCCTCCTTGGCCGCCTTCAGCCGGATCGGATCGGCAAACGCGGTGACGGCGATCGCCGGCAGCTCGGTCAGCCCGCGCGCGCGGATGATGCGCAGCAACTGCATGCCATCCATGCCGGGCATGGCCAGGTCGCTGACCAGGGCGTCGAACGGACGGTCGCCGGCGGCGCGGTCGAGCGCATCAAGCGCGGCGGTGCCGCTGGACACGGTGACGACCTCGGCGCCGTAGCGCTCCAGCATCAGCGCGATCACGCCGAGGGATTCGGCGTTGTCGTCCACCGCCAGTACGCGCACGCCGTCGAGCGCCGGCGCTGCGGTACCGGCCACCAGGCCCGGCGCACTGCTGGTCGGCTCGTCGGGCTGGGCGGCGTTGAGCGGCAGGGTCACGGCCATGGTGGTGCCATGGTTGGCGCCGCTGCTGGCGGCGGTGATACGCCCGTGGTGCAGGTCCACCAGCTGCTTGGCGATGGCCAGCCCCAGGCCCAGGCCGCCGTGGCGCCGCGTATTGGAGAGGTCTGCCTGCAGGAAGCGATCGAAGATGAACGGCAGGAACGCCGGCTCGATGCCAATGCCGGTATCGCGCACCGTCGCCACCACGCCTTCAGGCGACGCATGCACCGACACGCGGATATGCCCACCGTCGGGCGTGAACTTGACCGCGTTGGCCAGCAGGTTCCAGAACACCTGCTTCAGGCGTCCCGCATCACCTTGCAGCATGGGCACCGGCAGGTATTCGGTGTCGATGGTGATCTGCTTCTGCCGCGCCATCGGCTCGATGGTCTCGCGCGCGCGCTCCAGCACGTCAGCCAGGTCCACCGGGGCGATTTCCAGCGGCACCTTGCCCGACAGGATGGCCGACATGTCGAGCAGGTCGTCGATCAGGTGCACCTGCGTGCGGGCGCTGCGCTCGATGGCGTCCAGGCCGCGCTTGTGCAGGGCTTCGTCGTAGGCGCGCATGTTCAGCAGCTGGGCCCAGCCCAGCACCGCGTTCAGCGGCGTGCGCAGCTCGTGGCTGACGGTGGCGAGGAAATCGTCCTTCAGCCGGCTGGCGCGTTCGGCCTCTTCGCGGGCGCGCGACTCGGCTTCGAGCAGGCGGGTGCGCTGCGCCTCAACCTGCCGGCGCTCGCTGATGTCGATGACGGCGTTGGTCAGCCCGATGATCTCACCGGCATCGTCGCGCAGCGGCATCACCACCACGTCGTAGACCACGCGCTGCGTGTGCCGGCGGCGGAAGGCGAACTCGACGCGCGTGGGCGTGCCGGTGGCGATCACGCGCTGGCCGGCTTCGGTCAGTTGCGCAGCGGCACGGCGGCCGAACACCTCGCGCACGGTGCGCCCGAGCAGCTCGTCCGGCTGCAGCCCGAACACTGGGTTGTGCACCCACATGAAGTGCATGGTGTTGTCGACGTCGTACAGCGAGATGGGCGAGGCCTGCAGCGCGGCCAGCAGACGCTGCTGCGACACGCGCTGTTGCGTCTCGGCCCGGGCGCGTCGCTCGGCCCCCGCTCGGGCCCGCCGCAGCTGCTCGCACAGCAGGCAGATGAACAGGGCGCCCACGGCAAACACCATCAACTGCGCGAAGGTGCCGCTCCACGGCGTGGGCTGCGGTGTCTGCAGCACGAACAGGCCGGTGAAGATTGCGGCGTAAGAGGCGATGGCCAGCATGCCGGGCCAGAAGCCGCCATACCAGGCGGCAATCGTCACCACCGGAAACGCCAGGTAGAAGGGCAGCCGCACGCCCACTGCGTTTTCCAGCAACAGCCGCGCGACGGTGCCGACCACCGCTGCCGCCACGGCCACCACCCAGGCCGATGGCCGAATCGGCGGCGACTTGCCCAGCCCGATGTCGCGGAATGGACCCGGGTCGGTCACGCCCTCTGCCCGGCGGCTGCCGGGCGGGCTGGCGGTGCGAAAGGGAAGATGCAGCGAAGACTTCATGATCGGGCGCTACCTGCCAAGGCGACCAAATGCATCGCGTCCCCAGCATACGAGCCAGCGCAGCCGCATGCCATCGGGGTTTCGCTGACATCTGCGCCAGATTGCGCCGCGCTTACCCCTCGCTGGTGGGGTGCGCGTCGCGCATGCGGTCGCGATGCGTCAGGTCTGGGAACAGGCGCATCCACAGCGCCACCACCAGCAGCGTGCCGATGGCGCCAAGCACCACCGACGGCACCGGCCCCAGCAGCCCGGCCACCATGCCCGATTCGAACTCGCCCAACTGGTTGGACGCACCCACGAACACCGAATTGACCGCGCTGACCCGGCCGCGCATCGCATCCGGCGTATCGAGCTGCACCAGCGAGGTCCGGATCACCACGCTGATCATGTCCGACGCGCCCAGCACCACCAGCGCCAGCATCGACAGCGGCAGCCAGCGCGAGAGCCCGAACACCATCGTCGCCAGGCCAAACACCGCCACGGCAGCAAACATCACGCGTCCGACGTGCCGGTCCAGTGGCCGGTGCGCCAAGAAGATCGCCATGGCAAGCGCGCCCATCGCCGGCGCCGAGCGCAACAGGCCCAGCCCCCACGCCCCGGTGCCGAGGATGTCGCGCGCGTAGATCGGCAGCAGCGCTGTTGCGCCGCCCAGCAGCACGGCAAACAGATCCAGCGAGATGGCACCCAGCACCACCGGCCGCCCCTTGATGAACACGATGCCGGCAAACAGCGATTGCAGGCTCACCGGCGTGGTGATCGGCGCCGCGCGCTCGGTGCGCAGGAAGGCCAGCAGCACGTGCGCCAGCAGGAACAGGCCGGCCGCCGTGCCATACACCACCGGCGCACCCGCCACATAGAGGAACCCACCCACCGCCGGCCCGAGGATGATGCCGGTCTGCCCGGCCGAACTGGACAGCGCCACCGCGCGCGGCAGCGCTGCGGACGGCACCAGCGTTGGCAGCAGCGCCTGCAGCGTCGGCGTTTCGAACGCGCGCATCGCGCCGATCAGCACCACGAAGATAAAGATCAGCTGCACGCTGGCATGTCCCGTCAGCACGGCGGTGGCCAGCATCGCGGCCGCCAGCGCTTCGATCGCCTGGCACACGCGCACCACCAGGCGCCGGTCGTAGCGGTCGGCAATATGGCCTGAGGCCAGCACCAGCACCACCGACGGCAGGAACTGCACCAGCCCGACCAGCCCCAGCGCATAGGCGCTGCGCGTCAGGTCGTAGATTTGCCAGCCGACCGCCACGCCAAACATCTGGTAGGCGATGGTGGTCGACAGCCTGGCACACCAGAACAGCCGGAAGGTGGGATACGAGAAGGGCGCGTGCGACAGCGTTTGCGCGGGAGCGGTAGGAGAGGACAGGCCAGCGTCGCCAGACACGTTGGATGCGCGCCGGCAGCCGGCGACTTGCGAAAGAGGGGAGCGGAATGCCCGTTATCGTAACGTAAGTCATGGTGGCACGTGGCTCCAGGCGGCGCGGCGTGCTTGGCGCTAGCAAAACGCCAAACACGCTCCAGCCGCGCGCAATGGAGTGCGCATTCCGGGGCCAGTAAGCCCCGCCGCGACCACAGCGGGTACGAATGGCAGCAGTGCGTCAGATGGTCAGCATGACGCTGAGCAGCTTGCGTGCGACCGCCTTGTAGTCGGCGCCTGGCGAGTACGTCGACAGGCTCTTGCCCAGGTGGCGGACCGTCACGATGCCGTTGCGGGCGGAGTAGGTGGCCTCGACGCGGCGGCCGCCGTGATCGATGTGGAAGGGGGCGGTATCGGCAAGCAGGCGCGCTGTATCGGATTGCGCGGGGCGGGCGGGG
>CAJXMR010000204.1 GCA_913056305.1 uncultured Ralstonia sp.
AGGGTGGGTCAAGATTCGATGGAAATGGTGGGTCAGCTTTGCATGGAAATCAACACAAGCCAAGACACCCGCCTTCGAGCAAGCCATGAATGCGCACCGGCACGGCGACCTCGCAAGCGCGGAGCGCCTGTATCGCGTCGCGCTGGCATCGGACCCTCGACACGCGGGTGCGTATCACCATCTTGGTCTGCTGTGCCACCAGGCGGGCCGACCGGCCGAAGCCGTGGCGCAATTGCGGCGCGCCGCCGTGCTCGCCCCTGGCGATGCTGGTGTGATCGTCAACCTCGGCATCGCCTGCAAGGCAGCCGGCGATTTTGCCGCTGCGGTGACGTGCCTCGTCCGGGCGACGCAACTCGCACCTGCCATGCCGGCAGCGCATTTCAACCTTGGGCTAGCGTGGATGGCCGCCGGCAAGGCCGCCGAGGCAGTGGAGAGTTTCGAGGCGGTGATCCGGCTACAGCCGCAGGACGCGGCAGCGCTGGCCAACCTCGCTTCGGCAAGGTTGGCGCTCGGCCTTCATGCTGAGGCAGTAGTGGCTGCCCGTCGGGCCATCGCAGTTGCCCCGGGTCAGGCGCGACTCCACACGCTGCTTGGCCATGCGTTGCAAGGGGCGGGGCATGGCGTTCCTGCGGCGGAGGCGTTCTTGCGCGCCATCATGCTCGATCCTACCTCCGTCGAGGCGCGTCTGGGTGCCGGCACCACCTTGTGCGCGATCGAGCGGTACGCGCAGGCCATCGAGCAACTGGGGCTGGCAACGCAACACGATGCGCAATGCTCGCCCGCGTGGTTCAACCTCGGTATCGCACACCTCGCGCTCGGGCACTACGTGCAAGCCGAAGCTGCGTTCCAGCGCGTGCTGGCACTGCGGCCGGGTTGGCCCGTCGCCCATTTCCACCGGGCGATGAACTGGTTGTCGGCGGGAGATTTCGCGCGTGGACTGCCGGAATACGAGTGGCGCCTGAAGCTCGATGCCTACGCTGGCGAGCCACAGTGGCCGCGCTGGTCGGGCGCGCCGCTCGACGGCTGCCTGGTCGTCGACGCAGAACAAGGCCTCGGCGACACGCTCCATTTCCTGCGCTTCGTGCCACTTGCAAGCGACCGTGTGGGCAAGGTGGTCCTGCGTGTGCAATCGGCATTGCTGCGGCTGCTCAAGCCGCTGGCGTTGCAGTGGGGAGTTTCAATCGTCGCGCTGGACGATGCGCCGCCCGAGGCGCAAGCGTGGTGCCCGCTGATGAGTCTGCCGCTCATGCTTGGCACGTCGATGGACAGCATTCCGGACATGCCGGCGCCGCTGCCGGTGCCCGAGGCCAGCCGCGAGACGTGGCGCGCCAGATTGTCGGGCCTGAAGCGCCGTCGCGTCGGCATCGCCTGGTCGGGACGGATACGCGCCAACGAGAACCGCGCCATCCCGCTGCATCTGCTCGCGCCGCTATTCGCGCGCGATGACATCGACTGGATTGTGCTGCAGCGGGACATCCCCGCCGATGATGCGCAACACCTTGCCATGTACGCCGGCACCGGACGGCTGCATGATTTCAGGCATCACATCGAGGACATGGCCGACACCGCGGCGATCATCGGAACGCTCGACGCCGTTGTGTCGATCGACACCGCCATTGCGCATCTTGCCGGTGCCATGGGCAAGCCACTGTGGCTGATGCTCGCCGTGGCCGCTGACTGGCGCTGGCGGCAGGATGCGACGCACAGTCGCTGGTATCCGTCTGCACGGCTGGTCAGGCAGACCACGCCGGGCGACTGGCTGCCCGTGATCGCCGCGGTGAACGAGGCCTTGAACGTGGTCTTGGCAGGGTGAGATCGGCGCTACGACATCGCCGATCCTACCGGTCCCGCCAGTAGTTCGGTGAGCGTGCCCGAATCCTCCAGGTCATCCAGCGACAGCAGGCAATCCTCGATGGCGCGCTGGCGCTGCGCGGGTAGCAGGCCGTCGGTGAGTCGGCGGTACTTGGCCACCACCTGCTCGCGGCTCATCGGTTGCAGGGCGGACTTGGGGGCAGGTTGTTCGGCCTGCAACTCGGTGCCGTCACGCAGGCGAATGCGCAGGCGGGTCCGGCCACGGCCAAGCGCGCCGGCCTGGTCGAATCCGGCGTCGTGGTGCGCGCGAATCCGTGGAATGAGTGCCCACACGTCATCGCGGTCGATGCGCTCGGGCGCGAACTGTCGCACCATGGCTTCGCCGTCCAGCAGGGTTACCGCAAGCGCGTAGGCGATGTTCATCTGGGCGGCAATCGGCGTGATTGGCCGCGCGAGGTCCCACCAGCCGTGGTGATAGACGGCGTGGGAAAGGTCGACGTCGATGCGCTCCACATCCTCGGCGCGGAACCGGTGCGTGGCGACGAGATCGAGGAGGGCGTCGATGCCCGCGTGCAGCCCGCCCATCGCCGCATGGGCCTTGAGCACGAAGCGGGGCGTCTCCCAGTGCTCGCCGAGTCCGTGCGCGATCTGTGTGGCATCGGGGTTGTGCCCCTCGCCGAAGGTCGAGAGAAAGCCACCGTACTCGCGCTCGAAAACGCGCTGGATACCGCTGTAGCCGCTGGCCGCCAGATGGGCGGCGTAGAGTCCGTTACGCGCGGCAAAGCCGTGGTGCATACGCTTCGACATCGCTTCATATTGCGCGGCCATCAGACCGGCGGACTGCGTTGCCGCCAGTCCAAGGGCGTCTTCGAAGCCCGCGGCATCCAGTTGCAGCAGCGAGCCCACGGCCGCCGCCGCCGCGTGCGTGCCGAACACCGGACCCGAATGCCATCCACGCGACAACATTTGGCCACCGTGCAGGGCCAGGCCGACGCGCGGACCCACCTCGAAGCCGGCGATCGCCGCCGCCAGCATCCGATCGCCACGGATGCCGCCGAGTCTTTCCGCCGTGGCGAGCAGCGAAGGCAGGATCAGTGACGCGCTATGCAGCGGCGCCAGCGGGTGGAAGTCGTCGAGCTCGAATCCCTGGATAAAGGTGCCATTGAGCAAGGCGGCCACCGGAGCAGTCGCCTTGCGACCCCATCCAATGATGCTGCACGGCCCTTCGGCTTCGAGGGCCATGACCGATTCAACCGCGGTGCGGGACCACGGCAACTGGGCGCCAACCAGCGCGCAACCCACGCCGTCCAGCAGCAGCAACCTGGCCCGTTCGCGCACGGTGTCAGGCACCGCGCTCAAGTCGAAGTTGGCCAGCCAGGTAGCCAGTTGGCCGGTCGGGCCCGAGGGATCGCTGGCCTGTCGTCGAGCCTGTTCGCTCATGCTGTTCTCCATGTTTTCAGATACGTTCGAAAATGCCATCCAGACGGCCCCGAGCGAGGACCGATCGGTCAAGCTGCGCCAGCACTTCGGGCAGCGTCGGCGGTTTGTCGAAATGCAGTTTCCCGTTGAGTGCCAGCAACTGGAAGGAGTAGCGATGGGGGCCGTGGCCGGGCAGGGCTCTCGGGCCGGCATAGGCGGTTTTGCCGAAGCTGTTGCGGCCCAGCACGGCATGGATGCTTGCCGGTGGATTGAAGGCGGCCTCCGGCAGGCCGGGCAGGTTGGGGTCGATGCCGGTGGCGATCATGTGCACGAATGGGCGTGGCAAGGGCGCATCGGCATCTTCGATGATCAGCACCAGTTCCTCGGTCTCCGAAGGCAAGCCGCGCCAGGCGAGTGCGGGCGAGCGATTCTCGCCGACGCCCTTGCCGGCGTGCGCGACCGGAATCGTTTGCCCGGCGCCGAAGCTGCCGCTGCTGAGTTCCAGCAGAGCGGGGGCAGAGGCAACGGCCGGGTGATGCCAGGCAAGGCGTTGCTCTCCGGCCCTTCGTCCTTTCAGGAGACGTCCCAGCAGGCGGCTCAGCATGATTTGACTCCGCTTCCGCTATCGGCATTGGCTTCGGACAGGTCCCATACCCAGGGCCGGCGCTGACGGTCGGCGGCCTGCCAGGCACGGATCTGGTTGTCTTCGAGCAGCGTGCCCCCGATCTCGTCGAGGCCCTGGAGGAGCATCTCCCGGCGGAGTGGGTCGATATCGAAGCTCCAGCGGCGATCGCCGGCTTCGACCACCTTGTGCTGGAGATCCACCTTGAACGGGATGGCATGGCGCGCGAGGTTCATCAGTTCGCTGACCAGCGCCTCGTCGAGAATCAAGGGCAGGATGCCGTTCTGGAAGCAGTTGTTGTAGAAGATGCTGCCGAAGCTTGGCGCGATGATGCACCGATAGCCCATCGACTGCAGCGCCCAGACGGCGCTCTCGCGCGACGAGCCGCAGCCGAAATTGGCACCGCTGACAAGAATCGGCGCGCCGGAGAACTCAGGCTGGGCCGGAAGGAATGCCGGATCGGGGCTGCCATCGGCCAGGTAACGAATCGCCTCGAAGGCGTGCACGCCAAGTTGGTCTCTGGGTACGGTGGTGAGGCGATCGATGCGGATGATGACATCGGTATCGAGGTTGGCGCGGGGCAACGGCGCCGCAAGGCCAGCAAGTGTATGGAACGGTTGCATCTCAGAAGCTCCGAATGTCGGTCAACACCCCAGTGATCGCCGCAGCCGCTGCCATGGCCGGGCTGGCCAGATGCGTGCGGGCGCCCGGTCCCTGACGGCCGACGAAATTGCGGTTCGAGGTGGAGACCGCTCGCGCGCCCGGAGGCACCTGTTCACCGTTCGCCGCCACGCACATGCTGCAGCCGGGCTCCCGCCACTGGAATCCAGCATCTTCGAAGACGCGATCCAGCCCTTCGGCCTCGGCGGCGCGCTTGACCAGCTCGGAGCCGGGCACCACCCAGGCTGTCACGCCGGCGGCTACGCTGCGGCCACGCACGACGTGCGCGGCATCGCGCAGATCCGACAGCCGGGAGTTGGCGCAAGAGCCGATGAAAACCCAGTCGACGGGCGTGCCTGCCAATGCCTGTCCGGCCTCGAGCCCCATGTACGCCTGCGCTGCGCGCCATTCCTCCGCTACGGCCGGGCTTGGGGCACTGTCCGGGTGGGGAACGCACTGGTCGATGGCGACTGCCTGGTCCGGACTGGTGCCCCACGTAATCACCGGACGCACGGCTTCGGCAACGATGCGTTCTTCTCGATCGAACACGGCGTCCGCGTCGCCGGCAAGGGACCGCCACGTCTCGACGGCACGTTCGAACAACTCGCCTTTTGGTGCGAATGGCCGGTCGCGCAGGTAGTCGAACGTCGCGTCGTCCGGTGCGACCATGGCGAATTTGGCGCCCAGCTCCACCGCGAGGTTGCACAAGGTCAGCCGGCCCTCGATCGGCATGGATTCGATCGCCGGTCCGGCGAACTCCACGGCGTGGCCGACGCCGGCGGATGCCCCGAGTGTTGCGATGATATGCAGGGCCAGGTCTTTCGGTGTCACGCCCCTGGGCAGTCGTCCATCGACACGCACGCGCATACGCCGCGGCTTTTGTTGGCGCAGCGTCTGTGTAGCCAGCACATGCACGATTTCGGACGAGCCGATACCGAAGGCCAGCGCGCCAAGGCCGCCGTTGGTACACGTATGGCTGTCACCGCAGACCAGGGTCGTGCCGGGGAGCGCGATGCCCAGTTCGGGCGCCATGACGTGAACGATGCCCTGACCCGGCTGGCCGAGATCGAACAGACGAATGCGGCCTTTCTCGCTCCCCTGCTTGAGCCCGGCCCAGAGCATGGCACCAAGTGGATACGTTGTTTCCGTGCGGCCGGGCGCGCTGGAGACGACGTGATCGGGCGTTGCAAAGCACAGTTCCGGGTTGTGCGGCGGCAGCTTGCGCTTGGCGAGCTCCCCCAGGGCCGGCGCGCCGGAGAGATCGTGCAGCAGATGCCGGTCAATGTGCAGTAGCGCCCAGCCGTCACCGAGGTCCTTGATGACATGCGCATCCCAGACCTTGTCAAAAAGCGTTCGACCCATGCTTCACTCCTGATGGCTTTGCTGGAAGTGCTGCCGGAGCGCGCTCCATTCGTCGGCACCCAGCCGGCGGAACAGCGCGGCGACGGTCGCGTCCATCTGGGGCGCGGGCATTTGCCCCTCGCGCTGCACGTCCTGCAGCACGGTGTCGCAGGCTTCGATGGAGGCCTTGAGCAGAAGACCGGGAAGGATGACCATGCGATATCCGAGTGCCTCCGCTTCCGCGAATGGCAGCAGCGGTGTGCGTCCGGTGGGGACCAGATTGAGCAGGCAAGGCCCGCCGACTTCGCGCGGGATGGTGGCGACTTCTTCGCGGGTTTGCGGCGCTTCCACGAATGCCATATCGGCGCCGGCCTCAAGTGCGAGGTTCGCGCGGGTGATGGCCTCTTCGAGGCTGACCACGGCGCGCGCATCGGTCCGCGCGATGATCGTGAAGTCCGGATGCCGCCGCGCGGCGACGGCGGCGCGGATCTTGGCGAGGAACTCGTTTCGTTCCACGATCTCCTTGCCGTCCAGGTGGCCGCAGCGTTTGGAGAAGACCTGGTCCTCGATATGGATGGCCGCGACGTTGCGGGATTCGAACTCGCGCACGGTGCGCGTGACGTTGAGCTCGTTGCCATAGCCGGTGTCGGCATCGGCTATCAGCGGGATGTCCACCGAACGCGCGAGCACGGCAGCGTTCTCGACCATTTCGCTCATGCCGAGCAGGCCGAAGTCCGGGAACCCGCGGGCAGCGGCGGTGCCGGCGCCGGTCATGTACACGGCGCTGAATCCCGCCTGCTGAACGAGGCGGGCGGTCAGGCCGTCATAAGCGCCCGGTGCGACCACGATTTCCGGTCGGGCGAGCAGTTGGCGTAGCTGGGTGGCAGCGGTCATCGAGGTCTCCTGGCTTGATTTGAGGATGATGCGAAGGGTTGGGTCACTGACTGATCTCCTCGAGCGAGAGGCCGGAGGTACGCGGTCCGAGCAGGCCAATACTCAGGGCGACCAGCAGCATGCAGGCGACGATGAGCCCCACCGCGCCGGGCACGCCCGCATGTTTCAGGGATGCGGCGATCAGGAATCCGCTCAATGCGCCGGAGACACGGCTCACGGCATAGACGAAGCCGATCGCCTTGGCGCGGTGGCGCGTCGGATACAGCTCGGCCTGGTACGAGTGGAAGCCCAGCGAAATCATGGTTCCCCCGAGTGTCAGCAGCGCGCCGGTCATCAGGATGGCGACGCCGCTGTTCAGGTTCACGAACATCGTGCCTGCGCCGGCCATTACCAGCGCGGAGACCACGATCAGGGTCTTGCGCTCGACACGATCGACGAAGGCCACCGCCAGCAGCGGGCCAAGCGGTGCGACGAGGGAGACCATCAATCCGTACTCGAGGCTTGAGGAGAGCCCCACGCCGCGCTGCACCAGGAACGTGGGCATCCAGTTCGAAAAGCCATAGAGACCAATGGCCTGGGCGGCGTGGAACAGTACGAGCATGACCGTCCGGCGTCGGTATGGCGCGCGCCAGATCTCGCGGAAGGCGGCCGGTTTGCCAACGGGCACCTCGCGCGGCGGGAGAGGTGCCGGCAAGGGGCGGCCACTCTGCTGGCGGGCTTTTGCTTCCAGTTGCTCGACCACTGCCGTGGCCTGCTGCAATCGGCCATGGCTGGCCAGCCAGCGAGGGCTTTCCGGCAGGCCCAGCCGCAACAGCCAGACGAACAGTGCTCCGACGCCGCCCATCAGCACCACCACGCGCCAGCCGTCGAGACCCAGCACGGTGCGCGGCACGAACCACCAGGCCATCAGCGCGACTGACGGCACGGCAAGGTAGGAAATCACCGCGCTCACCGCGAACGCGCGGCCACGGATGCGCGCCGGCACGAGTTCGCTCAGGTAGGCGTCGATGGTGACCAGCTCCACGCCGAGGCCGATGCCCGTCATCAACCGCCAGAAGTTCAGCCAGGCCGCGTCGTGCTGGAACGCCATGCATACCGCCGACGCCGAATACCAGAGCAGGGCGACGGTGAATACCGAGCGCCGCCCAAGTCGATCGGCAATCGACCCGAATGCCAGTACGCCGATCAGGAGGCCAAGGAATGTCGCGGCGATATAGCTCGCCGCGCCGTCGAGGGCGAAGAAGCCTTCCGTGGTCGCGCTGAGCACGCCGCTGTGGATGATCCCTGGCAGCACATAGGCCGTGGAGAAGAGCTCATAGAACTCGAAGTAGGCCCCCAGCGAGAGCAGCAGGACCAGGCTCCAGGTGCTGCGCGTGGCCGGAAGGCGGTCTATCCGTGCGGCCAGTTCGCCGGCACTGATGCGTGCGGGGGCGGCCTGCGATGCCGCGGACAGCGTCCGATCAGTCATGTTGTCTCCGTCTTATCTGGGGTCTCCTCGTTTTCAGTGCAATAAGTGACGGTACGCAAAGCTAGCACTGGC
>CAJXMR010000205.1 GCA_913056305.1 uncultured Ralstonia sp.
CGCCGTCGATGACCAGATAGCCCCGGTCGCGCAGCTCGTCGGCCAGCCCCTTCGCCGCCACGCGGCCAAGGATGGTTCGGCCACTTACATCGGCATCTTGGCCCGGCTCGAACACCGCCAGCTCGCGCGGCTCGCCGCGCATGGCACGCTGCATGGTGCGGATGATGTCGCCGCGCTCGCCCAGAGCGCGTAGCGTCTTTTCGGCGTCGGCATGAATGCCCCAGGTGCCGGGTTGCGTCTCGTCGGCCAAGCCCAGGCGCTGCAAATGTTGCAGCCGGCCGATCAACAGCAGTCGCTGGCGTTGCAACTTCGGTTCGTTGAAGCGTTCGATCTGCACTCGGCCGTCCTCGCCGGCCTCTCGTTGCAGGGTACGGTCGAGGCACGTCCACCGCTCTTGCTCCACCTCGCGCTGCAAGGTCTGCTGGATCTCCAGCTCGGTGCGCGGCCCCAGCCATTCGGTCGCCAGTTCGGCAGCGCGATGGCGGAAGCCATCGGCGATGTAGTCGCCCGCGATGATGAGGTCTTTGCCCGTGTCGTCGCGCCCGCGCACGACGATGTGCGTGTGCGGGTTGTCGGTGTTCCAGTGGTTGACGGCCACCCAATCGAGGCCCGTACCCAGGTCAGCTTCCATGCGGCCCATCAGGTGGCGCGTGTAGGTGCGCAGGTCTTCCAGCTCGGCACCGTCCTCGGGCGAGAGGATGAAGCGGAAATGGTGTCGGTCGTCGGCGCAGCGTTCCTTGAAGGCGTCGAGGTCGGCGGCATCGGTCTGCGGCCCGTAGGCTTGGCCCGGCTCGCCATCGCGGCCCACGCCATCGCGCTCGACGTACCGCAGGTGCTTGGCGAGCGACTGCGGACTGGCCCGCTGCTGGTTGACCAGCAGCGTCTTGATGGTCACGCGCCGCGACATGGGCCTGAGCTTCGCACCCGCGAAGCGCGCCGCCGTATGGCCGCGCCCGAGGCGCGAGCCGGGCCGCTGGCCGGTGCTGCGCACTGAGGTCGGACGACGCACCGACGACTTGCCGCTGCTGGCCTTGCCTGCCTGCTTGAGTACCTTGGAGACGAAGCTCTGGCCCCGGTTCTTCGGAGCGCTGGGGCGGACGCGGAAATCATCGTCGCGGCGGTTGGTCATGGCTGCGCTTCCTGCAAGCTCTGGCGTGTCCGGTCGTGCGAGGCACGCGGACATGCCTGCATTGGCCCGGGCCTCGCGCCATAAGCAGCACGGCGGCGAAGCCGCTCCGTGCTGCCCAACCCCCACGTGCAGACTGGCTTTGCGGGCCGACAGGTGCCGCACCCTTTTGTCTTGCCTTCCGCCTTTGCCCCTCGCTGGCGCTCCGGGCAGCGGCGGCCCGGCGGTGCTGCTGCGCGAGCAGCCAGCGCGCCGGCGAACGCGGCGACGGCCATAGGCCGGGCGCGTTCGAGGCAAGACGCCTGCACGTTGGACGGCTGCGCCGAAGGCAGCGCGAAGTGCGGTGCGAATGCACCCGCACTGCACGCGCGACGACACGGCGACGGCCAGCAGAGCGACACGCCCGATGGCACGACAAGATGCACGGCAACGTGCAGCGAGTCGGCGGCCATCATGGGCGGGATTCCAGCCAGACTGGATGCGCGACCCCGATCACGGCGGATGCGCTGACCGGCCCGAAATACCGGCTGTCGAACGACGCCGGGTTGGTCACACTCAAGAGGAACAGTTCGCCGGATTCGAGGCGGCGGCATTGCTGCCAGGATGGCAGCGGCCGGCCCCAGCGGTCGGCAGGCAGCACGGCGGCCGAAGGCACGCCGTCGATGCGGACGACGCGGCCAGTGCTGCACAACTCCTGCGGCGCGACGGCGCCCACGCGCTTGAGCAGCGGCACGCGCGCCGGCAGGTAGCCGCGCTGCGCGGCCAGCGCGGCGGCGTCTGGCGGCAGCGTGGTCAGGACGATGCTGCCCACGGACAAGGGACGTGGCAGCGAGCCGGTGCCGTGGCCTTGCGGATCGACGCGATACCAGCCGACCGCCACGCTGTCGGACGGGTTGTAGATCAGGCGCGGCAGCGGATGCACGAAGGACGCCCAGGCGAGCGCAGCGAGGCCGCAGGCGGACAGGCCCGCCAACACGAGGCGAGCGCGCAGGCGCGAGCGAGGATGCGGCGGGATGCCGGTTGCGCTGGCAACGGCGGATGGAAGCGTCATGGCAGCGTCCTCCCGGTTAGCCAGGCAGCGTGCCGCTCGGCGGTGTATTCGGGCAGCGGCAGGCGTGCAGCGAGCCGGTTGGCGAGCGTGCGCCAGTACGCGGGCGAGACAGCGGCGGGCGCGATGCCCAGCGCCTCGATGGCGTCGATGCACTCCAGCACCGCGCGCACCTGGTTCTCCCCTTCGGCGTGGAGCAGCAAGCGCGCCCCCGGCTGCACGCCGGGGATGCGCTGCGCTGCATCCAGCGGCGTGCAAGCCTGCATCACCATGAGCTGCCAACGCACAGTGCCGTAGTCGTTGGCCTGCCAGCGGATACGGCACAACATGGCGCCCGGCAGGAACACCGCGCAACGGCGCCAGCGGTCGAGCTGGTGCGTGCGCGCAGGTTCGCCGAAGCGCAGGTAGAGCTTGAAGCGTGGTTCGATGTAGGCAAGCGCCACGCGCGTCAGCGGCGCGCTGGCAGGCTGGCCGGCAAGTGCAGCCGTAGCCGCGCCAGCGGCAGGCGAAGCGGATGCAGTCATGGTGCGTTCTCCCTGCGGTGCTCTGGAAACTCCCGCTCCAACAGGCCACGCAGCAGGTCGGCCACGGTCACGCCTTGCGTGAAGGCCGACACCTTGATGCGTGCCCGCATCGCGGGTGTGATGTCGAGGGTCAGGCGGGCGGTGTAGAGGTCGCCCTTGCCCAGCGCATCGGCATCGCCCTGGCGAATCCACGCCTCGGCGTGTGGATTCGCGGGCGGACGTGCGCCGATGCCGACGCGCTTGACCGTGCGTTTGCTGTTCGGTGGCGGCTTCGCTGTCATGTCGGCCACCGCAACAGTTCATCCACCAGCGCGGTCATTTCGCGGGCGGCGGTGCTGTCGGGCGCCGTTTCGCGTGCAAGCCGGCCAGCGGCTACGCTGTCGGCGAACACGATGCGCTGATGCACTTCCGCGCGCAGCGCAGGAAGTGGCTGGTCGGCGAGCGCCTGGCGCGCTTCGCGCCCGATGATGGTGGTGCTGACGCGCCGATTGATGACGAAGGCCGCGCGCAGCGCGGGCCGAAAGACTTGCGCCTCGCGGATCAGCGCCACCATCTCGGCGCTGGCCCACAGATCGTAGGGGCTGGGCTGCACGGGGATCAGCACGCGCTCGGCCGCCAGCAGCGCGGAGCGCGCCAAGGCGGCGATCCTGGGCGGGCCGTCGATGACGACGTGATCGGCCCGCCTGGCGAGTTCTGGCGCTTCTTGGTGCAGCGTTTCGCGTGCAAGGCCCACGGCGCTGAACAGCCGTGGCAAGCCTTGCTGGCTTCTGCGCTGTGTCCAGTCCAGCGATGAACCCTGCGGGTCGGCGTCCAGCAGGACGACGTGCTGACCGCGCATCGCCAGCTCGCCGGCGATGTGCGTGGCGAGCGTGGTCTTGCCCACGCCGCCTTTCTGGTTGAGCAGCGCGACGATCATGGCCTGGCCCTCCGCGTTGGAAAGCCCGGCTGTTGCCGCTGCGCTTCGCGTCCTGTGGCGGTTGTCCACCGAGACGCGGCGCTGCTACTACCAGTTAGAGTATTTAAGTTAGGGAAGTTAAGGGAGACCGAAACCCGCGCCAGCATTGGCTTTGCGGCCGATGGACACGCCTGATAGCACGATAGTCCCACGCCCGATAGCACGATACCTGGCACGCCTGATAGCACGAGCCCGTCCACAGGACGCGCACCGTTTATCCCCGTGCCGTGGACGGCACGGGACGCCCTGGCCGGAAGGTCAGCAGCTCGGCGCCATCCAGCCGTTCGATGCCCAGGACGTAGCCCGGCAGTGACTGCCGCGCGACCAGCGCACGCAGGTCGCAGGCAAAGTCGTAGGGCTTGGCCGTGCTGCCCGACTTGCGGTACAGGTGCTGGAAGTCGAACTGCCACCCGCCCGGCTGCCGCCCACCGTGCTTGCGCACCAGGCGGTACAGCCAGCGCTCGATCCCGCCCGTCAGCCGGAAGTACGCCGGGTCGATGGTCAGCACCAGGGCGGCATCGAGCACGCCCGCATAGAACCAGTCCGGCAGGATCAGCTCCAGTCCCAAGGGCGTTCCCCTGGCATCGGCCAGCTCCTTCCACTCGTTGATCCACGAGAAGCGGTGCAGCCGCCTTCCCGTGGTCTCCCGGATGGACGTGGCCACCGTCGTGGATTGCAGGCGATCCAGCGCGGCCTTGAGGCGCTGGTAGTCGCGCAGCGATGTACCGCGCCCGATGAAGCGCAGGATCTCGTAGGGCGTGGCCTGCATCAGCCGCGACGGGCGCAAGCCCGCGTCGCGCGCCTCCACGATCTGCGAGGCCGCCCAGATCAGCACGTCGGCATCCCAGATCGTGGCGATGCCGTGTTCCTGCGTGCCTTCCACGCGGATCGTGATGCCGCCGGCCTGAAAGTCGATCGGCGTCGTGCGCCGCGACTTCGCCAGCGAGAAGAACGGAAAGGCCATCAAGTCCTGGCTGTCGCGCGGCGCCATGTCGCCCGGCAAGGCGCGGAACAGGTCGAGCTGTTCCCGCTCCCGCGATGGGCTGGGCATGGTGATGGCCACCGGCGAGCCATCCGTCACCGCGCACGGCTATCGGCCGAGTGGTGCTCGGCGTATTCGGGGTCGGACGTAGCCTCGAAGCTGCGCTGGTCGGCCCAGGCGTCGAGGTCGGCCACCGCGTACATGACGCGGCGGCCGAACTTGCGGAACTTCGGGCCGCCCCCGATCACGCGCTGCTTTTCCAGCGTGCGCGGCGACAGCCGCAGGTACTCGGCGGCTTCGTCGTTGGTAAGGTAGCGTTGGGGCTGCGCAGGCGCAGCGACAGCAGCGGCAGCAGGCCGCAAGGGTGCGGGTCGCATCGAGTGAACCTCCATCGGTCAGAAACGCCGGCAGCACCAGCGCAGCCGGATGGAGGCAGTCTCAAGATAGCGACGGGTTGTGCAGAGGGTCGTTTTGCAGCGCAGGCAAAACGACCCTCCCCAGGTCATTCGAGCTGTACCAGGCGGCGGTAGCCGCCGCGCATCAGCGATTGGCCGCGCCGTACCAGGCGGCGCACGCGCGAGCGCAGGCCGCCATCGGTGTACCAGCCGGCCGCCACGACTTCAGCGCCGAACAGCCCTTCGGCTGTCTCCCGCAAGGACGCGCCCGCGAGGGTCGCGTCGAGCGCCTGCAAGGTGTGCAGTTCCAGCAGCGCGGCGGGCGTGGGCCGCGAGCGGGCCGCTGCCGTAGGCACGGCCGCCGTGTCCACCGTCGCCAGTTTGTCCAGCTCGGCCGTGATCGTGCGGTAGCTCGCGCAAGGCGCGGCGCACGGGCGGATAGCATAGAGGTAGGCCATGCCGTCGGCCAGGCCCGGCGCAAGTGCAAGCCGCACGCAGCAGCCGGGCCAGCGTGCCGTCAGCACCAGGCGCTTGCCATCGTGGATCAATTGCTTGTTGCCGGGGACGTGCCAGAACTCGAAGGTGTGGGCTTCCGGTGGCGGGTCGGCATCCGGGTAGAGCTGGAGCACGCCGTCATGATCGGGGAACCAGACAGGATGCGCGTCGCGTGCATCCTGGTGCGGGTCTTCGAGCAGGCGCAGGCCCCATTCGTGCGCCGTGGCCGGCCGGCGGCGACGGCGCCGCCAATCGCGCCGGTACTCGGGATGGCGGCGCAAGTATTCCCAGGCGAGTGCGGGACCGTCCAGGTGCAGCACGTAGAGATAGGCGGCGGTCGGATACCAAAAATCGTTGGTTCGATCAGTCATGAGGCAACCATCCCTGCTGATGGGAACGTCGCCACGGACATCGAAATGCAGGACTACAGCCTCATCGGCAATTTGTCATTCAGGCGGGCTAAGCTGGTGGTAATCAAGTCCGATTGATTCCGAAGCCTTGCATGGATCGTCCGAGTGCGACGGCTGCGCAGCTCGGAAATGGTGCGCAGCGTCACGTACCCTGCCGGAAGCTACGTCCTGCACCATGTCTCTTTCGGTCAAGGCCGCACCCGCTTGGTGCAAGAGTGCCGATTCAGACTGCAACTGTCTTGAACTAGACCTAAAAAGACACAATTCGCCTCAGTCAGTCGGGGATGGAGCCATCACGTTGCGCGAGCTGCACGTATTCCGATAGCGGTCGTGCCGCACGGAAATACAGGTCACGCAGGACCGGCCGCTGCTGCGGCCCGATGATGCCGGCCAGGTCAGACAGCTTGACCGTTCCGAGCGACGGCATCCCGATGCCAAGGTCGATCAGTCCCCAGGCGGTGTCACCGTCAGCGGGGTCGAGCGCGGCCAACAGCCAGGTCGCGTGCGCATCAGGGGTGAACAGCCGCACCACCGGCAACGGGTCGATGCTTTGACCGGCTGTGCGCGCCGCGCCGACGGCGAGCAGTTGCGCACGTTGTTCGGTAGTGACGAGCGGCTGGGTCATGGCCGGGAATCTCACGAAACCGCCGGTGCACGGACGCGCTTTGCCGCCAAGACGTGGAAGCGTCGAAGCGGATGCGTGCTTTCGTGCGAAAGCACGCAGGCGTAAGCCATCGAATCCGTACATGCACGGAAACGCAGAAGCGGCATTGTGCAGATCTGGAAAGACACGGATGTGACTCTCTGGTGCGGTCGAAATCCGCATCTGCGGATTTCCGTAAAGGGACGAATACGTAAATCAGCATCGCCAAATGAACACTATAGATTGTAGCCCTATAGAGCGCAATCGGCTGTCATCTTGGTTTTTCAGGGGAAACCATAGGTGGCGGCGAAGGACTCATTGGCGACGGCAATACGGACGGTCAGGAAGGCGCGTGGCTTGAGCCAGGAAGCGTTTTCCGACGTGTCCAGCCGCACGTATATGAGTTCACTGGAGCGCAACCTGAAAAGCCCAACCCTGCACAAGCTGACCGAGCTGTGCGAGGTCATGGAAGTGCATCCGCTCACGCTGCTGACGCTGGCCTACGCCGGCGACAGCACGCGCAAGGCCGATCAGCTTCTGGCGCAGGTGCGCCAGGAGCTTGAGGCTGTCTTGAAGGAACGCGACGCGCCATAGGCGCGTGCGTGACGTGCTGCGCCAGCAGCACGGCGCCCCGCCGCAAGGGACGGGGCGCGGTGGGCGGCGTCAGTCCGCCTGCTGCGGCTTGCTGCGCGACCAGATCAGGTCGTGCGTGCCGTTCTCGCCTTCGATCAGGCGGGCGTAGACCGTTGCCGGGAACGAAGGATCGTCGAGGGTCACGGACAGGTAGTCCCGTCCGGCCTCGCTGGTTTTCTTCCACGCCGCGCCGATGTCGTGGCCGGCCGCCTGCAGACGGAAGTCCGGGGCTTTCTCGTTGTCGCCCTTGTCGTTGGGAACCAGCTTGACCTTGACGTTGAGCGTCAGGGTGCGAAGCGTGCCGGTGAAGCCGTCTTTCTCTGCGGTGAAGGTGCCGATGTTAGCCATGATGTTTCTCCTTTCGGGTTGAACAAGGTCGCGCCAGTGCGTCCTTGTTGTGAACCGGCCGGCGAGGGATGGGCGGGTCGCACCGCGCAGCGGTCGCAACAGCGTGGAGAACCTGGAAGCGAAAAGAATTTGTCCCGTGAGGAATGCGCGCAGCGCAGGGGAAATTGTTTTCGCTGCAAGGTTGCGGCCATGAAGCCCAAGGCGCAGCCGTGCCCTCGCCAGGATTCACGACAAGCCAAGGACGCACGGGCCGCCCGCTCCCGAAAGGAGACATGGCTGACTCGCTATCCCCGTGTGACGGCTGCACCGGCTTGTACCCTGACGCGGGCAAGGCCAACCGCCAGCCACAAGGCGATAACGCCCCTTGCGGCCCGCAAGCGGCCTTCGTAGTTAAGGTGTGGCGTGGAAGCTCCATAGCAAGCCGGGCGGCGTGTCGGTGAACCGTCCTTCGTGACGTACAGGCGGCGAACCGTCAGCGTCGAGGACGGCACGCTTTGGCACAACCTGCCGCAGCGAGCCGGGGCGTAGCCCCACAAGTCCCGCCCCTGGCGGCGGGGGGGGCCATCGAAATCTTGCCCGCGCCAGCGGGCGCAGATTGCCGTGCCGCGTGCAAGGCACTTGCACGGCCGCCCCGTCGCCGCCTGGTCGAAGGCGGCGACGGGGCGATTTTGCTGTGGGCGTTGAAAACCGGGCGCG
>CAJXMR010000206.1 GCA_913056305.1 uncultured Ralstonia sp.
ATCCGCCGCGACCTGACCATCAACGCGATGGCGCAGCGCGTGGCGGAAGACGGCGCGTTGGTCGGGCCCGTCATCGATCCGTATGGCGGGCAGGCAGACCTGGCCTCGCGCACCTTCCGCCATGTCTCCGAAGCGTTTGCCGAAGACCCGGTACGCATCCTGCGCGTGGCGCGCTTTGCCGCGCGCTTTGCGGACTTCCACGTCGCGCCGGAGACCAACGCGCTGATGCGCAGCATGGTCGAAGCCGGCGAGGTCGATGCGCTGGTGCCCGAGCGGGTGTGGCAGGAGATCGCGCGCGGGCTGATGGAGGCACATCCGGCTCGCATGTTCGCCGTGCTGCGCGACTGCGGCGCGCTGGCCCGCCAGCTGCCTGAACTCGACCGCCTGTGGGGCGTGCCGCAGCGTGCGGACTACCACCCGGAAGTCGACACCGGCGTGCACACCATGATGGTGATCGAGACCGCCGCCGCCATGGGCGCGCCGCTGCCGGTGCGCTTTGCCGCGCTGGTGCACGACCTCGGCAAGGGCACCACGCCCGACGACATCCTGCCGCGCCACGTCGGCCACGAAGAGCGCAGCGTGCCGATGATCGATGCCGTCTGCCAGCGCCTGCGCGTGCCGACCGACTGCCGCGATCTGGCCTTGGTGGTCGCCCGCGAGCACGGCAACATCCACCGCAGCGATGGCTTCGATGCCACCGCCCTGGTGCGCCTGCTCGAGCGCTGCGATGCGCTGCGCAAGCCGGAGCGCTTCCGTCAGGCACTGCTGGCATGCGAGGCGGATGCACGCGGCCGCCTGGGCTTTGAAGACCGCGCGTATCCACAGACCGAGCGCCTACTGCGCGCGCTGCAGGCGGCGGTGTCCATCGACGCCGGCGCAGTCGCCAAGCGCTACGCCGACAACCCGGCCCACATCAAGCAGGCCGTGCATGTGGCGCGCATCGAGGCCGTCGCGCAGGCCGGCCTCTGACACGCTCGCACGCTGACGCTTACTCGAACGGCGTGTCGTTCGGCTTGGCGTACAGCGCCTTCAGTTGCTCGCTCATCGGGAAGTTGAAGTTGAGGTTCTTGGGCGGCACCGGCTTCTCGAACCACTTGGCATAGAGCGTGTTGATCTCGCCGCGCTTCATGATGCCGGTGAGCGTGTCGTCCACCAGCGTCTTGAACTGCGGATCATCCTTGCGCAGCATGAAGCCGTAGGCCTCGAACGATTGCGGCGTGCCGGTCACGACCCAGTCGGTGGGCTTCTGCGCCAGCGTACGGGCGCCGGCCAGCAGCACGTCGTCCATCATGAAGCCCTGCACGCGGCCGCTCTGCAGCGTGAGGAAGGACTCGCCGTAGTCCTTGCCGCTGATGACGTTCATGTTCATCTTCTTCTCGTCGTTCATCTTGCGCAGGATGCGCTCCGACGTGGTGCCCGCATTGGTGATGACCGACTTGCCCGCCAGGTCCGGGAAGTCCTTCACGCCCGAGTTCACGTTGGTGAGCAGGCGCGTGGCCGCGATGAAGAAGGTGGTCGAGAACGCGATCTGCTGCTCGCGCGATTTCAGGTGCGTGGTCACGCCGCACTCCAGGTCCACCGAGCCGTTCTGCACCAGCGACGTACGGTTCTGCGACGTCACGGGAATCTGCTGCACCTGCAGGTCGCGCTTGCCGGTCTTCTGCTTGACCGCGTCGATCACGCGCGCGCACAGGTCGGCCGAGAAGCCGATGATCTGGTTCTTGCTGTCGCGGTACGAAAACGGGATCGACGATTCGCGCACGCCGATCAGGATGGTGTTGCTGTCCTGGATCTTCTTGAGCGTGCCGTCGAGCGCCTGGGCCTGCGCGCCGGCGGCGAATAGGCCGACCAGCGCCAGCGGGAGACAACGGGTGGTGAAACGCATACTTCCTCCAATGGTTGTGTAGCGCGGCCTGATGACCGTCTGTGCGATGGCTTCGTGGTGAGAAATTGAGGGGCTAGCGGCCGAACCAGCGGCGCAACTCGGCGGCACTGGCGAGCGGCCGGTGCAGCGCGTCGAGGTGGCGGCGCAGGTTGGTGACGAGCGCGGCGTTGTCGGGCGCAGTGCTGCCGTCGGGCAGCGCCATGTTGTTTTCGAAACCCAGGCGTGCGTGTCCGCCAAGCAGCGCTGCGGTGAGCGCGCATTCGGCTTCGCGCGGGCCGAACGCGCACATCGCCCAGGGCACGTTGGCGGTCAGCGCGCCGCCATCGGCCCAGGCCTGCAGAAACGGCAACAGATCGGACGGATCGGAGCGCTGCCCGGCGCTGTAGCGGCCCAGCACGAACAGCACCCAATGTGGTGTGTCGGGCAGCACCCCACGCGCACGCAGGTCGCGGTAGCGCACCACATCGTCAGCGGAATAGAGGATGTACTGGATGGCCGTGCGCGCCGCCGCCAGCTCGCCGAAGAAGCGTGCCGCTTCGGCTTCGTGCGCCGCATCGGGCACCAGCTCGCGCAGCGCGGCAGAAATCGCCTCGGGCTGCAGCGCCCGCACGGAGGCCATCTGTTGCGCGGGCGTGTAGATGCCGACCGCCTCGGTGGTGATCTGGAGCACCAGTGCATCGCCCACCGCCTGCTGCACGGCGGCGACAGCCGGGCGGTAGTCGTCCGGCTCCAGGCTGTGCGTGCCGTCGGGGCGGCGCACATGCAGATGCAGCATCGCCGCGCCGGCGTCGACGCACTGGCGCGCACAGGCGGCCAGCTCGTCGGGCGTGATGGGCAGCGCGGGGTGATCGGCGTGAGTCTTGCGCGCGCCGTTGGGCGCGACGGCGATGGCGATCGGCTGGCTCACACCGCCTCCAGTGCGTTGGCGGTGGCCGCTTCCACCGCATCGCCCAGGCGCTCGACGATAGCGTCGATGTCTTGCGCGGTGGCGATGAACGGCGGTGCGAGCAGGATGTGGTCGCCGCGTTGGCCGTCGATGGTGCCGCCCATCGGGTAGACCATCAAGCCGCGCTGCATCGCCTCCGCCTTCACGCGCGCGTGCGTCTTGCGGGCAGGCGATAGCGGCGCCTTGGTGGCGCGGTCCGCCACCAGCTCCACGCCGACGAACAAGCCGCGCCCGCGCACGTCGCCCACGTGCGGGTGGTCGGCAAAGCGCGTGCGCAGCGCGGCGCGCAGTTGCTCGCCGCGCGCCAGCACATTGGCGAGCAGGTTCTCTTCGGCAATCACCTTCTGCACTTCCAGCGCCGCCGCGCAGGCCGTGGCATGGCCGATGTAGGTGTGGCCGTGCTGGAAGAAGCCGCTGCCGCGCGTGATGGCGTCATAGATGCGACGGCTGACGAGGGTCGCGCCGATCGGCTGGTAACCGCCGCCCAGTCCCTTGGCGATGGCGATCAGGTCGGGCACCACGCCGTCTTCTTCGCACGCGAAGAGATGGCCGGTGCGGCCCATGCCGGACATCACCTCGTCCAGCAGCAGCAGCACGCCGTGTCGATCGCACACCGCGCGAATCTTGCGGAAGTAGTCGGCCACCGGCGGCACCGCGCCGGCCGTGGCGCCCACCACCGTCTCGGCGACGAAGGCCGCGACGTTGTCGGCGCCGAGCTCGACGATCTTGGCGTCGAGCTCATCCGCCAGGCGCTGCACGTACCGCGCGTCGGTCTCGCCATCGAGGCGCTCGCGGTAGGCGAAGCACGGCGACACGTGGTGCGCCGGCACCAGCAGCGGCAGGAACGGCTCGCGGCGCCACGCGTTGCCGCCGATGGCGAGCGCGCCGAGCGTATTGCCGTGGTAGCTCTGCCGGCGCGCAATGAAGTACTGGCGCTGCGGCTGGCCGATCTCGACGAAGTACTGGCGGGCGAGTTTGAGTGCTGCCTCGATGGCTTCCGAACCGCCCGAGACGAAGTAGACGTGGTCAAGATCACCCGGCGCGGCGGCGGTCAGGCGTGCGGCCAGCTCCTCGGCCACGTCGGTGGTGAAGAACGACGTGTGCGCGTACGCCAGTGCGCGCACTTGCTTGCAGATGGCCTCCACCACGCGCGGGTGGCCGTGGCCGAGGCACGAGACGGCGGCGCCGCCGCAGGCATCGAGGTAGCGCTTGCCATCGGCATCGATGAGGGTCATGCCCTCGCCGCCGACGGCGGTGGGCAGTGCCTTGCGTGGGTCGCGGTGGAAGACGGAGGTGGTGGATGGGGTCATGATCGATCGGGAGGAAGGTTCAGCGCTTGGCACGCGGCACGGCAATGGCCGAATCGCTGCGGCGCGTGTTACGCACGTAGGCGTGCTGTTGCTTGAGTTGGGTGTCGCTGTCAGCCAAGTGTGCGAGCGCGCGAGGGCCAGCGTGGCGGAACCACGTCATCAGCAAGGCGTCGAGCAGCGCCAGCGGTGCGGCCAGCGAATGGAAGAAGGATGGGATCGCCACCGGCGCGATCAGCTGCAGCCACGCGAGCTCGGCGCCGGGCGCGATCGCGCTGTCGGACACGTAGACCAGGCGCGCGCCGCGCGCATGCGCGTACTGCATCGCCTCGATCACCTCGCGCGTGTACGGATCGAAGGTGACGGCGATGACGATGTCGCCCTCGCCGCAGAAGCGCAGCGGATCGGCCAACGTGTTGCCGGTGCCGGTGCACAGCGTGACCTTGTCGTCGAAGAGCTGCGCGGCGTAGCCGAAGGCGTGCGTGAGCGCGAGGCAACTGCGCGCACCCAGCAGGTAGACGCGGCGCGCGCCACGCAGGGCGGCGGCGGCGGTCTCGATGGCCTCCAGGTTGGCCGCTGAAAACGCCGTTTGCACGTGCGCGCCGATGGCGGCACCGATGCGCTCGGCATCCGATGCGCCGGATGCCTCCGACCCACCCTGCTGCAACGCCGTCGCACGCCCGGCATAGCCGTCCGCCTGATGGCGCAGGTGGTTCACACACACCTCACGCAGCGCAGCGAAATCGTCGAAGCCGAGCGCGCGGGCCAGTCGCGAGAACGTGGCCGGCGGCAGCTCGCAGCGCCGTGCGAGGTCGCGCATCGACAACAGGGCGATGTCGCTCTGGTTGGATTCCAGCAACATCGCGGCACGCTGCAGCTGTGGCGACAGATCGGCGGCGCGCGCGCGCAGGGTCTGCATCAGCTCGTCAAAGGTCATCGGCGGCGGCCACATTGATTCATTTGTTTCAAAATTTATTCCATTGAAACAAATGCGTCAAGTAAACACGGATACCGCACTGGCAGAGCAGATGTGATGCGTAAGCCGTGAAGACCTCACCCGGCGTTGCGCCGGGCCGGGCGCGCAAGACCGCGCGCCCAAACAAAAACGGAGGCCGAAGCCTCCGTTTCAGGATCGTGCGACAGGCTGGCTCAAATGGCCGGCGGCGCGTCGAGCTGCTCCATGCGGAACTGGAAGAAACCCGCAGCAATGAGCCCCAGCAGGCTGATCGCCATGGTGCCGCAGGCCAAGGTCATGACGGCGGCCAGCGGGGCGACGCCATCCATGATCGGCGTGTGCATCAGGGCCGACAGGTTGCCGCCCACCCACATGGCCGCGATGAGCGCCATCAGGCACGTCAGCGCCGCGGCATTGCGCAACCACGTCAACCGCGTCTTGCGGCTGATGCCGTCGAAAGCGTGGAAATGAAAGTGGTGACCGGTGCCAGCGAGTGCCATGGTGTCTCCTTGTGCTTGCCGCTTGATAGCGTTGAGTCACTATACCGAGACCTGTGACATTTTGGCGCAGATTGCCGCACTAGGTATACCCTGAGCTGCGCTGCGTCAAGAGGGTTTGGCACATTTTTTGTCACTGCGGCGATGCGTCGCAGACCTGCGACTGGCGCGGCAATCGGAGAGATGGCGGCGCGACAAAGAGGCGGCCAGAAATGAAAAAAGACCTCACGAGGAGGTCTTTTTTGTTGCCCTGCACGATCGGTTGATCTTGCAGAACGATGAATCCTGGTGGCCTGGGGCGGAATCGAACCACCGACACGCGGATTTTCAATCCGCTGCTCTACCAACTGAGCTACCGGGCCAAGCAAAGAAAGGCAAGTATGACAGCAATCACCGCCTGCCGTCAAGCGCTACCGCACAGGCACATGCGAATTACGCCGACGGCTCGCCCTTGTTGCGCGACAGCTCGACGCCCAACTGCTTGAGCTTGCGATACAGGTGGGTGCGCTCCAGGCCGGTCTTCTCGGCCACACGCGTCATGCTGCCGCCTTCGCGCTGCAGGTGGTATTCGAAATAGGCGCGCTCGAACAGGTCGCGCGCCTCGCGCAGCGGCATGTCGAACGAGAACTGCATGCCGCCGCCCTCGGCCGCGCGCACGGCGGCGCCGTTCACGTCGGCGCGGTCGGCCGCAAGAACGGCACCCTGCGCCACGGCATTCGGCACGGCGCCCGCCATCCCATTTGCGGCAGCCGCCAGCGGCGTGGTGGGCGCCGCACGCGGCTTGTCCTTGCCACGCGCCAGGCCCTGCTCGACGGCGGTCAGCAGCTTCTGCAGCGCAATCGGCTTTTCCAGGAAGTTGAGCGCGCCGATCTTGGTGGCCTCCACCGCCGTATCGATGGTGGCGTGACCGGACATCATGATGACCGGCATGGTCAGCAACCCCTGCGAGGCCCACTCCTTGAGCAGCGTGACGCCGTCGGTATCTGGCATCCAGATGTCGAGCAGCACGAGGTCGGGCGTACCGTTATTGCGGTATTCGCGCGCCTGCTGGGCGTTCTCGGCGACTTCGACAACGTGCCCTTCGTCTCCAAGGATCTCGGAGAGCAACTCCCGGATACCCATTTCGTCGTCGACAACGAGGATGGTGGCCATGCTTTTCCTCTACATGTGCAGCGGGATCGCCGTCTGCGTCAGGCAAGTTTTACGAACAGGATCGAAACCTGGGCGCCGATGGTCTCGGCGTCCGCTTGGCGGTTGCGCAACTCGATGCGCGCCCCGTGCTCGTCCATGATCTTCTTCACCATGGCCAAGCCCAGTCCCGTGCCCTTGGCTTTGGTCGTGACGTAGGGCTCGAATGCGCGGTTGAGGATGCGGGACGAAAACCCCGCGCCGTTGTCCGCGATTGCGAGCCGCACCGCCTGCCGCCGCGCGCCCGTGGCGTCGTCGTATTCTACCGTGTCAGTTTGCAACATGACATGCGCAGCGGGTCGCCCGGCAGCTTCGTTCTCGGCCACCGCATCCTGCGCGTTCTGCAGCAGGTTGTGGATGACCTGGCGCAGCTGGGTCGGGTCGCCCTTGATGCGCGGCAAACCCGCACCCAGACTGGCTTCGATGACAGGGTGGTCGCGCGCGCTAGGGTGATCGATGCCGTACAGGTGCAGCACCTCGGCACACAGCGCGGAGAGGTCCAGCTCCTGCAGCACGGCCGGCGGCGTGCGCGCGTAATCGCGGAAATCATCCACCATGCGCTTCATCGCCTGCACCTGGTTGACGATGGTGGTGGCGCCACGGCGCAGCACCTCGGCGTCGGCGTCGGTGAGCTTGGGCGAGAGCTTCATCTCCAGCCGCTCGGCGGAGAGCTGGATCGGCGTGAGCGGGTTCTTGATCTCGTGCGCCAGGCGACGGGCCACTTCCCCCCAGGCCACCGAGCGCTGTGCCGAGATCACGTCGGAGATGTCGTCGAACACCACCACGTAACCGCGCTCCGTGCCATGCGCGCCCACCGAGGGCCCTGGCAGGCGCGTGCCGCGCACCAGCAGGGTGAGCGGCTCGTCCTCGTCCTCAAGTGGGATCTCCACTTGCTTCTGCCAGTGCGCGGCAACCCCGCCCGCTGCGGCGGACACGTCGTGCTCGGCGAAGGCATGCTCCAACGTATCGGCAAAGGCGGAGAGCGGCGCGATGCCACCCAGCGGCTGGCCGACCCACGCGCCGAAGGGCTGTTTGAAGATGCGCTCGGCACCCGGGTTGGCGGTCAGCAGGACAAAGCGGTGGTCGAACACGAACACGCCGGCGGTCAGGTTGGTCAGGATGCTTTCAAGGTAGGCCTTGGACTGCTCGAGCGCCGTTCGATTCTGCTCCACCGCGCGGCGTGCATCGGCCAGCTGGCGCGTCATCTGGTTGAACTGCTGGGTCAGCACGCCCAGCTCGTCACGCGTATGCAGCTCGCGCTTGGGCGAGAGGTCGCCCTCGGCCACCTCGCGCGTGCCCTGCAGCAGCATCAAGAGCGGCCGGGCCAGCTGGGCACCCAGCAGCAGCGCCAGCATCACCGCGATGAACACGGCGAGGAACAGCGTGAGCGTGAGCGTGCCGATGTACATCTTGCGCAGGCCCGTGCGGCCGAGCGCCTTCTCCTGGTATTCCTGGTAGGC
>CAJXMR010000207.1 GCA_913056305.1 uncultured Ralstonia sp.
AGTGCACCTCGATCAGGCGCGTGCTGTACATCTTCTGCTGGCCGAACAGGCGCGGAATCATGTAGTACATCGAGCCGATGGTGATCATCGCGACCCAGCCCAGCGCGCCGGAGTGCACGTGACCGATGGTCCAGTCGGTGTAGTGCGACAGCGCGTTGACGGTCTTGATGGACATCATCGAGCCTTCGAACGTCGCCATGCCGTAGAACGACAGCGCCACCACCAGGAACTTCAGGATCGGATCGGTGCGCAGCTTATGCCAGGCACCCGACATGGTCATGATCCCGTTGATCATGCCGCCCCACGACGGCGCCAGCAGGATCAGCGAGAACACCATGCCCAGCGATTGCGCCCAGTCCGGCAGCGAGGTGTACTGCAGGTGGTGCGGGCCCGCCCACATGTAGGTGAAGTTCAGCGCCCAGAAGTGGACGATCGACAGGCGGTACGAATAGATCGGACGCTCGGCCTGCTTGGGCACGAAGTAATACATCATGCCCAGGAAGCTGGTGGTCAGGAAGAAGCCCACGGCGTTATGGCCGTACCACCATTGGATCATGGCGTCCTGCACGCCCGCGTAGGCCGAGTACGACTTCCACATCGACACCGGCAGCTCAGCGTTGTTGACGATGTGCAGCAGCGCGATGGTGATGATGTAGGCGCCGAAGAACCAGTTGGCCACATAGATGTGCTTGGTCTTGCGCTTGAAGATGGTGCCGAAGAACACCACGGCATAGACCACCCACACCAGCGTGATCAGGATGTCGATCGGCCATTCCAGCTCGGCGTATTCCTTCGAGCTGGTGTAGCCCAGCGGCAGCGTGATGACTGCGGCCAGGATCACTGCCTGCCAGCCCCAGAACGTGAAGGCCGCCAGCGTGTCGGAGAACAGCCGCACCTGGCAGGTACGCTGCACGATGTAGTACGACGTGGCAAACAGCGCGCTGCCGCCAAATGCAAAGATGACCGCGTTGGTATGCAGCGGACGCAACCGCCCATACGTCAGCCAAGGCACCCCGAAATTCAGTTGCGGCCAGATCAACTGGGCCGCGATGAGCGCACCGACTGCCATGCCCACGATGCCCCACACGATCGTCATGATCGAGAACTGGCGGACAACGCGGTAATTGAAAGTCTGGGTGTGCTGCAACGCGCTGGACGAATCCATGCTCGCTCCCCATGATGGTTGTAGTGATGTGCTCATAGTAAGAATCGGACGATTTGGGGGTCTTGACGTGCATCAAGGCATCCCGACCAAAACGCGTCGGGATGGTTCAAACTCCGTTTATGAAACTTCGCGCGGCGGCAAGGTAGGTGAAACAGCGGGTGGCAGATCGCGGTCCAGCAGGATCGACTCGGCGGGCGCCTTGAGATCGTCGTACTGGCCGGAGCCGACCGCCCACCACAGCACGCCGACAATCACCAGCACCAGCATCAGCGACAGCGGGATCAACAGGTATAGGGTTTCCATGCTTCCTCCTACGCAGCGCGCGACAAACGCCACGCGTTGAGCGCCACCAGCAACGACGACAGCGACATGCCGATGCCCGCCTCCAGGGGCGAGAGCCACCCCAGCGTGGCCAGCGGGATGCAGATGGCGTTGTAGGCGAAGGCCCAGCCCAGGTTCTGACGGACCACCCGCAAGGCACGGCGCCCCAGCGACACCGCGTCGCTGATCCCGGCCAGCCGCGGCTCGGTGAGGATGGCGTCTGCACCGGCCTGGGCCAGCGGCGCGCCGGTGCCGATCGCGATCGAAACCTGCGCCTGCGCCAGCAGCGGCCCGTCGTTGATGCCGTCGCCCACGGCCAGTACCCGCGCGCCGCCGGCTTGCAGCTTGCGCACGTAGGCACGCTTGTCTTCGGGACTGACGCCGCCCACGGCATGCTCGATACCGAGGCGGCTTGCCCACCAGCGCACCGTCTCGGGCGCATCGCCAGAAACCAGATGCAGACGCAGCCCTTGCGCGCGCAGGGCGTCGAGGCACGCAGGCGCATCGGCGCGCGGCGTGTCGGCCAGCACAAAGCGCGCGAGCGGATGGCCGTCGCGACCGAGCCAGACAGTGGTGCAGGCTGCGGCGGGCGGCACATCTTCCACGGCGTTGCCATGCACGGGCATGATCGAAGTCGGCGCGTGCCCACCCGATTGCGCAGCGGCGAATGCCTGTGTGCCCAGACGGATATCACGGGCCGCATACCGGCCTTGCACGCCCTGCCCCGGCACGTTCAGCGTGTCCATCACGGCCGGTGTTTCCGCAGAGCCATCTGCAGCGGCGCGCAGCGATTGCGCGATCGGGTGGTTCTCCGCCTGCTCGAGCGCGCAGGCGAGCGCCAGACATTGGGGCGCGTCGAGATCGTCGGAGGTTTCGATGCTGAGCAGGCGCAAGCGGCCTTCCGTCAGCGTGCCAGTCTTGTCGAGCAGCACGTCGGTGACGCCCGCCAGGCTTTCGATGGCGTGGCCGCGCGTGACCAGCACGCCGCGCCGGGCCAGCGCACCGCTCGCGGCGGCCAGCGCGGACGGCGTGGCCAGCGACAGCGCGCACGGGCAGCTGACCACCAGCACCGCCACCGTCACGCCGAATACGCGGCTCGGATCGATCCACCACCAGGCCAGCGCCGTGAGCACGGCCCAGCCCAGCAACACCATCACAAAGCGCCCCGCCACGCGATCGGCGAGGTCCGCCATGCGCGGCTTGTCGGTCAATGCGCGTTCAAGCAGATCGACGATGGCGGCCAGCCGCGTCTGCGCGCCCACCCGACTCACGCGCAGCCGGATCGCACTGGCGACGTTGTAGCTGCCTGCCAGCACGGTTGCGCCGACCTCGCGCGCATGCGGCACGCTCTCGCCGGACAGCAGGGACTCGTCGATCTCGGTGACGCCGCGCTCGATGACCCCATCGGCGGGGAGGATCTCGCCGGCGCGCACTTCCACGCAGTCTCCGACACGCAGCGCGGCGACGGGGATGGTTTCCGCCGCCTCGGCGCCGTTGACAATGCGCCGGCACGTGGCGGGCAACTGCCGCACCAGGGCCTCGGCGCCGGAGGTGGCACTCTGCCGCGCACGCAGTTCGAGATAACGTGCCGCCAGCAGGAAGGCGACGAACATCGTCACCGAGTCGAAATAGGTCTCGCCGTGCCCGCGCACGGTGGCGATCACGCTGGCGACGAACGCTGCGCCGACGCCCAATGCGACCGGCACGTCCATGCCGACATGCGCATGCTGCACCTGTTGCCACGCGCTGCGGAAAATCGGCCCGGCGGAGATCAGCACCACCGGCGTCGTCAGCACCAGGCTCGCCCATTGCATCAGGGTGGTCTGATCGGCCGGGATGCTGCTGCCATGCAGGTAGACCGGCCACGCGTACATCATCACCTGCATCATGCCGAGCATGGCCAGGCCCAGGCGGATCAGCAGGTTGCGCCGCTCGCGGGCCTCGGCGGCACGGCGCACCGAAGGTTGATCCGGCCATGCCTCGTAGCCCACATCGGCAATCGCAGCGAACAAGGCGGAGAGCCGCACTGCCCCTGCGTTGAAAACGATGCGGGCGCGCTCGGTGGCGTAGTTGACGGTGGCTTCGCGGATGCCGGGCACGCGCGACAACGCGCGTTCGATCAGCCACACGCAGGCGGCGCAGCGCATGCCCGACAGCACGAGGGACACCTCTTCCGTGCCATCGGCGCGCGTGCGGACAAAGCGCTCGCGCATGACCGGCAGGTCGTAGGTCGCCCACACGGTTTCGGCTTCGGCGCGCACCTCGCCGTCGATGGGCCGGGCAAAGGCAATCGGGCCGTCATAGACGTGGCCCATGCCGGAGGCATGCAGCGTCAGCGCAATGGTCTGGCAGCCGGCGCAGCAGAAATCGTGGGGTTGGCCGGCGACTTGGCCGCGCAGTGTGTGGGCGCTATCCAGCTGCGATCCACAGTGATAGCAGGTGACGTTCGATGCGCCCACCCCGCTAGCCGCGATGGGCGAGCTCGTGCCAGCAGCCGGTGAGGCTGAAAGAATGGGGGCGAGGGTCGTCGTCATTATGAAGGCGATGCTAGCGAGCATCGCTCTGGCGGCCCTTGATACGTGTCAAGCCAGCCGATAAAAATTTGACGGGATATGCGACTTCCAAGCCACTCTAGGCAGCCGCCTTCCCTCCCGCAAAAAAATATGACGCCTATAGTGATAGCTGGACTGGGCAACGAGGAGGGCGTCCCGTGGCAACCGAATTCAGCCTGTACAACGTCCATTGCGAATGGGGTGAGCACGGTGCTTCGGCGCTGGCACCGCATTGCGACGTGGTGATCGTGGTGGATGTGCTGTCGTTCTGCACGTGCGTGGACATTGCGGTGGGGCGCGGCGCGCGCATCTACCCGTATCCATGGCGCGACGGCAGTGCCGAAACCTTCGCCCGCCGCGCGGGTGCCATGCTGGCCGGCACCAACCGCAGCCAGCCGGGCTATACGCTCTCGCCGGCCTCGCTGCGCAGCCTGCCGATGGGCAGCAGCCTGGTCCTGCCCTCCCCCAACGGCGCCACGCTGGCGCTGGCCACCGGCTCGACGCCGACGTTTGCGGGCTGTTTGCGCAACGCGCGGGCCGTTGCCGAGGCGGCGTCACGCCATGGACGTCGGGTGGCGGTGGTGGCTTCGGGTGAGCGTTGGGCCGACGGCAGCCTGCGCCCGGCCCTGGAAGACTGGCTAGCGGCGGGCGCCATCGTGCACCACCTGTCGGAAACCATCGCCGGCTTTCTGCCGCACGCGCTATCGCCAGAGGCATTGGCCGCCCGCGCGATTTATCGCGAGGCCTCGCAGACTGGCATGATGAAAGCGTGGCTGCTCGATTCCGTGTCAGGCCGTGAGCTGTGCGAGCGCGGCTTTGCGGAAGACGTGGCCATTGCGGCGCAAACCGACGTCAGCAATGTCGCGCCGATCCTGGTGGAAGGCGCGTTCCGCAACGCCGGGCACAAGCCGGAGGGCGGGCTGATGCAGGACTTCCTGGGCGCCAGCCTGCAATCTTCGCGGCCGACACCATCGCATCGCAACCACCTGCCCCGCTGAGCGCGAGAATCAGGATCAGGTCAGGCTCGTATCGACCTCGCGGCGAGGTGCCTCGAGGTATTCGCGCGACTGCATCTCGATGATGCGCGACACCGTGCGGTGGAACTCGTTGGCCATCTGGCCTTCGACGTAGAGCTCGTCGGCGGGCACCTCGGCCGACATCAGCAGCTTGACCTTGTGGTCATAGAACACGTCGATCAGCCACGTGAAGCGGCGCGCTTCGGAGGCCATGCGCGGCGTCATCTTCGGCACATCGGCCAGGATGACGGTGTGGAAGCGCGAGGCGATTTCCAGGTAATCGTTCTGCGAGCGCGGGCCGCCGCATAGCGTGGCGAAATCGAACCACACCACGCCACCGGCTTTACGTTGTGCACGGATCTCGCGATGCTCGATATGCAGCACTGGCGATTCGTCCGGCGCTTCCGCCACCGCCACGAACGCGTCACGCAGCGCCGAGTTGGCCTTGGCGCCCAGCGGCGTGTGATACGCCTGCACCTGCTCCATGGCGCGCTTGCGGTAATCGATGCCGGCATCGACGTTGAGGATGTCGAGCTTGTCCTGCAGCAGCGCGATGGCGGGCAGCACGCGGTCGCGGTGCAGGCCGTCCGGATACAGCAGATCCGGGCGGTAGTTGGACGTCATCACGAACTGCACGCCGTTGGCGAAGAGCTGATCGAGCAGGCGATGCAGGATCATCGCGTCAGCAACGTCGCTGACGTGGAATTCGTCAAAGCAGATCAGGCGATACCGCTTGGCGATGCGGCGCGCCAGCTCGTCGAGCGGATCGGCGCGGCCGCGCAGCTCTTCCAGCTGGCGATGCACCTCGCGCATGAATTCGTGGAAGTGCAGGCGTGTCTTGCGCACCAGCGGCACGCACGCGTAGAAGGCGTCCATCAGGAACGATTTGCCGCGCCCCACCCCGCCCCACATGTACACGCCGCGCGGCAGATCCGGGTGCACGAGCATCTTGCGCAAGGCACTCGAGCGGCGCCCCTTGTAGGCCACCCATTCGTCATAGCACTGCTGCAGGCGGTCGACGGCGCGCTGCTGCGCCTCGTCGGGCTGGTAGCCGCGCGCCTTCAGCTCCTGCAGGTAGGTTTCCTGGACGTTCATCTGCTGCTTTGGTGATGATGAGCCTCGCCGTTTGCGGGCCCAAATGGACCGATGCCCGGCAATCTTGTGGATACGCCGGGCATCGTGCTCGCCTGACGGCGTGCGATTACATATTGAGCTGACGCTTGTCGACGGCCAGCGCGGCTTCGCGCATGACTTCGGACATCGACGGGTGCGGGTGGCAGATGCGGCCGATGTCTTCAGCCGCGGCCTTGAACTCCATCGCCACCACGGCTTCCGCCACCAGATCCGATGCGTTGGCGGCCACGATGTGCACGCCCAGGATCTCGTCGGTCTTCGCGTCGGCGATGACCTTGACGAAGCCGTCGGAGTGGCCCATGCCCAGTGCACGGCCGTTGGCCATGAACGGGAACTGGCCGGCCTTGATCTCGCGGCCCTCGGCCTTGAGCTGCTGCTCGGTCTTGCCCACCCACGCGATTTCCGGGAAGGTGTAGATCACCCACGGAATGCAGTTGTAGTCGATGTGCGGCTTCTGGCCGACGATGCGCTCGGCCACGGCCACGCCTTCGTCTTCGGCCTTGTGCGCCAGCATCGGGCCGCGCACCACGTCGCCGATCGCCCACAGGTTCGGCAGCTTGGTCGCGCAGTGGTCATCCACCTCGATGAAGCCACGCTGGTCCGTCGCCAGGCCAACCGCTTCCAGGCCCAGGTTGTCGGTGTTCGGCACGCGGCCGATCGAGACGATCAGCTTGTCGCATTCCAGCACTTGGGCAGCGCCGGCAGCGTCGGTGTAGTTGACCTTGACACCCTTGTCGCTCGATTGGATCTCACCCACCTGCACGCCAACCTTGATGTTCAGGCCCTGCTTGTTCAGCAGCTTGTTGGCTTCCTTGGCGACCGACTCATCGGCGGCGCCGAGGAAGCTCGGCAGCGCTTCGAGAATGGTCACTTCCGAACCCAGGCGACGCCACACCGAGCCCAGCTCCAGGCCGATCACGCCGGCGCCGATCACGCCCAGCTTCTTCGGCACTTCGCCAAACTTCAGCGCGCCTTCGTTGTCAGCGATGGTCACGTTGTCGACCGGCACGCCCGGCAGGTGGCGGGCCTTCGAGCCGGTGGCGATGATCACGTGCTTGGCGGTCACGACTTCCGCGCCGGCGCGGCCGTTGATCTCGACTTGGTAGCCGGCGTCGGTCTTACCGACGAACTTGCCGTGGCCCTTGAGCAGCGTCACCTTGTTCTTGCGGAACAGGAACTCGATGCCCTTGGTCATCTTGCCGACGATGTCGTCCTTGCGCTTGAGCATCTTGGCAACGTCGACCTTCGCGCCTTCCACCGTGATGCCGTGATCGGCCAGGTGGTGGTTCACGTTCTCGAACTCTTCCGACGAGGCCAGCAGCGCCTTGGACGGAATGCAGCCGACGTTCAGGCAGGTGCCACCCAGGCGCGGCTCGCCCTTCGGGTCGTCGTAGGCGTTGTCTTCGCAGCAGGCCACGTTCAGGCCCAGCTGGCCGGCACGAATGGCGGCGATGTAGCCGCCAGGGCCGGCGCCGATCACCAGCACGTCAAATTCTTTGCTCATGAGAAATCCTCGATTCGGACACCGCCGCGCGCAGCGCGGCAGCAGTGTCGCAGGTCATCAACGCGGGGGATTACAGATCCAGCAGCAGACGTGCGGGATCTTCCAGCGCTTCCTTCATCGCCACCAGGCCCAGCACGGCTTCGCGGCCGTCGATGATGCGGTGGTCGTAGGACATGGCCAGGTAGTTCATCGGGCGCACCACGACTTGGCCGTTTTCCACCACGGCACGGTCCTTGGTCGCGTGCACGCCCAGGATGGCCGATTGCGGCGGGTTGATGATCGGGGTCGACAGCATCGAACCGAACGTGCCGCCGTTCGAGATCGAGAACGTACCGCCGGTCAGGTCGTCCAGCGTCAGCTTGCCGTCGCGGGCCTTCACGCCGTATTCAGCGATCTTCTTCTCGATGTCGGCCAGGCTCATCTGGTCGGCATTGCGCAGGATAGGCACCACCAGGCCGCGCGGCGAGCCGACAGCGATACCGATGTCGAAGTAGCCGTGGTAGA
>CAJXMR010000208.1 GCA_913056305.1 uncultured Ralstonia sp.
TCGGCGCGCCTTTCTTTTGCCTACTTTTCTTTGGCAAGACAAAGAAAAGTAGGTCAGCCCCGGCAGGGGATGACAGAAGGGATGCACCACCAGCCCAAAGCCAACCTCACATCAAATCCGAGAAGCCAACCACTCCGTCATCTTCCCAAACACCTCACCCCGCATCGGCTGCGCCTCATTGAAGATCTCGTGATACCCGCTCTCAAACCAAGCGAGCGTGCGCAGATCTTCCGGCGCATTGGCATAGAAATCCCGGCTGCCGGAAGGATCGACAATCGTGTCCGATCCACCCGCCATCAGCAGCATAGGCGCCTCCAGCCGCGCGGCATCCTGCTGCGCCTGGGTAATCGCATTAAGCATGAATTCCAGCAACGACGCACTGATCGTCTTCTGCACCAGCGGGTCCACCCGATACGCCGCGCCGATGGACGGATCATGCGACAGCTTGGCAGGGTCCACCGGATTGGGCACCGGCAACTTGGGCGCGATCGCAGAGAGAATGCCGCGCACGATGCCCGTGCCGGGCGGCAGCTTGACCCGCAGCGCCGGCGATGACAGCAGCACGCCGCGCACCGGCCGGATGCGCGCGGTTGCAAAGCGCGCGACGATCAGCCCGCCCATGCTGTGCCCAAGCACGAACGGCATCTCGCTCCATTCGGCGACGGCAGCGTCGAGGATTTCTGCGAGGTCGGTGAGGTAGTTGTCCGGCGCGTCGAGCGCCATGCGCGGGCCGCCGCTCTTGCCGTGGCCGCGCAGGTCGAAGGCTCGTACGCGCAGGCCGAGGTCGGTCAGCACCTTCGCCACATGCGGGTAGCGCCCGCAGTGCTCGGCCATGCCGTGCACGAGGATGACGGTGCCGCGGGACACACCCGCTTCCGGGGCCGGAAGCCAAGTGCGGACGAACAGCTCGGTGCCATCCTTCATGCGCTGGCGTGTCTCCAGCGCGCCAGCCACGGCGGGGGCTTGCGTCATGGGCGTCGTCTCCTCTTTGGGTTGCCAGATTGTGGCATAGACGCCGCCTGCTGCATTGGAGGAATCAGTCTGGCGTTGGCGCCCCCTCGTCCGACGCGCCGCAACAGGTGGCCTGATCCCCTGCCACGCCCTCCAGGATCGGACAGTCGGGCCGGTCATCTCCATGGCACGCGTCGGCCAACGTCAGGAGCGTGTCGCGCATGCCCTGCAGCTCGCGGATGCGCGCATCGAGATCGGCCACATGGCGCAGCGTGATGGACTTCACGTCGGCGCTGGCACGCGCGCGGTCGTGCCAGAGCGAGAGCAGCGTGCGGATCTCCTCCAGCGAGAACCCCAGCGAGCGCGACCGGTGGATGAAGCGCAGCACATGCACCGCGCGTGCGTCGTACATGCGGTAGTTGCCCTCGGTGCGCGGGCTGGGCGGCAGCAGGCCGATGCTCTCGTAGTAGCGGATCATCTTGGCGGTCACGCCGCTCGTCTTGGCCGCTTCGCCGATATTGACGGGGCCCTGGTTGGCGTTCAGATCAGTGCGGGTCATGCGCCCTCTCCTGCCTGGGGGGCGATGGCGCTGGCGGCTTCCCACCGCGGACGCCAGCGCCGCAGCATCAGCGCGTTGGTGACGACGCTCACGCTGGAGAACGCCATCGCCGCGCCGGCAAAGGTGGGCGAGAGCAAGCCGAACGCCGCCAGCGGAATCCCCACCACGTTGTAGACGAAGGCCCAGAACAGGTTCTGGCGGATCTTGGCGACCGTGCGCGCCGACAGGTCCAGCGCGGCCGCCACCAAACGCGGCTCGCCACGCATGAGCGTGATGCCGGCGGCCTGCATGGCGACGTCGGTGCCGGTGGCCATGGCGATGCCGACGTCGGCGGCGGCCAGCGCGGGTGCATCGTTGATGCCATCACCGACCATCGCCATCACATGGCCGCGCTGCTGCCACGCGGCCACGCGTGCAGCCTTGTCCTGCGGCAGCACCTGCGCGGCCACCTCGTCGATGCCTAGCGCCTCGGCGACGCTGCGCGCGGCGCCGGCGTTGTCGCCCGTGACCAGCGCGGTGCGGATGCCGCGCTGGCGCAGTGCGTCCACAGCTTCCCGCGCGCCCGGCTTGAGCGCATCACCAAAGGCGATCAGGCCCAGCAGATGAACCCCGCCCTGCCCGCCTTGCGCGAGCCACGAGACGGTGTTGCCTTGTGCTTCCAATGCCTCGGCACGCGCCTGCAGTGCGCTGCGATCGAGGTGCAGTTCATCCATCCAGCGCGCATTGCCGAGGCACAGCGCGGTGCCGTCCACGAGGCCGCGCGTGCCGCGCCCGGCCAGCACCTCGGGCGCTTGCGCAGGCATGACGGTGCGGCCTTGTACCGCCACATAGTCGCGCGTGGCCTGTGCCAGCGGATGGGTGTTCTCAGCCTGCAGCGCGGCAAGCTGGTCGAGCAGTTGGCCAGCGTCGATGCCCGGAGCGGCCTCCACCGCCACCACGCGCGGCTGGCCGACGGTGAGCGTGCCGGTCTTGTCGAACACGACGAAATCCACCTGCTGCGCCCGCTCGAGCGCCTGTGCATCGGCAATCAGGATGCCGCGCCGCGCGCCCGCGCCGGTGCCCGCCATGATGGCCGACGGCGTGGCCAGCCCCAGCGCGCACGGGCAGGCGATCACCAGCACCGCCACCGCGTTGACGATGGCGGCCTCCCACCCCGCCCCGGCGATCGCCCAGCCGGCCAGGGTGAGCAGCGCCGCCACCAGCACGGCCGGTACGAAGATGGCGCTTACGCGGTCCACCAGTTGCTGGATCGGCGGCTTGGCGGCCTGCGCGTCTTCGACCAGTCGGATGATGCGCGAGAGCATGGTGTCCGCGCCGATGGCCGTGGTGTGCACCAGCAGCACGCCGTCGGTGGCGATGGCGCCGGCGGTGACATGGTCGCCCTCACGCTTGGGCACAGGCAGGCTTTCGCCGGTCAGCATTGATTGGTCGACGTGGCTGGCACCCTCGGCCACCGTGCCGTCGACGGGGATGCGCTCGCCCGCGCGCACCGACACCAGGTCGCCCACCCGCACCCGGGCGATGGGGATGTCGCGCAAGGTGCCATCCGCGCCGCGCACCCGGGCGGTCTCGGGCCGTAACGCCTGCAGCGCGCGGATGGCCTGCGCGGTCTGTCGCTTGGCGCGTGCTTCCAGCCACTTGCCCAGCCGCACCAGCGTGATGACCACGGCGGCGCTCTCGAAATACAGGTGCGGCATGCCATCGGCGCCCGCACGCCACCACAGCCACAGCGACAGGCCATAGGCCGCCGACGTCCCGAGTGCGACCAGCAGGTCCATGTTGCCGGCACCCGCGCGCAGCGCCTTCCAACCCGACTTGTAGAACCGCGCGCCGATGACGAACTGCACCGGCGTCGCCAGCAGCCATTGCACCCAGGCCGGCAGCATCCATTCAATGCCGAGCCAGCCGGCGACCATCGGCACCACCAGCGGCACGGATAACCCTGCAGCCATCCACACCGGGCCGGCACCGTCCCAGAAGCTGGGTTCAGGAACAGCCGGCGCGGCATGCGCCTCCGAAGCGAGGCGCGCGTCATAGCCAGCGGCCTCCACGGCAGCGACCAGGAGGTCTCCCGCCGCCGCACCCTGCACGCGGGCGCGTTCGGTGGCGAGGTTGACGCTGGCCTCGGTCACACCGGGCACGGCACGCAGCGCGCGTTCAACCCGGCCGGCACAGGCGGCGCAGGTCATCCCGCTGATTTCCAGATCGAGCGATGGGGCGTCGGCAAGCGCGGCGGCAGTCATGGCAAGGACAGATTCGTGGAAGATGGCAGCAGCCTGGACCTTCCCATGTTGGTAAGGTCAAGCCTCATCTTACACTTGCGCTTCCCATGGTGGGAAGGTTCATACTGCAAACCGTGTTCCCTTCCCCCCCCTCGCTTTCGGAGTCTCGAATGACCACGTTTTCCGTTGAAGGCATGAGCTGCGGCCATTGCGTCGCCGCCGTCACCCGCGCCGTGCAGAAGGTCGACGCCGGCGCTCAGGTGCAGGTCGATCTGTCCCGCCAGACCGTCGTCGTGCAAAGCGGCGCCGGCGCTGACGTGCTCAAGGCCGCCATCGAGGAGGCCGGTTACCCGGTCAAGGCCTTCGCCTAAGTTGGTGCTGACAAACAAAAAGGCGTGCCGCGATGGCACGCCTTTTTTGTGGCCGATGGCTTCGCTTAGAAGCGGTAGCCGACGGTCAGGAAGGTCACGACCGGGTTGATCTTGATCTTCGCTTCGCTCTGGATATGCACGCCGTTGGCCAGCGTGGTGTCGATCGAGGCGGTGGTCTTGAGCGGCAGGTACGACACCGACAGGCCGACCAGCCAGTTGCGGTTGAAGGCATACGTCACACCGGCGTTGACCACCGGGTTCCACGAGCTGTCGGTCGACACCGAGCTCGAGCTGCCCGGCGTGCCGCGGCCCAGCACCATGGTCTGGAAGGCGCCGTTGGTGATCTTCGCATCGGTGAACCACGTGTAGTTCACGCCCAGGCCCACGTACGGGCGCAGTGCGGTCTCGGCGCCGCCGAAGTACCACTTGACCAGGATGGTCGGGCTCCACTGCTTGGCGGTGCCAAGCTCGCCAAAGCCGCCGAACGTGCCCGTGCCGTTGATCTTGTGCGTCGGCGGGATGCCGCCGGCGAATTCAGCGGCAAGGTTGTCGGTGAAGAAGTGCGTGAAGGCGAGGCCCAGCGTATCGCCGTCAGTGATCTTGGCGCCGGTGCCTGCCACCGGAGCATTGATGGGCATGGGGCCGACGCTCTTGACGAACAGCGGATCGCTCGAGCTGTTCGGGGCGATGTGGAACCAGCCCAGGCTCACAACGTTGCTACCCGCGCTTTGGGCGTGGGCAGCGGCGGAGAGAATCATCCCGGCGGCGACCGCCAGTGCTTTCTTATAGGTCATGTCTGCTGTGCTCCTGTATGAAACGCTTTCAGCGCAAACGTTGCGCGTGCGTTTTAAGTCTCCTCCCTGGCGGAGGGACGGCCATTATCCCGCCTGATTGCCTTGGCTAGAACCCTTTTCCTAGAGGTTTCCTGTTACAAGCGGCACGAAAAACACAGTTCTGGCGGTGATCTTCGTCAAGCGTTGTGTTTTTAAACAGGTTTGACCTTTGAGAGCGCCAGCACGCAGGCCGCAAGGTCCCACAAGGCGCTGCCCACGCTCTTGAAAACCACCGGCACGGCTGCCGCCGCGGGCGGGATGGCATCGGGCGCGACGTCGATGCACTGCTGCAGTGGCCGCACGCGCGACCACGGCACGCCGGCCTGCAGCAGGTCGCCGGCCTCGACCTCCAGGTCGACCAGGGTGTCGGCAAAGAGCCGGTCGGATGCCGCCGCTTGCACGCACAGGCGTGGCGGCAACTCGGCCATGTCGGGCCGGAAGGCGCCGACGGCGGCAATGAAATGCCGCGGACCCCAGCGGTAGCCGGTGGCGGAAGCGCCCAGCTCGGCCAGATCGGGCAGCACCGGCTCGGTGGACGGCGTGGCGGTAATCACCAGCGGCCGGTCCGGCAGCACCGTGCGCGCGGCTTCGGCCACACCGGATGCATTGCCGCCGGCCAGCGCGGCAGCCTCCATCCCCAGCCGGCGGGCGTGGGCGGCCAATGCCTCGGCGCTGTCGAGGGTGCGCGCGATGATGGTGACGCGCCGCGTGCCGAGCCCGATGCGGAAGGCCTCCAGGTGCGCCCGCGCCTGCGCGCCGGCACCGATCAGCAGCAGATCGCCTGCCGGCTGCGGCGCCAGCAGGCGAGCGGCCAGCAGCGACACCGCCGCGGTGCGATGCGCCGTGACCGTCGGACCGTCGAGCAGCAGGCGGCGCACGCCGGTCTGGGCGTCCATCACCACCACCTCGCCGTGGATGGCGGGCAGCCCGTGCGAAGCGTTGTGCGGATGCACGGTGATCATCTTGGTGATGGCGATGTCGGCATTGCAGGCCGGCATGAGCAGCAGGCTCCCCGGGCCCGGCACCGGCATGACCAACCGCGCGGGAGCCCGGGCACGGCCGGCGCGCGCGTCACGCAACACCTGGGCGATGGCGTCGGCCAGCGCGGCATAAGGCAGGCGCGCCGCTGTCGCGGCCGCATCGAAGGTCTGCAGCATGGTGCCTCCGCTCAGGGGATGGAGGAGAACGGGAAACGGGGGGGGGGAATCGATCAGGCCGCAGCCGGCGCCTGCGCGGGCACCGCGTGTCGCGGCTGGGGTGGCGCGCGCCGCGTCAGCAGGCCGGCGGTGATCAACAGCTGGGCGGCGGCATAGCTCCACCAAATCGCCAGCTCGTGGTCGGTGAACGGGAACACGAAGACGCTGATGCCGATCATCGCGTCGGAGGCGGCGAAGGCCAGCGCGCCCCACACGGTGAGCGGCCCCGGCAGGCGTGCCAGCAAGGCCGCGCACACCATCGCCGAGAGCACGGTCATGTAGGCGATGACCGGCCCCTTGAGTTCGCCCAGGCCCGGCCAGTACCACACCAGCATGCCCGCTGCCACCCCGAGCATCGCGCCCACCGCGATCAGCCGCAGCGGCGAGGATTCGCCACGCAGCGACACCAGCACGCGCAGGTAGCACAGATGCGCCAGCAGGAACGAGCCGAGGCCGGCCATGAAGGAGATCTTCAGGCCCGGCAGCGCCAGCCACAGATCGCCCAGTGCGGAGAACAACAGCGCACCCACCAGCCAGCGGCGCTCGCGCGGCACCTCATGCAGTGACGCCGCGCGTGCCAGCAGCAGCGCCATCAACATCTTCCACAGCGGCTGCGCGACGATGCGCCCGGCCAACGGCGTGCCGGGCGGCACCTCCACCGCCACCATGGTCAGCATGCCGCCGTAGGTGACCCCCGCCACCGCCGCGGCCACCCACCACGCGCGCAGGCGCAACGGCATGCCGTAGCCGCCAGTGCGATGCGCCGGCGCAGGCGCCGGCTGCGTGGTGTGTCCTTCGACCATCGTTGTCTCCCCGTCAAATACCTGTGCAGCGTGACACGTCAGCCACCCGGGCGCAAGGCGCCCGAAGTCCGAATGCCTACCCACCAAGGTGGGATAGCGGCAGCGCGCCATCCCGCTTCAGGGCGGTCAGCACAATATTGGAACGCACGTTGTCCACCCCCGGCACGCGCATCAGCTTGCGCATGACGAACTCCGACAGCGCCGGCAAGTCCGCCACCACCACACGCAGCATGTAGTCCGCATCCCCCGCCACGGAGTAGCACTCCTGTACCGCGTCGAGCAGCATGATTTCCTCGCGGAAGCGCTCGACGATGGCGTCGCCATGGTGCGCGAGCTTGACACTGGCGAACACCGTCACACCCAGCCCCAGCCCGGTCGGCGACAGCACCACGCGATACCCCTCAATCACCCCTTCGGATTCGAGCCGCGCCAGGCGCCGCCCAACCTGGCTGGCCGACAAGTGCACCTGCTCGGAAAGCTGCTGATGGGTCGCGCGGCCATCGCGCTGGAGGGCCGCCAGCAGGGCCAGATCGAAGGTATCCAAGGAAATCATGCACATCTCCAGCATTGATAGAGCGGATTTTGCATGAATTCCGCAAACGACGTGCGATCGGCGCTGGTTTTGCGGCCAATCCGCGTGGCCTCCCCAATACACTGGCCGCATTCCGATTGCATTCGAGCCCAACATCACCATGGCCATCGCAACCACCGCCCCCGACGCGTCCTCAAACGCGGCTCCTGCCGGTTTTACCGGCACCCTGACCGACAAGCTGAAAGAACAGTTCGCCGAAGGCCTGGACGGCCAGACGCTGCGCGCGGACTTCACCATGGCGCAGCCGGTGCACCGCTACACCACGGCCGACCACGCCACCTGGCGCACGCTGTACGACCGCCAGGAAGCGCTGCTCCCGGGCCGCGTCTGCGATGAATTCCTGCAAGGCCTGTCGACGCTGGGCATGAGCCGCGACGCCGTGCCGTCGTTCGACCAGCTCAACGAGACGCTGATGCGCGCCACCGGCTGGCAGATCGTCGCCGTGCCGGGCCTGGTGCCGGACGAGGTCTTCTTCGACCACCTCGCCAACCGCCGCTTCCCGGCCAGCTGGTGGATGCGCCGTCCGGACCAGCTCGACTACCTACAAGAGCCGGACTGCTTCCACGACATCTTCGGCCACGTGCCGCTGCTGATTAACCCGATCTTTGCCG